>DAIDLI010000109.1 GCA_027449545.1 Acidobacteriaceae bacterium | reverse complement strand
ATTCCCCACTGCTGCCTCCCGTAGGAGTCTGGACCGTGTTTCAGTTCCAGTGTGTCCGTGCGCCCTCTCAGGCCGGATACCGATCATCGTCTTGGTGGGCCATTACCCCGCCAACTAACTAATCGGCCGCGACCCCCTCCTCGAGCGAATTGCTCCTTTGACCCGTAGGTATTATGCGGTATTAGCTAAGGTTTCCCTCAGTTATCCCCCACTCAAGGGTAGGTTAGTCACGTGTTACTCACCCGTGCGCCACTTTACTCATGGATTGCTCCACTTTCTCGTTCGACTTGCATGTGTTAGGCACGCCGCCAGCGTTGATTCTGAGCCAGGATCAAACTCTCGTTTGAAACCTGTTGCCTCACCCACTCGACGGAGGTCGTTGGGATCGGCCGCGTCACGAGCTCGAAAGCCCGGACGCCTTACCTTGTGAGAAGGATCAAGCCAAACTCGATCGCATCTCACGACTGGCACGTTCAACCATTTTGTCAAAGATCCGTAAGAGCGCTCCGCCTGAGCGGTGCCCTTTGGATCGAGGCCCGGACCATTCGGTCAGGGTGTCCTCGAACTTGTTACGCTGGCTACATCTGCATATCGCAGCAGTCTGCAGCGTTTTTGCGCGAACTTTTTAAGACTATCGAAACATTCGAGCTTTGTCAATGCATCTTTCGCATTTTTTGCTCGTCTGACGTTTCCGTCTTCGCGCAGCGTAAATTCTCAAAGATCAACCGGCGACACATCGCCCGAGCCGATAAGGCTCGCGGGAGCGAACTCCCGGGTCATGCAATGGCTTGTTCTCTGCGGTATTCCCTACAGGGGTCCAGGGGCTCTTGCCTCACCTGACCCAACGAACCAGCCTTCCAAGTCCCACATCGGGCAGGCCCTACGGCCACTGGAAAGCTCCACTGCTTCCTTTGCAACTCCCTAAGAGTACCATGAGGCAGTCTTAGTTGCAAGCGGCTCCCTTTCAGGTGCGCCGCCCGGTTGCGACTTTCTGAGAATATCAACGGACCCGGTTCTTGGCAAGCGCACTACCCTGTGGAAAGCTCCCTAAAACTGTGGGAAACCCACTTTTGAGCGCTTTAATCATCAGGGCTTTACGATAATTCCCAAATCCGTCAGCCCGTTCACAAAGAACTGCATCGCCAGCGCCACCAGCAGCAACCCCATGATTCTCACCAGGATGCGGATGCCCGTCTCGCCCATGAAGGCGCGCACGCGCCCCGCACCGGCCAGCACCCAGTAGCTCACCAGGCACGTGAAGGCAATCGCGCCAAGAATCGCCCCCATCTGCCAATGCCACAGCGCCGGCACGGGCCCCACCAGCACCATCACCGACGAGATCGCGCCTGGTCCTGCCAACATCGGCACGCCCAGCGGCACAATCCCTGCGTCTTCCTTGGCCGCCGCCTCTTCGGTGTCGCCCGTGGCTTCCTGCGTGGGTGAGCGCCGCGCTTCCAGCATGTCCAGCCCAATCAGCAGCAGAATCAGACCCCCGGCAATCTCAAACGCCGGCAGCGTAATGCCGAAGAGCCGGAAGATGACCTGCCCGGCCAGCGCAAAACTCGCCAGCACCACAAAACATGTCAGCGCAGCCTTGCGCGCCATGCGCCTGCGCCGCGCCGCGTCGCAGTGGTTCGTGATCGCAAGAAACGATGGAATCGCCGCAAACGGATCCACCAGAAAGAAGATCGAGCTCAGCGCCAGCACGCTGAAGCGCACAATCGGCGCCGTGCGAATCTGCTCCAGCGCGGTCGCCGCCGGGTTGGTCCAGTCCATCATGGGTTGCAGGCAGTGTACCAACCGCCGCTTCCGAGCATCCCACCCTTATACTGGCTTGTCCTGCGGGAGTCCATCATGCGTAGCGGGTTTCTTTGCCGGGTTTTGCTGATCGCTTCGACTCTTTTGCTTCTTCGCAGTGCATACACGCAAATCAGCACGTCCCCCACGACATCTCAGCCGCCCACCTTCCAGGCCCAGGCGCACGCTGTCCTCATTGATGTCGTGGTCACCAAAGGCAAGCAGCCTGCGCTTCATCTCCAGCAGCAGGATTTTCGGGTCTTCGACAATGGCGCGCCTCAGACCATCGACTTCTTTCAGGAGAACGTCCCGCCCCCTGCCGCCTCCACGCCCACGACGCCTCAGCTGCCGCCGCGGGAATTCACCAATCAGCCCGCAACGCCGCCCGGCGATCAGGTCACTGTGCTT
This sequence comes from Acidobacteriaceae bacterium, assembly GCA_027449545.1. Lineage (GTDB taxonomy): Bacteria > Acidobacteriota > Terriglobia > Terriglobales > Acidobacteriaceae > Telmatobacter. The sequence goes on along the minus strand of DAIDLI010000109.1, from coordinate 13,520 downwards.
CTTCTTGACAGGCTCAATACCCACGCCGCAGACCAGGCCGCCTTTATCGACGGAGTTCGTACCTTTGTGCGCGGGCTTCGCCAGGGCACGCCCATCGCAGTCTTTACGCTGTCCTCCCAGCTTCGTCTCGTGCAGGGCTTCACCGGCGATCCCGCAAAGCTGCAAGCCGCGATGAGTGGAAAAGGCGCACCCGCTCCCGGAACCACCGCAATCGCTCACACCGCGCAGGACGACGCGATGGACCAGATGCAGGCCGCAAGTCTGGCAGAGAGCCTCGGCATGCGCGACAACAGCATCGCACCCATGAATCAGCTCCGCGCCAATGAGCGTTCGACGCTCACGCTGCAAGCCCTCAATGCGCTCTCCCGCTATCTGGCCGGAATTCCCGGCCGCAAGAATCTCATCTGGTACGCGAGCGATTTTCCGTTCGCCATCTTTCCCGATGACCGCATCGGGCAAACGCTCGCGCAGAACCAGGCCTTCAGTTCCGAAGTACGCACGACCACCAGCCTGCTGGCTGCGGCGCGCGTCGCCGTCTATCCTGTCAGCGCTGCGGGCATCTCCAATGACAGTTGGACGCAGGCCTCCAACACCGCGGAAAACTCCAGCATCGATGGCATGACCCAGCAGAGTGCTCGCGACCAGAACGCGCGCGCCGCCAACATCGCCGCGATGGAGCAGATCGCGACAGACACCGGCGGGCGAGCGATGTACACGACCAACGACCTGGGCAAAGCCGCGGCCGACGCGATGCAGAACGGTGCGCACTACTACACGCTGGCCTACACGCCCTCGACCCTGCAGCCCAATGGCAGCTACCACCGCATCGAAGTCAAGCTCACAGGACACAGCGAAAAGCTCGAATATCGCCGCGGTTACTTCGCTGACAGCGGCGCTGCGCTTTCCGCCAGTGGTGACCCGCTCATTCCTCTGCTGAGAGATGGCTTACCCAGTGCAACGCAGATTGTCTATCTCGTCAGAGCCGTTCCGGCGCTGCCGCAACCCGTCGCAGGCGCCCCGGTCTCCGGCGGCAACCGCACTCTCTCCGGTCCAAGCACTCGTTACCTCGTCGATTTGACCGTTCCCACCGATGGCCTCGATCTGGTCTTCAAGCCCGATGGCGCGCGCAGTGGCAACATCGAGCTCGCGCTCGTCGCATATGACCTCAGCGGCAAGGCCGTCAACTGGACCGGCGGCGCCACCGCCATCGACCTTACCCCTGCATCCTTTGCCGCCGCACAAAAATCCGGCATCCCGCTGCGGCTGCAACTCGACTTGCCCGATCAGCCATTGCGGCTCGCCACTGGCGTCTACGATCTCAGGAGCAACAAAGCCGGCACACTCGAGATTCCCTTCGAGGCAAAAGCTCAGCCGTGACCTCGCACCGGCGGCTCGGCCTCCGCTCTACAATCAGTTCTTGCTCACCGCTGCCCAACGCGACCACATCCAAGTCGTCCTCGTCCGTCCGCGCAACCCGCTCAACATTGGCGCCGTCGCGCGCGCCATGGCCAACTTCGGCTTCGCGCATCTCACCGTTGTCGCGCCCTATGAGCCGCACTGGCGCGAGGCCAGGTCCGCAATCCAGGCCGAAAGTCTTCTCCAAAACGCCAACCGTGCGGAGCACCTCGCCGCAGCTGTCGCAGACTGCACCCTTGTCCTCGGCACCGGCACGCTCACCCATCGCAAGCCCGATCAGCGTGTTGTCCCGCTTCCCGCGCTTACACCAGAGTTAGACCGCGCGCTTGCGGCGAATGGACACATCGCTCTCGTCCTCGGCCCGGAAAAGCACGGCCTCACCCGCGAAGATCTCTCCTTGTGCCATGCGCTTGTCGAGATCCCCACCGACGCGCGCCAGCCCTCGATGAACCTTGGCCAGGCCGCCGCCGTCTGTCTCTACGAACTGGCTACGCGCTGTGGCGATCCCTCCGCCGCCGGCGCTGCGGCAGCGTCGGTTCCAGCCGCGCCAGCGCCTGCGCCCTCGTCCACGCTCGACCGCCTCGGCGCCCTCATCGAGCAAACGATGGCCGCCGCCGGTTACTCGCCCCGCGCCATGCAGCCCGCCAATCGCCACGACCTTCGCGTGCTGCTGCGCCGCCTCTCGCCCACTCCCCTCGACGCGCGCCGCATGATGGGCCTGTTTCGCCGGATCCTATTCCGATTAAACCGCAACGCCGGGTTCCGCTCGTAGATGTAGTTCCTCGACGCCTCTCTTTTCCGGCCTTCTCAACGCAATCCTGCTACCATCTGGATGAAGGAATCCAGACCAGTCCGGTCCTGCTTGATTCTGCGTACGGTTTCACATCGATTCCAGGCGCGCCGATGCATTATTCAGAAATTGCAGTCGCGACAGAGTCCGAAACAGAAGTCCTGCTCAGGCCATCCAACATGAGTCGCTCATGAACCAGAACTATCTGCGTCTCATCCGCTCCGGCGCAACCGCAGAGATGGCCGACGCCGTCCATGCCGACCCCGCACTCGCCTCTTGGCGCGACGCTCAAGATGTCTCCGCGCTGATGTGGTCCATCTATTCCGGCCAGACCATGGTCCGCGATTTCCTGCACGCCGCTCTTCGCGAGCAGGCCATTCCACTCGACATCTTTGAGGCCGCGGCCATCGGGGACGACGCCCGCCTCACCGCGCTCCTTCTCAAACATCCTGAGCAGACTAACGCCCGCTCCGGCGACGGCTGGACCCCGCTCCACCTTGCGGCTGCTTTCGGAACGCCCGCCTGCGTTGCCGTTCTCCTGTACGCCGGAGCAGACGTTGCCGCCATCTCCGCCAATGCGCAGAGGAACCAGCCCCTTCACGCCGCTCTTGCGCTCGGCCGTGATCCGGAAACCATCCGCCTACTTCTCGACCACAACGCCGACGCAAACGCCACGCAAGCCGGAGGATTTACTCCACTGTTCTCCGCCGCGACCATCAACCGCCGCGACTTGGCCAAGCTCCTTCTAGCCCACGGCGCACGCGCGCATCACCACTGCGAAACCGGCAAGTCCCCGGCCGACTTCGCCCGCGAACGAGGCCACACCGAGCTCGCCGACTGGCTCGAAGCATATCCCGGTTGAATGGCGGCGCGCAGACCGCAAGGGAACAATGCGTAAGACATCGCACACCTCGTCCTGCTGGGACAGAGCAAGCCTGCTCACGGAGTAAGACACACCGCTCCCACGTCTTCCATTGCTGCCTCAAGTCCCCCTACTTCGTAAGACAACGGACGATTTCGGTATGACAAGATGCCCAAAATCTGTGAGACACCCGTCTCGCGTTGGACCCGTGCAAGACCCACGAAAGATGCCGTAAGACAACCGTCGCCTCGCGTCTTACGCGCCGCGCTTCACTCGCCGTCGCGCATCATCTCCTCCAGCTTCGGCTTGTGCTTCGCCTGCCGCCCCGTCCGCGGCTCGCTCTCCACCACACGCGCCGGCTTCGGCTGACCCACGCGCTCCCGCGCCAGCGCCTTCACCGCCTTCTCTGCACTGAACTTGCCCGGCTTGCGTTTCCTCATGGCAAGGTCGAGTATGGAATAGAGGACTCGGGGGGCGAAAGTCCCCAGTCGTGCGGACCATCCGCGAGCGTCCCTCAGGAGTTACCGGAATCATGGAAGAGCGAGAGTTTTTCAACGAAACCACGGAGATGCGCACCCACACCCTCACCTGCCCCAAATGCGGCCAGGCCGCCGAGTACAAGGTCACCTGGGTCGTCCGCCGCAAGCGCGCGCAGCTCCCGCGCCACGCCGACGAGCGCGACCGCGCCCGCTTTGCCAAGGCCCAGTCCTACATGGTGCGCCGCGACGACAAACTGGCCTGCTCCAACATCCGCTGCCGCAAGCCCTTCGAAATCACCTCTCTCCAGTCGCTCGCCTTCCTCATGGACTGAATCGGCTCACCTCGCGCGCGTGTATCCACCGCGATGCTGTCCCGGATTCCCTCCGCTTACCAATGAGTTTTTTCGCGGCGCACCCGCTGGCGCGTCGCCCTCCGCATGTGATTGAATCAAGAGTGCAGTCTGCAGTGGGTTCCGAGATCGCTAGCGAGCCCGCCCAGTACCAGGAGAATTCGGATGGCAAACGCCCTTCTTCCCCCCGAAGAACGCAATCTCACCCCTGACCAGGTAGAAGCCCTCGACAACCGCCGCGAGCTCGGTCACACTCTGCTCGTGATTGCCTGCCAGTTCACCGCGATCGCCACGGTCCTGCTGCTCTGGGTCGGCCAGGATCTCACCTACTCGCCAGGCTGGGCGCACCCCATGGCGTACTACTTCGCGCTCGCCATCTGCATCGTCATCGGATGCGGCGTCACCGGCCTCATTCTGCGCCGCGGCACCCCGCGCATCGACTAGCGGATCCGCCCACCTGTTGCGCCTGCATCTGCCCGGCCCGCGCCGGGGAGTTCCCGTCGATTCTGCAAAACAGGCCGCAACGGTATAGCCTGATAGGTGCCGATGGCCGCAGCTTCCTCCAGCCCGTCGCCCGCAGTCACCGCTGCCACACGGCTCATGGACAGCCATGGCCGCGTCATCCATGATCTGCGCGTCTCCATCACCGATCGCTGCAACTACAAGTGTGTCTACTGCCGCACCGGTGAGCACGGAGCGCAGTACCCCGAACTCGGCATCGAAGAATACCTTCGCCTGATCCGCCTCTTCGTCAGTCTGGGCATTGAGAAAGTCCGCCTCACCGGCGGCGAGCCGCTCCTGCGCCATGGCCTCCTCGATCTCATCCGCGAGCTCGCGCAGCTTCGCACCCTCCGCGGCGAACCGCTCGACCTGGCCCTCACTACCAACGGCCACCTGCTCGACTCGCTCGCCATGCCCCTGAAACAAGCCGGCCTCAACCGCATCACCGTCAGCATGGACGCCGTCGATGCGCCCACCTTCGAGCGCATCACCCGCATCCCCGGGAGCTTTCAAAAGGTTCTCGGCGGCATCCGCGCCGCGCGTGGCGCCGGCCTCACTCCGCTCAAGATCAACTGCGTCCTGCTGCGCGGCTTCAATGACGCGGAGATCGAAGGCTTCGCCCGTTTTGCCCGCGAAGAAGACGTCATCGTCCGCTTCATCGAGTTCATGCCTCTCGAAGAGGGCCGCCTGTGGACACCCGACATCGTTGTCCCGCTCAACGAAATCGTCGAGCGCATCAGCCGCATTCTGCCCCTGCGCCCGCTGCCCCCGCGGGAGGCCAGTGAAACCGCCCGCCGCTACACCTTCCCTGACGGCATCGGCGAAATCGGCATCATCGCTCCTGTTACCCAGGCCTTCTGCGGAGCGTGCAGCCGCGTCCGCCTCACCTCCGACGGCAAGATTCGCACCTGCCTCTTTTCGCAGGTCGAGCATGACCTCTACGGCCGGATGCGCGCTGGAGAAAACGACGCCGAGCTTTCTGCCTACATCACGCAGACCGTCTACGGCAAAGAAGCCCGTCACCACATCGGTGAGCCCGGCTTCCTCAAGCCCTCCCGCTCCATGGTCCACATCGGGGGATAATCCATGCCGCGCGAAAGGCCTGGCTCCGATGCGGACTCGGCATCCAATTGGGTCTGGATGTGCAGCCTTCTCTCCAATTCCAGTGAAGAGTGAGAACTTCTCTCGCCCTCAGGGGCTATGGAGCAGGTGCAACCTCTGCCCGGGTCACGGCTTGGGAGTCCTGCGACTGCTTCTCCTCGTGATACTCCATCTCAGTGTTGATCGCCCAGATATTGTCCTTCGACCGGATGCCGTTCAGGATGTTATCCACCGCCGTCATCGCCGTCAGCATGGAGTGGTCCTGATTGTTGTATTTGTGCATCCCGTTGCGCCCGATCAGAAACAGGTTTTCAAATCGGTCTAAATACTCGCGGATGACTCCGAACCTGTCGTAGGTTCCAAAATACGCAGGATAGGTCTTGGGCACCTTCACAACGTGCGCATCCTCGACGTCCTCGGCTCGCAGGATACCGATCTTTTCAACCTCGGCAATCGCCAGCGCCTTCATGTCCTCTTCAGAAAGCTGCCACAACTCATCCGACTCGTTGCAGAAGTATTCGAGCCCAATCCAGACCTTGCTTGCATCGGCAACAAGCCACGGACTCCAGTTATTGAATACTTGCAGTCTGCCAACCTTCACGTCCGGTTCCTGGATGTATATCCAGTTATCTTTGAGTGGGCTTCCATCCTTCTCGGTCACGGCAAGCCGCCTGGCGAGCAGGCCCACCGTAATAAAGTCGCGGTACATCAGCCCCTCGCTGACCTCTCTTACCTCCTGGGGCACGGGCGAGGAGAGAGCGCGAATCAAATCCCGCACGGGCATCGTGGAGAAGAAGGAATCGCCCTCAAAGCGCATGCGCTCTCCCTCGCGATTGGCGCCTTCGACCGCAACAATCTTTTCGCCTTGGACGTACACACGATCAATCGCAACTCCGAGATGAATCTCGCCGCCACCGGCCCGAACGAGCTCCGCTGCATATTCCCAGAGCTGGCCCGGCCCGAACTTGGGATAAAGGAATCGCTCGATCAGAGAAGTCTCGGTATCCTTTTGAGCCAGACCTCGGCCATGGTCCCCACGACGCAGCACTTTCCTCAGAAAATGGACCGCCACTCCCCTTAGCGATAGTCCTTTGATGCGTTGCGCGCCCCACTCCGCGCTGATCTGGTTGCAGGGTACTCCCCACACCTTCTCCGTATAGGATTTGAAGAACGTGAGATAAAGCTGCTTCCCAAATCGATTGATGAGGAAGTCTTCTAAAGTGCGCTCTTCCCGCTGGGGCAGCAACGCGGCGCGCATGTAGCTCAGACCGGAGCGCAAGGTTCGTACTAGCCCCAGCTTCCTCAGCGTGTCTGCGCTCAGACGGATCGGATAATCAAAAAACTGGCGCAGAAAGTAGATGCGGCTTTTTCGCTGCCGAACCAGCATCACCCGGTCCGCAACCGCCGGATCGGGCCCTTGATGCGAAGGTTCGAATTCTCGCTTCTGCCCCTGGTAGTGGAGCTGAACCTCACCGTCATCGATCTTCTGCACCGGCATCATGTCCAGCCACCACTGCATCACGCGATCAGATTTGGAAAAGAACCGGTGCCCTCCTATGTCCATCCGGTTGCCCTTGTAGCGGACCGTGCGCGAGATGCCGCCAATCTCCATGCCGGCTTCAATCACCACTGGCTGAATCCCGGAGCGGCGCAGCAACTCCACCGCAGCCGTCAGGCCCGCTGGTCCCGCACCGATAAGGATCGCCTTGCCGTCTTTCATCAACTAAGCCCGTCCTGCCTGGAAACTCTGCTTCACATCCAGCCGCTTGACTGGACAGATCCGTGAGCTCAACTTCGAACTCGCTTTGGCAACTATGCTTCGATCACGAAACCGATCCGCCCGTGACGGCGCACATTTTCAGGCCCATCGGCAAAGAACCGCGAACCAAACTCAAGCACATGCTCGCCCGTTCTTCGCCACCAGTCACTGTCGTTCAACCCCTGCAACACTTCCCGCACCTTTTAGAGTGGATTCCACCACTCTCGGACTTGACCTTGCAGCGCTTGTGTAAGGCGCAAGACCGACCGGAGCCTGATCCGGATCCACTATCCAGACCTCTCGGTTCGCGTATGCGTGGATTAAGTCCAAATTGTCTGCCGGTCCCATGTCGTGCGCCCAGATCACTTTCGAAGTGTCGATGTCAGCAGAGTTATACACCCACTCATTCAACGGCAAGTGGGATTTAGCGTAATGCACAAGAACGAGTTGCTTTCCAGGCAACTCTCCCAGCCTCCGCTCCATATCCGCTCTCTCAGTACCAAAATGGTCAGGGCCATACCAAGTAAAGTTCCAATCCGATGATTGGGGGCCACGGACAGGCATCCCAAGAAACTTGTCGAAGGGGCGAAGGATAGCGATGACCGCGCAAATCAAGATCGACATTCTCAACAGACTGAGCCCAGGTGCTCCCCCATCCCTTCGCCAAACTCGAAGATGCCTCATGCCTTGGATGCCAATCCCGTACATGACTGCAGTGAAGGGGGCAAGATAATGCGGTATCACATAGCCGGCCGGCACAAATCCGAGCAACAGAATCAGAAGCAATACGGAGAGAACTCGAATTCGGCGATCCAGCACAGCCAGCGGCAGCCCCAGCAGTACCGGCAGCAACGCGAGTCCGCAGAAGAATCTAACCTCACCAACAGCCATCAAGAGGCGTCCTTTTAAGAACACTCCTGCGCTGGATGCAGGATAAAATTGGCGGGCCTCGTCCTCGTAAAACTCCCGGATCGACTCATGACGATAATGCGGCTCAGGTCGCGGCTTCTGCCAGATGAAGTATGGGGCAATCGCATACGTCGCCCGATCCACGGTGTACGGCAGCGTGGTCGGGTTGCCGAAGTTCCGGTAGTCATAGTAGCCAAGCCAGTAGACTGCTCCCACAACAAGAGCCAGAGGCAGGGCAGAGGTTCGTAACAGCACGCCGCGCGATGGAACGTCTCGGCCTTGCTTTAGCCAAACGACCAACCGCGCCAGTACGGGAACGCACAGCAGCGTTCCCTCATAAGGCCGCGTGAAACCAACCAGAATGATGCCGGTCGCCATGAGCATCAAATGTTGAACACGAATTACCCGTAGCATCCGCGGTAAGGCTCCCAGAATCAATGCGCCGCCCAGCGCTGCGATCGAGCCACCTCCCGTATAGGAGTTGACCCAATAACTGAAAACTCCCAGATGCACCACCGCGAGCAATCCGCCTAGCAGTGCCCACTGTGGCGGAACCCATGCCTGCAGCATCCAGCAGATCGCCGCGCACATCAAAGCTGCTACGCCAAGCAGACCGAACCACGGATGCCCGAACACAATCTTGCTTGCGGCAAGCAACAGGCCCACGGCTGGAAAGTACATGGAATTGTAAGTCGGCAGCATCGTGACATGAATCGTCTCGAAGTGCATCCATAGAGCAGGCGTTGGGTTGGTCAGCCGTCCATGGAGAAACGTATCCGCGGACAGAAGAAAGCTGAAGTCGTTTGGCGTAAACGGCAGCGGGGCTGGCAGCAGCGGAAGCAACGCAACGCGCAGCACGATCGCCGAGAGACCCACCAGCAGAATCGACATACGCCGTCTGAGCGCTATCGCCGCAAAGAATCGCTCAATCGCTTGAAACTGGGCTGCGCCTGTACGCGGAAACGCTAATGCCAGCAGGATGCCGGCCATCGTCAGGCTGCCCTCCAGGAACTCCAGGCTCAAGCCTGTCTGTCCACTCCCTGATTCCATCAACATCGAGATTCACGGTACGTACTGGCTTCGCATTCAGGCAGCATCCAAGGCAAGATAATCTTACAGAAACTTCTTCGCGGCTCGCCCGCCTCATCCGCCGGTTGATCTTTGCGCCTGAAAAGAAAAAGTCCTGCGCCTTGGCAGGACTTCTGGTCCGGGCTAACCTGCGAGAGCTGCTCGACACATATGCAACTCAGTCTGAAGTCACCCTCGTTAATTGCCCAGCGAACCTATGATCGTGCTGCTGATCGCTGAGTAAATCATGCTGATATCGGTCGAAACTGACGCCAGACCGGCCAACGTTCCAAATGCAATCAAACCGATGACCAGCCCATACTCCACCATGTCCTGGCCGTCCTCGTGCCGCAGACATGCGGCGATATTTTTAAGGTCAAGCTGTAGTCTTGTCCACTCCATAGCCACCCCTCTACCATGCACCCCGACCTGCCACGCCCGCCTGTACTCCATCGACCGGAAGAAAAACGAGCGATTCCAGCCAACTGCGCTCTCCGAGTCACACGCCCTACCCGGATACCGCTCAGCTTGCTGTCGTGCCCAACAAGCACGGCCGACTACGGCGTTTGCCTGGAATCTCCATCGTTCGGAGCCGGAATCAAAGGGATTCCATGCTCTTTGCAAAGACATGCGCCTCGCACACATCTCCACGCGATTTCGATTCCAGGCAAGAGACCGACCCAGTTACGTGTTGGTTCCCTCCGCCGGGAGAGGAAGTTGTCGTTTTCCCGCTTCACAGCGGGCACACATGAACTAGACCGCGCTGGCCAGCGTGCTGCTGATGTCGCTGAACACCGTGCTGATTTCGGTGCCGAGGGCCTTCATCGCCGCAACGGCGCCAAAGGCGATAAGGGCCACAACCAGGCCGTATTCCACCAGATCCTGGCCTTCTTCGTTGTTCAGCAGATTCTGAACGTTGACGAGCGCATTAATCATAAGCTTATTCATTCTTCTCTCTCCAAGGTGATTTAGTGCCAGCTTTCAGCCGGTGTCCTACGTAATGCAAGCGCCTTGCCAACCCACTCTGCGCGTACATTCCAATAAAATCAACAAGTTACCAGCATCCCCCGATCGGCGCTTGTATACAACTGTTTACACTTCATCGGTTCCCGAGATTGCCCTTCGTATACATGCCACCTAAGTGGCACTTGTTCGCAACGGGCTTCGATGGCAATGCTTCGCGACTACACACGCACCTTCATGCAACCGAATACTGGACTGCAAGTTGTTCAAAAACCTTCACTTGTGCGTCTACCCACGCCTCATCTCGGCCAAGCTCCTTCGCCAGCAGCCTCGCCACAGGCTCCGCCATCGACCTCGCCGCGCGCGCATTCAAAAACAGCGCCCGCGTCCGCCGCGCCAGCACATCTTCCACCGTCCGCGCCATCTCCGTCCGCGCTGCCCACACCACCTCGGCGCCGATATACGGCAGCTCCGAATTGAGCGGCTTCCCCAGCTCCAGATGATCTCTCGCCAGCCATCGGATTGCCTCCGCATCGGCTCCATACACCGCCAGGCTTCCCTCCGGCTCTGAATTCTCTAAGTACCCGTGAATCCGCAGGTTACGTGTCGTGCACGGCTCTTCGCGCAGCTTGCCCAATGTGATCGCATGGTCCACACAGTCTTCCGCCATGTGCCGGTAGGTCGTCCACTTACCGCCGGTAATGGTCAGCAACCCGGACCCATCCACGTGGATCGTGTGATCGCGCGACAGCGCCGATGTCTTACCCTCGCCCCGCACCAGCGGCCGCAGTCCCACATAGACCGCGAGCACGTCGGCCCGGCTCGGCGGCCGTGTCAGGTAGCGCCCCGCCGTTTCCAGAATGAAATCAATCTCTTCCTCTAAAGGTCGCGGCTCCAGGCTCGGTCCATCCACCGGCGTGTCCGTCGTGCCGGCCACCGCGTGCCCATGCCACGGAATCACAAACAGCACCCGGCCATCGCTCGTCCTCGGCACCATCAGCGCGGTCTCACCCTTCAAAAACGACCGGTCAAAGACCAGGTGAATCCCCTGGCTCGTCACCATCAGCGGCTCGGCCTCCGGGTCGGCCAGCCGCCGCACCTCGTCCGTAAAGACCCCTGTGGCATTCACCACCATCCGCGCCGCAATCGGTAATTCTTCGCCCGTCTCCGCATCCCGCGCCACCAGGCCATTGGCATAGCCCTCAGCATCCTTTGTCACCTGCACCGCCGGGCAATAGTTCACCAGCGTCGCGCCGTGGTCCGTCGCCGTCATTGCCAGGTGAATCAACAACCGCGCGTCGTCAAACTGGCCGTCATAATAGATGACGCCTCCGCGCAGCTCCTCCGGCTCCAGCCCCGGCAGCAGCGCCAGCGTCTCTTCCTTGCTCAGCACCTTCGACGCGCCAAATCCATACTTCCCCGCCAGCAAGTCGTACAGCTTGAGCCCAATCCCGTAAAACGGCGCCTCCCACCACGAGTAGTTGGGCACCACAAACGCCAGATCATGCACCAGGTGCGGCGCGTTCTGCCGCAGCAGCCCACGCTCCTTCAGCGCAGACATCACCAGCGACACATTTCCCTGCTCCAGGTAGCGCACGCCCCCATGCACCAGCTTCGTCGACCGGCTGCTCGTGCCTTTGCCAAAGTCGTGCGCCTCCACGAGCACCACGTCCAGCCCGCGGGCTGCCGCATCCACCGCCACGCCCATGCCCGTCGCGCCGCCGCCAATCACGGCAATGTCCCACGGCCGTCCCTCCGCCGCCCGCGCGCGAATCTTCGCAATCATCTCGTCTCTTCGCATCACTCGCTCCAGCCTTTCGTCCGTTCCACGGCCCGCTGCCACTGCTTCCGCCGCGCCGTGCGTTTCTCTTTACTCATTCGCGGCTCAAAGCGCACATCCCCAGTGCGCCGCGCCTGCAACTCCGCATCGCTGCCCCACACGCCCGTCGCCAATCCTGCCAGATACGCCGCGCCCAGCGCCGTTGTCTCCGTCACACGCGGCCGCACCACCGGCACACCCAGCACATCCGCCTGGAACTGCATCAGCAGATTGTTCACCGCCGCGCCGCCGTCCACGCGCAGCGCCTCCAGCGGAGTGCCCGTCTCGCTCTCCACCGCCTCCAGCACGTCCGCCACCTGCAGCGCAATGCTCTCCAGCGCCGCCCGCGCAATATGCCCCGGCCGCGTCTCCCGCCGCAGCCCAATCAGCATCCCCGCGGCATGGGGATCCCAGTGCGGAGCCCCCAGCCCCACAAACGCCGGCACAAACACCACCCCGCCCGTGTCCGGCTCACTCGCCGCCAACGCCTCCACATCCGCTGACGAGCCAATCAGCCGCAGATTGTCCCTGAGCCACTGCACCACCGCGCCACCAATAAAGATGCTGCCCTCCAACGCGTACTCCAGCCGCCGGTGCGCGCTCGCCGCCAGCGTCGTAATCAGCCTGTGCCGCGAACGTCGAAACTCCGTCCCCACATGCTGCAGCAGAAAGCAGCCCGTCCCATACGTGTTCTTCGCCTGACCCGGCTGCCAGCACGTCTGCCCAAACAGCGCCGCCTGCTGGTCGCCGGCCATCCCCGCAATCGCAATCCCGCCCAGCCCCAGCGTCGTCGTCACCTCGCCCACGCGCTCGCTCGACCACGCCACCTCCGGCAGCATGCTCGCGGGAATTCCGAACAGCCGCAGCAGCTCCTCGTCCCACGCGCCCTTGCGAATATCGAAGAGCAGCGTCCGCGAGGCGTTCGTCACGTCCGTCACATGCCTTTGCCCGCTCGTCAGGTGCCACACCAGCCAACTATCCACCGTGCCAAAGGCCAGCTCACCGCGCTCGGCCCGCGCCCGCGCTCCCGGCACGTGATCCAGAATCCATTTCACCTTGGTCGCGGAGAAATACGGGTCCAGCACCAGCCCGGTACGGTCGGAAACGTTTTCACCAGCGCCCGCAGCCTCCAGCGCCGCGCACTCCGCCGCCGTCCGCCGGTCCTGCCACACAATCGCCCGATGAATCGGCTTGCCCGTCGCGCGCTCCCAGACCACCACCGTCTCGCGCTGGTTTGTAATCCCGATCGCCGCTACATCCCGCGGTCGCGCGCCCACGCTCGCCAGCGCCTCCACCGCGCAGCTCATCTGGCTCGTCCAGATCTCCTCCGCGTCGTGCTCCACCCAGCCCGGCTGCGGATAATGCTGCGCAAACTCATGCTGCGCCACCGCCGCAATCGCGCCCGCCTCGTCAAACAGGATCGCCCGCGAACTCGTCGTCCCCTGGTCCAGCGCCAAGATATACGCCATTCTCACCTCCGCACTCCGCTACACCCGATACATC
>DAIDLI010000108.1 GCA_027449545.1 Acidobacteriaceae bacterium | reverse complement strand
GGCACTCCCCACCAGTTCCTCGTCTCCGGCGACAAGACCATCATCTCCCTCGTCCTCAAGATCCAGGAGGCGCAGTAGCCCACAAGCGCCAAGCCGGCTTCAGCAACCAGGCGACCGGAAAAGCATCAGCACGAACGATCAGGAGAAGGTAGTCGCGCCGCTCACACGCAGCGCCAACCCAGCAGCTTGAGCTGCCCACGTGGTTCTTGTTGTCTTTGAAAGGGAGATCGGCTGATCAGGGACGATTGGAGCGGGAGACCGGGATCGAACCGGCGACATTCAGCTTGGGAAGCTGACGTTCTACCACTGAACTACTCCCGCTTTCGCGAACAGAGCCCTTCTTCAGCCCTGCTGCCTGGATCGAAAGCTCAAGCGTGATTATAACGGAACAACGCGGCGCGAATCAGCCCGCGCTGCTCTTCGAGTTGGAAAGCATGCTTGACATTTGCGCGATCCGTAGGTAGCTTGGATGGAAAGCTGGCTTGACATGGCGCTCGCGGTCACAAATCGGGTGAAGGAATTGCGCGCAGCGCGCGCATGGACGCAGGAGGAGTTGGCGAAGGCGGTGGGTGTGTCGCGGCAAAGCATTAACTCAATCGAAAGAAACCGCTATGTCCCCAGCCTCGAGCTGGCGCTGACCTTCGCGCGGGTCTTTGGCTGCTCGACGGATGCGATCTTTCACTTGGAGGGGGCGCTTGCGGTTGAGGAGGAGCGGGCATGAGTCATCCACTGAGCAGGGTTCCGGTATTGGGCAAATTTGTGGACGAGAGATTTCTGGAGCACAGGCGGCGCTCCACAGGCGCGGCCGGTATCGCGGGCGCGTTGCTCGCTTTGGTGCTGTTCGAATACCGCTTGTTCCACGACCACCGCGTGAGCTGGGACCTGCTGGCCGTAGCATTGCTGATGGTGCTGGTGAAGATGGGAATGATGGTTTGGTACCGGTTCAACGATTGAAGGGGGAGGACGGGGAGATGTGCGGAGTTCGCAGTTTCGATCGGAAGACGCGGATGCTTTACAGCGGCGGGATGCTCTGCATCGTGGCCGCACTGCTGATGCCGAGTTTTGAGAATGGATTCCGCAGCGCTCATCCGGAGCTGTTCGACGGGGTGCGGGGACTGCTGAGCGGCATCGGCATTGGGCTGATGCTGTGGTTCCTGTGGCGGAGGCGTTGCTGCGCGAATTCGGATCGGGCAAAGAGCTAGATGCTTGGTTCCCTGGGCGGGGAACTGATCTGCCCGCTTTTATACTGGAGCCATCATGAGCCCACAATCCCAACCGCCCGTGCTCCGCAGCCGCAACCGATCCAAAGCCCTCCAGGAGCGCGCCGAGCGCTTCTTTCCGGGCGGAGTGAACTCCCCGGTGCGCGCTTTTCGCGCGGTGGGCGGGGCGCCTCCTTTCGTCGAGCGGGCCGAGGGCGCGTACGTGATCGATGCCGACGGCAACCGGTCCATCGACTACGTCGGCTCGTGGGGTCCCATGATCCTGGGGCATGCCTTCCCCGCGGTGGTAGAGGCGATTGAGCGTGCGGCCAGGGGATCGGCGAGCTTCGGGGCATCGACGGCCGCCGAGGCCGATCTGGCTGAGCGGATTCAGGCCTGCTACCCGGCTATCGAGAAGATGCGCTTTGTGAGCTCGGGGACCGAGGCGACGATGTCGGCGATCCGGCTGGCGCGGGCGGCGACGGGGCGGAAGGTTGTGGTGAAATTCGAGGGTTGCTACCACGGGCATGCCGACGGGCTGCTGGTGAAGGCGGGTTCGGGCGTAGCGACCTTCGGGATTCCCGGCTCGGCCGGCGTGCCCGAGGAGATCGCGGGGCTGACGCTGGCCTTGCCTTACAACGACCTGGGCGCCGTAGAGGCGGCCTTTGCGAAGCACAAGGGCGAGATTGCTGCAGTCATCCTCGAACCGGTGGTGGGGAACGCCGGCTGCATTCCGCCCGCGGAGGGTTACCACGCCGGCCTGCGGGCAATCACGCGGCGCGAGGGCGCGCTCCTGATCGTCGACGAAGTCATGACCGGCTTCCGGGTGGCGCTGGGCGGCGCAGTTCAGCTCTACGGATTGGAACCGGACCTGGTCACACTGGGCAAGATCATCGGCGGCGGCCTGCCGGTGGGCGTCTTCGGCGGCCGGCGGGAGTGGATGGATCTGCTGGCGCCGCTTGGGCCTGTGTATCAGGCGGGGACGCTGAGCGGAAATCCGCTGGCCATGGCCGCCGGGATTGCAACGATTGCCTACCTGCAGGAGCACGCGGGCGAGGTGTATCCGCATCTTGAGGCGACGGCCAAAGCTTTGGCCGAAGGCGTGGCGGCGGAGGCGAAGAAAGCCGGTGTGCCGCTGACGCTGAACCGGGTGGGCTCGATGTGGACCTGGTTCTTTACTCCCGGGCCGGTGCGAAACTACGACGAGGCGGCCCAGTCGGACACGACAGCCTTCGGGAAGTTCCACCGGGCGATGCTGGACCGTGGCGTGTGGCTGCCGCCCTCGCAGTTCGAGGCGGCCTTCCTGGGAGCAGCGCATGGGCAGGCGGAGGTGGAGGCCACAGTTGCGGCGGCGCGGGAGGCGCTGGCGGAAATCGTCGGCTAGACCGGCCGGATTCATTGACCTCGGTTGCGGAGTCCGATAGAATCAAGGAGTTTGGCGAGAGTGCACCCGTGTGGGTGCGCGGGGATGCGCCGGGTTTGCCGCCTTCCGTGGCCTGAGCAGCCGGTTTCCCGATGCGGTCACTTCCTGATCCGCCCCCAGGCACAGGGAATTTTGAGTTTGCGCACGGCGGCAGGCGCCGTTGCTGGAGGATTTGTTATGTACGCAGTGATTCGCACCGGCGGAAAACAGTACCGCGTGGCTCCGGGCGACGTGGTGAAGATTGAGACCGTGCCGGGCGCCGAGACCCTGGAGTTCAGCGATGTGCTGGCGGTCAGCGGCGAAGAAGGCGCGATTGCCAAGCCGTCCAGCGCCAAGGTTACCGCTGAAGTCGTGGGCCAGGGACGCGGCGAGAAGATTCTGGTCTTCCACCTGAAGCGCAAGCAGCAGTACAAGAAGCTGCAGGGGCACCGCCAGAACTTCACCGAGATTCGCATCAAGGCCATCGAGGCCGATGGCAAGACCTACACTGCGAGCTAAAGCGGATAGCTGAAGGCGAGTAGCTGATTTCAGAGGGGATTTGCAATGGCACACAAAAAAGGTGGAGGCAGCTCCACAAACGGACGGGATTCGAATGCGCAGCGGCTGGGCGTGAAGGCCTTTGCCGGCGAGGTTGTCACCGGAGGATCGATCATCGTGCGCCAGCGGGGCACCAAGATCAAGCCGGGACAAAACGTGGGTATTGGCTCAGACGACACACTGTTCGCCAAGGTGAGCGGCCGGGTGAAGTTCACCGATCGCGGCAATCATGGCCGGTTTGCCTCCGTCGAGCCGGTCTAAAAAGACCAGGAACAAGGACCAGGAACGCCACGGCATCGCCGTGGCGTTCTGCTTTGATGGCTGAAACGCCCCTCGGCGCCGTGCAGGGGTGCGGATAGGCCCGCGGCTTCCAAACGCAAAAGGCAATCGGAAAAGAGAAAGGCCGTGGCGGTTGCCACGGCCTTTGCAGTCTTGTTCGATAGTCTCGGCAGCCTACTTCTTTACAGCTCCGATTCGCGGCCCTTGAGATTGCGGTTGAGCACCTTCTCAACCACCTTTTCCACGTCGGTGAGGAAGAAGCCGTTGGAGGGCTGCTGGACGGCGACCTGGGTGCCGGTGTGGCCGAGCGCGGAGGCGATCTCGTTCCAGCGCTGAATCGCCGAGCTGGCCGGCATGACCACCGGAACCTGGCTGGGCTGGGGCAGAGCAGAGTAAGCGATCCAGACGCTCAGGGCGACCAGGATGAGCCCCTCATAGGCGAACTGCAGAGGCGTGGTCATAGACGTGTGAGAGGAGATCAGAGACGCCAAGATGAATTCGCTGGCCGCCATGACCCCGAAGCCGAGAGCCAATCCGAAGGGCAGATCGCGCACCGAGAGGCGAAGAGCGTTCATGCTGAGACAGAGGAACGCCAGCAGGCAGAGCTCCAGCACACTCACCGAGCGCATGAGAGCGTAGGCGATGTCCGGAATCAGCATGATGCCGCGATGCAGGAAGGAAACTGACGAGAGCGTGACGATAACCGAGACCAGAATCGCCCAGCGGAAGATGATCAGGCCGATTCGCAGCAGGCCTGGAAAAGCCACAAGGGCAGTCCGGAAGATCTCGAGAGAGATAAAGAGTAGCAGGATGGCGCTTGCTATATAAACGCCGAAGTAGCCGAAAAAGTAGATACTGAAAAGGGACTTGCTTCCCCAAGGCTGTGCTTGGCCATAGAGGAGCACCATGAGGATCGGTGTGGTAGCCAAATGCAGGCCTAAGTAGGTTGCCATAGCCGGGAATCGGCGGCTCAAGCTCTTCTTCCAAAACACGACAGCAAGCGTGGCCCAGAGTAAGAACTCGACCACGCTCATTGCCGACATTGCGAACTGTGAGGACATTGGGGGTGTCTCGGAGCCTGATGAAAGCAATCTCAGAATATCCCTAAATACCTCACTCCTCAACCACTAAAGGGTAACTGAGGTCTGGCACTTTCGTGCTATCAGCCAGAGCGGAGTTAGAACAGGCGCGGCGAAGGGCTGGTGGGGCAGATGCCAGGGCCGCAGGTGGGAGCAGGGAGCATGGGGCCGGGGCCGGTCAGGAAAGCGCCGTTGGTACCGGAGAGGGGGGCGGCGGAGGAATACGGTGCGGAGACCAGGCCGGCCAAGGCAATGGCCAGAGCAAAAACGCGGATAGCAAGCTTCATGAGAGAAAGCTCCTTTGCGGATCTTCGTTGCGGGGGAGATCCCCCAGGGTGAATTTGCGGAACTGCCGCATCCCGCGTAACGCGACGTGCGCGGCAGTAACCTGAAGAACAGGGGTTTTCTGTCGAAAATGCCCCGGATGTCAATGAACTATAGCTGAACTTCTCTGTCAAGTCCATTTTTTTCTTGGATATACATCCAAGGTAATAGTTTTGGTTACTGAGGTCATAGTCTGGAGGGCTGACGGAATCTAATTTGGAGAAGACATCCCCACTTTGCGCACGGTTTCAGTATTCCCCTCCGTGGTAAAATAAAAGTCAGGCAAAGTCGCGCAAAGCCTCAGCATTTTCAAGCGGTTAGTCCACAAATTCCGATCCGGGAAAACGGTCGTGCCGTGGAGATTTCTGAAGCTCAAGGCGACGGGGCGGCTGGACGAGCGATCCTCCACCCGCTTATGCCCCGCAGACGGAGTCTATGGCCACAGAAGTTGTAAGCAGCATTCCTCTTCCCGACGATAACGCCAGCTACACAAGCGAGAACATCAAGGTCCTCGAGGGCCTCGAGGCGGTGCGTCTGCGCCCCGCGATGTACATCGGCTCAACCGGCGAGATGGGTCTGCACCACCTGGTCTACGAGGTGGTCGACAACTCCGTGGACGAAGCGCTGGCCGGCTTCGCGAAAAAGATCGACGTCATCATCCATGTGGACAACTCCATCACCGTGATCGATGACGGCCGCGGCATTCCCGTGGACATGAAGACGCTGCCCAACGGCGAAAAGATGCCGGCGGTGCAGGTGGTGCTCACCAAGCTGCATGCGGGCGGCAAGTTCGACTCCTCGACCTACAAGGTCTCCGGCGGTCTGCATGGCGTAGGCGTGAGCTGCGTGAACGCGCTGGCGCAGGAGTTCAACGTCGAGATCTGGCGCGACGGGCATACCTGGGAGATGGATTTCAGTTGCGGCCTGCCCGCCAGCGAACTGCGCAAGACCGGTACCAGCAAGAAACGCGGTACCAAGGTTCACTTCCTGCCGGACAAGACGATCTTCTCCACGACTGAGTACAACTACGACACCCTGGCCCAGCGGCTGCGCGAGCTCGCCTTCCTGAACAAGGGCCTGGAGATCACGCTGACCGATGAGCGTACCGCCGATCCCAAGACCGGCGAAGCCAAGCGCGCCGAGTTCCGGTATGCAGGTGGCATTGCGGAGTTCGTCAAGCACCTGAACCGCGGCAAGCAGGTTCTGCACGACAAGCCCATCACCATGGAGGCGTCGCGCAACGGCGTCGAAATCGATATCGCGCTGCAATACAACGACACCTACTCCGAGAACGTCTTCAGCTTTGCCAACAACATCAATACGGTTGATGGCGGCACTCACCTCTCCGGCTTCCGCACCGCGCTGACCCGGACCATCAACGTGATCGGGCAGCAGTTGGGCCTCTTCAAGGATCTGAAGGAGAGCCTGAGCGGCGACGACGTCCGCGAGGGCCTGGTCGCGGTGGTGAGCGTGAAGCTGTCGCAGCCGCAGTTCGAGGGCCAGACCAAGGGCAAGCTGAACTCGGACATCGCTGGCACGGTGCAGGCGTTTGTGAATGAGCGGCTGGGTGGATACTTGGAACAGAATCCTCCGGTGGCCCGCAAGATCATCAACAAGGCGATTGAGGCGGCGCGTGCGCGCGAAGCGGCGCGTAAGGCGCGCGACCTGACGCGGCGCAAGGGCGCGCTGGATGGCGGCGGCTTGCCGGGCAAGCTGGCCGACTGCTCCGAGCGCAACCCGGACCGCTGCGAGCTCTATCTCGTCGAGGGTGAATCGGCAGGCGGAACCGCCAAGCAGGGCCGCGACCGCCGCTTCCAGGCGATTCTTCCCCTCAAGGGCAAGATACTGAACGTGGAGAAGGCGCGCTACGACAAGATGCTCGGGCACGAGGAAATCCGCGCCATGATCACCGCGCTGGGCACCGGCATCGGCAAGGACGATTTCGATCCCTCCAAACTGCGCTACGGCAAGATCATCCTGATGACCGATGCCGACGTGGACGGATCGCACATCCGCACTCTCCTGCTGACCTTCTTCTTCCGGCACATGACGGAGCTGATCAAGCGCGATAACGTGTACATCGCGCAGCCGCCGCTTTACAAGATCAAGAAGGGCCGCTTCGAGCAGTACATCAAGGATGATCGCGAGTTCGTGAAGGTGATGGTGAAGCGCGCGTCCGAGGGCATGATCGTGCGCCACGGCGAAGGCGCCAGCCGCATCGAGGGCCCGGCCCTGACCAAGTTCATGAGCACCCTCAACGAGTATCTCGGGTTCGCGGAGAAGGTGGACAAGCGCATCCGCA
>DAIDLI010000107.1 GCA_027449545.1 Acidobacteriaceae bacterium | reverse complement strand
GATGATGCGCATTCTGCGGGACTATCTGCCCTGGGCGCTGCCCGAGTTTGCGCCGCTGTATGCCGCTCCGCAACTGGAACTCGATGCGCGCGGCAATGCCATGACCATCAAGGACGCGCTGCCTTACGCGGAGGCGCTGGGGGCGCGGCTGTTGCGTGCGCAAAGCACGCCCGTGGAGAGCCGGCAGCAGACCCAACTGGCCGAGCAGTTGCGGTTGATGCTGCCCGGGGCCATGCAGAACCTGCGCGCGCTCTTTGCAGCGCTCAGCGCGGTGGAGCAGGATGCGGGGCGTTTGGCCGAGGAGACTGACTTCTCGTTCCTGGTCAATCGCGATCGGCAAATTCTTTCCATCGGCTATGAGAAGGGCGCGCCCCGCATTCACGACGCCTGCTACGACATGATTGCCTCGGAGGCGCGCATTGCCACCTTTCTTGCGGTTGCGCGCGGCGACCTGCCGCACCAGGCCTGGTACAAGCTTTCGCGCGATCACACCTATGCCTTTGGCCGGTTCCTGCTGCTCTCGTGGACTGGGACCATGTTCGAGTACCTGATGCCGGCGCTGTGGATGCGCAGCTATCCGGGCACGCTGATTGCGCGCACGCAAGACGCCGCGGTGCACGTGCAGCGCGCCTTCGCGCGGGATCTGGGCATTCCGTGGGGCATCTCGGAGTCGGGCGGGGCCAAGAAAAATCCCGAAGGCCATTACCACTACCAGGCCTACGGCGTGCCGCGCATCGCGCTGTGGTTCGAGGCCACGGCGGGCCCGGTGATCTCACCGTACTCGAGCTTCCTGGCCCTCCAGGTAGACGCCCCTGATGCCATCGACAACCTGCGCCGCCTGGGTTCGATGGGTTGGGTGGGCGAGTACGGCTACTACGAGGCCGCCGACTACATTGAATCCATTCGCAAGCCCGAGCTGGTGCGCGCGTGGATGGCCCATCATCAGGGTATGTCGCTGCTGGCCATCACCAACCTGCTGCGCGACAACGTGGTGCAGAAGTGGTTCCACGACAATCCCATCGTGCAGGCGACGGAACTGCTGCTGCATGAAGCGCCGGTCAGCCGAGCCGTGCTCAAGGCGCGGCTGCACGAGTTCAAGCCGCTGCGGCCGGCCTGATTCCTTCTCCAGTACCTGCAAGCTGTTCCAATTTGCGGGGGGCTGCTGCCCCCCGCTCACCCCGGTCCAGAGACTGGGACTGCCGGGCTATGGTTGCACCTTTACCAGGACCAGCGCGTTGGGCGTGAGATGCAGGTGAAGCGCGCCGTCGCTCAGGTGGGTTTGCGTGGGCGGGGGCAGAGCGGTTTCGCGATTGAGCTGCGCCACCTGCGCCATGGTGGGAACTTTGGGGCTGCCCATGGCAGCGTACTTGGGAAGTACGTTGCCGTGCTCCGAATCGACCGTCTGCAAAGTGACGGCTGCGTTGGGCGGGACGTGGCGGAAGACGAGCTGGATGTCCTTCGCCGTGCCCTGCTCGCGCGGGTCCACAAGGTTCCATACCGCGATTGCCAAAGCGCCTGAACCGCTTTTGGTGACGATCCCGTCGTCAGCGGCGTTGGCCATGCGGCGATTGCCGAGCTCGTGGAGCAGCGCGTAACCGTCGTAGCTGGGCTTGTTGATGCCACCTTCGGCGCGCAGGCCAAACATGCCGACGAAGGGCGTAGGAATGGGACCGCCCTCTTCGAACACATCCGAGAAGGTCCAGAACGACATCATGTCGACCATGCCGTCGCACTGGCGCACGGTGTTGGCCACTGCCGGCCCAACGAAGATCGTATCGCGCGACTTGTTCATGCCCTCCACGTTCCACTCGGTAAGGAAGAGCGGCAGGTGCGGCATGGCGGAGGTTTCAATCTGTCTGTGCACCTTGGCGATAGCCTTGCAGACGCGCTGGTCCATGGGGACGTTCTCATCGGTGCCAAACAGGTTTTCCGGTGTGTCATCCGCGTAGGCGTGGGTGGAGATGAAGTCCACCGGAACATGATTGCTGTCCGCGAAGTTGAGGAAGGCGGGCACCCAGGAGGCGGCCGCGGTGGCAGGGCCGCCTACGCGCAGGCGCGGGCTCACGCTTTTCAGATCGCGGGCGGTGTGCGCATACAGCTCGAAGTAAGACTTCTCGCGCGGGATTCCGCCCCAGAAGTCGATGTTGGGCTCGTTCCACACCTCGAAGTACCACTTGGATACCTCATCGATGCCGTAGCGATCGACGAGGTTTTGCGCGAAGTGCTTGATCAGGTCATCCCAGAGTTCCAGGCTCTTGGGCGGCGAAACGTTCTGCTTGTACCAGAAGGGATGCAGGGCGTCAGGATTGAATGCCAGCTTCTTAGGCATGAAGCTGATCTCGACATATGGGCGTACGCCATTCTTGAGCAGGCCGTCGTAGATCTGGTCCACATAGGCGAAGTTGTAGACCGGTTGGCAGTGATCGTCGAGATTGTAGACGCCGTTCTCGTCATCCAGGATGCCGTGGAAGCGGACGTACTGGAAATCGGTGACCTTCTTCACGGCGCGCAGATCGGAGCGGTAGCTGGCGCGCAGGGCGAGATTGGCGCGGCCAGAGCCGAACATCTCTTCCCAGAAATGGGGGAAGGGCGTGGTGTTGGCCTGCGCATCGATTTCAATCTGCTGCTGCGCGGAGGCGGCGGAGGCGGCGGTCACAAGGATGAGGAGAAAATACAGGCAGCGAAGACGAAGCATAGTCAGTCTCCTGATGCGCGGCGGTGGCGCGCAAGACAGAGTACGAAGCTCAACATGCCGGAATTGTAGCGCCAACTGCTTCCGCGCGGCTGGCAGGGAGGGCAACCCATAACAGGTGTGGAGATGAGGACAGCCGGTCAGGAGACCGGCTCTGCTAGAGAGAAAGGCGCGGCGGATCGCTGATCCGCCGCGGTGTTTAGGTTGGATAGGTTAGAAGTTGAAGTTGGCCTGGAGCGTGATCACCCGGGCCCCGAGAGCTGATTGTGCCTGTCCGAAGTTTCTTGCGGTGATATTATCGATAATCCCGCCTCCGCTTGATGCTCCACCGGGTTTGAAGTTGAGGAAGTTGAAGAGGTTGAAGGCGTCGGCGCGCAGTTCGAGGCCTGCGCCTTCACGCAGCTTGGGCATGCCGAAGGTTTTGGTGATGGTGGCATCGATGTCTCTGTAGTGCGGGCCCGGCATGGAGTTGCGGACGACGCCAGGTGCCTGCGGCGGTACGGCGCCGGTAGCTGGAAATGCAGGCGCCGGCGTATAGACCGGAGGCGTGAAGTAGGCAAAGGCGTTGCCCGTCTTGGCGGCATCGGGAAAGTTCTGATTGACGCCATTGCCCACGCCGGGTCCAGACTTGAAGGCGGCGTTGCTGGTGTTGTGTCCTGCCCCGCCCAGATAAGCCGCGGGAAGCAGGCTGGTGTAGCCGCAGGCGCCGCAATAGACGCTGGTGGGAAGCGGGTATACGGGCGTCCAGGGGAAGCCGGTATGCCAATTGAAGATACCGCTGAGATTCCAGCCCCCGGCGATCTTCTCCATCCAGCCGTGACTGCCGTGGAAGAAGACCGGTTGCCACATGCCGAAGATCTTGATGGAGTCGGCAACGTTGTAGTCGGAGGGACCGTAGGTGAGCTGCGGGTCGTAGGGATAGTCCTGCATCTCGTAGGGCGCCGAGCTGGTATCCATGCTCTTGGCCCAGTTGTAGTCGATCTCCGCCTGGAACTGGTGCGACATCTGGTGGCGCAGCGTGGCGATCATGGAATTGTAGTTGGCGTGGCCGTTGTTGCCGAAGAAGTTGACGCTGTTGACCTGCGGGTTGAGGGGGATGCCATGCACCGCAGCCACCGCGTTCTCGTCGTAGTGGAAGAAGGTGTGGCGCGACTGGCTGCCGGAGTATCCCAGCGTGAAGACGTCCTGGAAGCCGAGTTCGTACTGCATGTCGAGTGAGTAGTGCATGACGTACATGGTCGGCAGGGTGGAGGGAAAGGCCGTTACCTGGATCGCTCCCGAACTGGGCAGGCCATTAGGACCAAATGCAGTGCTGCCCTTGGAGACAACCGCGGGGTTCGCTGGATACCCGAACAGCGAGTGAATGTTTTTAGCGGTGGCATAGAGGATGCCCGGGTTGGGCGCGGTCGGCGTGTCCATCACGAAGTTGGGCGAGATGGTGAGGCCCGGATTGTTATAGACATTGGCGGAGATGGCGATCTCTTCCTGGTTGTAGTTGAGACCGAATCCACCGCGGAAGACGAGCTTGCCGTTGTTGGCCCTGGGGCTATAGGCAAAACCAAATTCTGGGCCGAAGTTCCACTTTTGCGGATTCCAGAGATGCCCGCCGCGCTGGATGGTCATGCCGGTGAGCAGATTGTTACCCGTCCCGAAGTGCACCGCATACATGTTGTTCTGCTTGGAGTAGAGGGAGCCGAAGTAGTTGTAGCGGATGCCAAGATTGAGGGTGAGATTGGCGGAGACTTTGAAGTTGTCCTGCGCGAAGGCGCCCCAGAGATTCTCGCGGTCGTCCTGGCGGGCAAGGCTGGGTACACCGGTGCGGGGATCGAAGGTGCCGCTCTCCGTCTGCGGGGCGTCGTTGAGGAAATCCCAGAGGTTGAAAAAGTTGAAGGTGGGTCGCGCGGCGCCGGGGTTGTTGTTCAGGTAGTAGAGCCGCGTTATCTCGCCACCGAACTTGAGGCTGTGCCTGCCCACCATTTTGGTGAGGATGTCACTGTAGGTGTAGGTCCACTGGTCGAGCACGCTGGGCGGCGGCGCGCCGAAGTACTGAAACTGGGTGATGCTGCCGATCTGATCGATGTTGTCCTGCGGCAATCCGAAGGGCGCCTGCGGGTTGGTGGCGACTTCGTTCCAGCGCCATCCGGCCGCATTGGCGCGCGCTTCATTCAGCATGTTGGCGTTGAAGATGTGATTCCAGATGCCGGTGAAGGCATTGTTGATGCCGTTGTGGTGCCAGAAGTTCATGGGCCGTACCGGGCCGTTGTAATCGGTTTGCGAAACCGGGACCCAATAGATGGTGCCGGTGAGACGGTCTTTGCCGGTGATGTTGGCATCGACGCGGCCGTTGTACTGGTCGTCGGTGAAGGTGGTGGGATCGACGGCGGTGTAGTCGGCGATGTCCGGAGTGGTAGAGAGGCCGCCGCCCACGCCGGGCGAGGAGGGGCCGTTCCAGGTGGGATCCTGCGTGCCGGGCGCGGCTCCGGCCATGGGCGAGCCCACGTTGAGGCCTCCGGGAACGGTGGCGCAGTTAACCCCTTCGGTCAGGCCGATGTTGGCGCAGGTCTGAGGAATCTCGGTGCCACTCACGTCCGCGCCGCGGAATTTGATGTACTGACTGGCGATGGGGCCGGGAGCGGTGAGGCCGTCGAACTGCGACGTCTGATACCAGCCGGTGGAGGTGTTGAGGATGGTGCCGCTGCGCTCGCCTTCATAGGAGAAGAAGGCGAAGACCTTGTTGCGCCACAAGGGACCGCCGAGGCTGCCACCCATCTGGTTGAACTGCTGCTGGTCGCGCAGCAGGCCACGCTGCTTGGGAGTGCAAGGCGCGGGCAGTCCGGTGGTGGGGCTGGTGCAGTTGGTATTGTAGAAGCCGGTACCGTTATAGCGCTGATAGGCATTCAGGCCGGGGCTCCAGCGCTGGAAGAAGACGCTGCCATGCAGGTGATTGGTGCCGCTCTTGGTGGTGACCTGGACCTGGGCGCCGGCGAAGCGGCCGTACTGGGCGTCGTACTGGTTGGTCATCACGTGGACGTCATCCACCGATTCCTCGCTGGGCGTGATCACCGAGGTGCCGCCCCAGACGGCGCTCACGGTGCTGATGCCATCCACCTGGATGCTGTTGTTCTCGTACTGATTGCCGTTGGCCAGCGCCTGCGGTCCGTTCTCCGTCTGGAAGATGCCGCCGTTGGCGGAAGGCCCGCCGGGGCCCTGCGTGCCGGGCAGGCTGAAGGTGCCGCCGCCCGCGCCCTGCGACATGTCGCTGATGGTGCCCGGCGCGAACTGGGTCATCTGAAAGACGTCGCGCCCGAAGGTGGGCATGTGCTGAATCTGATTGGAACTGATGGTGGCGCCGATGGTGGGATTCTCAGCGTCGAGCAGAGGCGTCTGCGCGGCGTTCACCGTGACCGTCTGGGTGGGAGCGGTGCTGATGGTGAGCTGCACGTTGAACGAGTTGGTCTGCTCGGGAATGATGTGGACGTTGTTGTAGGTCTTGGTGGCGAAGCCGGAGTGAGCGATCTTTAGCGTGAAGGTTCCAGGCGGCAGTGCGTTGAAGTTGTAGACGCCGGCGGCGTTGCTGGTCGCCTTCTGGGTGTAGTTGGTTGCGTTGTTGGTCAGGGTGAGATTGGCGCCGGGAATCACCGCGCCGGTGGGATCGGTTACTACGCCCTGGATCGCGCCGCGATACTGCGCTTGGGCGAGCGGTGCGTAGAGCAGAACCGCGGCCAGCAGCGCCCACATGATCTTGCGGCTCGCGTGAGACGGAAAAATGGCAGAAAGGGTCCTAAGAACCCTGGGGGAGAAGCTCATTCTGAATCTCCTTATGGATTAGCTTGCGTCACGTACGATGGCCCATTGACCTACGGACATTCCGCCGCTCGGGTGCGCCGGAGATGGTTCCGAAACGATACGTTAGCCCCTGCGCGCGCGCACAGACCTGCGCCGCACGAACGTTGCAGCCACTCCCCACCCGTACATTTAGCACTGCTGAAATGTACGGTCAATCAGGGAAACCCCGGACGCAACAAGACCTTAGATGCTCAGGCGACAACGAGCGGATGTGCGCCCTGGGAACAGTCCGGGGGATGAAAAGGCGCAGGTGGATGCGGTGAGAACGCGCGAGGGATGCGAGGCTCAAGCCGCTGCTTCAGTGTGGTGTGTGGGCCGGGAGGCCCACACGACTGCCGACCGGGAGGTCGGCGCTACGATACTAGCCCGCTAAGACGCGGAGTTGCCACAACAACCAGTCGCTACAACATCGCGCGGCTAGGAGGCGCCGGTTGAGAACGGTTGCGACTCGAACTACATCAGGCGGCGGCGCACCAGGTCGAGGGCCTGCTGCGTGGCCCACTCGCGCACGCGCTGACGATCGCCGCGGAAGGTGCGCTCCATGGAGTCAGTCTTGTGCGCGTCGGAGACGGCGATGTGCACCAAGCCGACCGGCTTGGATTCGCTGCCGCCGGCGGGCCCGGCAATGCCGGTGATGCCGACGCCGATGGTGGCGCCGGTGCGCAGGCGGATTCCATTGGCCAGGGACTTGGCCACTTCCTCGGAAACTGCGCCGTGTTCTGCGATCAGATCGGCGGGGACGCCGGCGAAGGCGGACTTGAGCGCATCGGAGTAGACGACGGCTCCGCCCAAAAACGACCGCGAGCTGCCGGGGACGGCGGTGATGCGCTGCGCCAGCATGCCGCCGGTGCAGCTCTCGGCAACGGCCAGCGTGGCTTGGCGCAGGCCGAGATAGTAGAGAACAATCTGCTCGAGCGACTCGCCTTCGGACGAGTAGAGCCATTCATCGAGCGCTTCTTCGATTTTGCCGGCGAGTTCGTCGACGCGTTCCTGGGCCTCAGCCATGGTGGGCTTGGAGCAGATGAGCGAGAGCTGCAAGTCGCCGGCGTGCGCCAGGATGGTGGTCTCCACATCGTGATAGGCGGTGTAGATGGGCGCCAGAATCTTGTCGGCCTGCGACTCGGGAATCATGGCTGCCTTGAGCGTGCGCACCGCCACCGCGCGCGGCGGCACGACTTCGCGCAGGCGCGGCATGCACTCGTTGTCGAAGAGCGGCTTGCACTCGTGAGGCGGCCCGGGCAGCAGCATCACGAGCTTCCGGTAGTTGTTGAAGACGGTGTCGAGCCACTGGCCGGGGGCGCTGCCGTTGGCGTTAGGCAACAGGGTGGCACCTTCGAGGATATCGGCCTGCTTGAGATTGTTGCTCGGCATGGTGATGCGCCAGGTGGCGGCGCGGGCATGCAGAGCGGCCACCTGGGTGGCGTCGCGGCGCAAGGTGAGGGACAGCGCTTCGGCCAAGGCCTCGCGGGTGAGATCGTCTTCGGTAGGGCCGAGGCCGCCCATCAGCACGAGGATGTCGGCGCGGCCGAGCGCGGTGCGGATGGCGTTCACCAGATCACGACGACGATCGCCGACGATGGTTTTGAAGGCCACGAGCACGCCCAGCGAGTTGAGTTTTTCGGTGAGGTAGAGGGAGTTGGTGTCCTGCCGGTACGGCGTGAGCATCTCGGAGCCGATGGCGATGATCTCGGATTTCATAGAGGCAGCTTTTAGCTCCTAGCTTTCAGCAGGGCAGTGCCGAAGGACGCCGCATCGGCTCATTCGGTTGGGAACCCGGCTTTCCGATCTGTGCGAATGGTGCGTCGATGTGACGGAAGCTGGCAGCTAGGGCAGCTCCAGGCCATCCACGCCCAAATCCACATCATAAACGGCGTCATGGGTGGCGAGGAGAGTGGTGCCGAGCGGAGAAAACGCCAAACCGACGAGATTGGAGCCGGCGAGCACCAGCGATGCCTCGCCTTGGGGTGTGACGCGCACGATGCCGCGCTTGCCGTGCAGGCAGGCTGCCAGGTAGACGTCGCCTTCGCGCGCGAGCGCCAGCCCCTGCGGCCGGCCGAGCCCGCGGAACCACGCGCGTGTATCGCCGTTGGGCTCGATGAGCCAGATGGCCTCATTCGAGGACAGCGAAGGTGCTGTGACGCAGAGGCGTCCGTGGCGGTCGGCGGCCATGTGGTAGGCCGACACGCTCGGCTCGAGCGTGGTGTGCACAAAGATCTGGCGCTGGGGATTGATCTTGAAGATGGTGCCGCTGCGGTCGCCCACGAACAGATTGCCTTCGGAGTCGAAGACGCATCCAGTGGCGACCCCCATGCCCTCCGCGTAGACGGTGGACTCGCCGGCGGCGTCGATGCGGTAGACGTTGCCTTCAGCGCGCGAGGTGACGAACAGATCGCCGTCGGCGTTGAAGGCCAAGCCGGTGGCATTCAGGATGCCGGTGACGAACGGGGTACCGCGGCCGTCGGGGCTGATGCGCACTACCGAGACCGGCGTCTGCTTGCCGCGCGGACCGGAGATGGTGGCGTAGATCATACCCGAGCGGCTGACGACGGGATTGGTCACCGGATGCAGGCCGTCGGTGAGCTGGCGCGCGATGCGCAATGGCACGGTGTTGCTGATGCCCGCCGGGGAGCGCACTTCTACTGCTCCGGTCGCGGCCCGCTCCGGCACCCGGAACACCAGCCGGGTGGAACGGCTCATGGCTACCGCGGCGGCATTGCCATCGACAGAAACGCTGGGCAATCCGTACTCGTGCGGCCCCAGGTTGGTCCCGCTCAACTCCACTTCGCCGAGCGGCAGAGCGGCCGCCGGAGAGATGTCGCCGATGTGGGGCGTAGGTGGGGGCTGGGGAACGGATTGGGTCGTGCTGCGTGCCATGTTCAGTACCAGATGCGGATAAGCGCCGCTACACCCAAAGCATACAGGCCGGCAGCCACATCGTCGAAGACGATGCCCCAGCCCTCGGGCAGGTTCTCCAGTTGGCGGGCCGGGAAGGGCTTGGTGATGTCGAAGAGGCGGAAGAGCACCAGTGCGATGAGAGCGTGGGCCCAATCGGGCGGGCAGGCCAGCAGGGCGATCCACTGGCCGATCACCTCGTCGATGACCACAAAGCCGGGATCCTCGCGTCCGCTTTCACGCGCGGCGAGAGTGGCTGCCGGAATGCCCAGCAGCAGGGCGACGGCGATTCCACAGCCGAGAAAGATGTTGAGGCCGAAGCGCGACAGGTGCACGGCCCAGGCCATGACCGCCCAAAGCAGCACGGCGGCCACAGAGCCCCAGGTCCCGGGGCCGGGCTTCATCCGGCCGGCGCCGAAGAAGGTGGCGACAACCCACGCCCACGCTGTTCGGGTCGCGTTCTGGTTTAGGACAGGTTCTGTGCCGGGAGCCTCAGTCCTCATGCCGGCCTTCGCCGCGGTTGCCGCCGCTGCCACCCAGATCTTCCAGGACCTCAGGATCCAGAACCGGAGAACTGATCTTGTAAACACCCATGGCCCACTTGCCGAGGTCGATCTTGCGGCAGCGGTCGCTGCAAAAAGGGAAGTCCTCGTCTTCGGGGCGCAGCAGCGCACCACAGGTGGGGCAATGAGGCATCTTCGCTTGTTTCTTCCGGGCAGCCATGATGTCGCGCGGCCCAGCCGCGCTCACCTCTATACTACCGCACGGTCAATTCGGCGCGCAGTGCACAGTGGTTCGTGGGCTCGGCGCACGGACCACTGCTGAGCGTTGGCAAACTCAGGAGAGCTTTTTCAGCACCGCCAAGAGGCGCGCCAGGCCCTCTTTCCTCGCCGAAACGTTGTCGGGATTGGTGTTGGAGGGATCCTCCCCGGCGCGCATGAAGCCATGGCCCGCGCCTTTATAGACGACCGGGTAGTACTTCTTGCCGGCGGCCTGCATGGCGGCGGTGGTGGCCGGAACCGTGGAGGTGATGCGGGCATCGTTCCCGGCATAAAAGCCGTAGACCGGGGCGGTAATCGCCGCGATGTTCTGGGGCTGCGGACCATAGAAGACAAAAGCCGCCGTCAGGTCGTGGCGCACGGTCGCGAACTGGAAAGATTTGCCGCCGCCCCAGCAGAAGCCCACCACGTAGAGCTTGCCGTTGGCCGCCGGCAGCTTCTTGCCGTAGTCGGCCGCGGCGTTCAGGTCCGCCATCACCTGGTTGGGATCGAGCATGGAGACGGCCTTCACACGCGCATCCTGATCGGGATAGGAGTCGCTGCCGCCGCCGTTGTCTCCGGTGCCGGAGAGCAGGTCGGGGGCGATAACGATGTAGCCGTGCGCGGCCAGGTCGTCAGCCATGCTGCGTGCCCAGTCCGTCAGGCCGAAGATCTCGTGGATGAGCACGATCACGGGCGCTTTGTTGGAGACCTCGGGGTAGACGATGAAGGCGTCGAGGGTGCGCTTGCCTTCGGGAATCTTGACCCACTGCTGATGACGTGGAGATTTATCTAGGATTTGTTTAGCCCACTGCTGCGCGCGGGCAGGCGTGGGGGTCAGACAGTAGAAGGCGCAGAGGCCCAACAGCAGCGCGCCCAAGATGGAGCGTTGGAGAAGCCGCGTTTTCATGGCGGGAGTCTAGCAGACGGATGGCGCGCCTGGCACACCTTTTGTGGAGGGGCCTGCCACCAACAAAGGGTGCGTGAACAGGCATTCCTCAAGGGCTGAAGCGCCGGGTTCAAGCGGCTCAGCCCCATTGGCATCGATCAGAGCGCCGGCGATACGATCCGCGCCACCACGTCGTAGTCGTGTGCCTCGGTGATCTCGGCGCGATAGAAACGGCCTGCCTCTAGCTTCTCCACATCGCCGAAGTCGTTGATGTAGACCTTGCCGTCGATCTCTGGGGCGTGAAACTGGGTGCGGGCTTCCCACAGCAGCGGCGTCTCTTCGCTCTCGCCTTCGGCCAGCACCGTGAGGGTACGGCCCACCCACTGCTGCTTGGCCTGGCGCGAGATGCGCTGCTGGAGCTTCATAATGCGGCGCTGGCGGGCGGCGATGGAGCGTTTGGGAACCTTGGCATCGAGCCCGTGCGCGCCCGAGCCCTCTTCGTCGGAGTAGTTGAAGACGCCCAGCCAGTCGAACTTGGCCTCGGCAATAAACTCCTCCAGAATCTCTACGTCGCGAACCGACTCTCCGGAGAAGCCGACGATGAAGCTGGTGCGCAGCACGATTCCGGGGACGGCTGCGCGAACCTTCTCCAGTGTCTTCAAAAAAATCTCGGCCCCGGCGCCGCGCTTCCTGCGCTTGAGCACCTCGGGCGAGGCATGCTGGAGCGGCACGTCCAGGTACTTGCAGATGTTGTCGTGCCTGGCGATCGTTTCCAGCAGCCGGCCGGTGATGCGGTTCGGGTAGGCGTAAAGGAAACGCAGCCAGCGCAGGCCCTCGATCTTCGCCAACTCGTCCAGCAGCAGGGCGAGACCGTCCTTCAAGCCCAGGTCTTCGCCATAGCAGGTGGTGTCCTGCCCGATCAACGTGATCTCTTCGACCCCGCGCGCCACGAGCTGCCGGGCTTCGGCCACCACAGACTCGAAGCGCCGGGAGCGGAACTTGCCGCGCAGGTTGGGGATCACGCAGA
This sequence comes from Acidobacteriaceae bacterium, assembly GCA_027449545.1. Taxonomy (GTDB): domain Bacteria; phylum Acidobacteriota; class Terriglobia; order Terriglobales; family Acidobacteriaceae; genus Telmatobacter. Next base: position 368 of record DAIDLI010000107.1, on the reverse strand, counting down.
AGCTGCACGGGTGATCGCAGCCCTCAGCGATCTTGATGTAGGCGGAGGCGCGGGGCGTGGCCAGCAGCCGCGGGGTGTTCTCGTCGTAGAGGTAGGTTGGCAGCAGGTGAGCGGCGCCGTCCCAATCGTCGCGGCGGAAGCGGCCCTGCTGTTCGCGCAGGTCGCCTTCCTCGCGGGACTTCGGCCTGTTTTCGTCCTGGACTGGCCGGTGCGTTCCTGACTGGGATTCTTTGCCAGCACGAATCTCGGCAACTGGACCGGTGAGGATATGGAACGGAGAGGGCGGGGCGGCAGGGCGAGCCATGCCGGCGGCCTCCAGAATCGACTCCAGCTCGCCGGTGCCGACCACAGCGTCTACCTCGGGGATG
>DAIDLI010000106.1 GCA_027449545.1 Acidobacteriaceae bacterium | reverse complement strand
CGAGAATAGCCCAGGGCGGAAGCCCTGGGAACCACGGCCCGTCGGAATGAGCAGTCCCGGAGGGACGACCGAAATCCTGCCACCCATTGCGGCCGTCACTCCGCGACTGCACACCTGCGAGAAATTTCCCCGCGCCCCGCTACAGTAAACACAGCAGAAAACGCGGAGTGCCCCCCAAGGAGAGTATCTCTTCCGAAACTCTTAGCCAGGAGGTAACCGACTTGTTTTCAAACACCTGCAAATCAGATCACTTAGATTCATACACTTACGAGCAAGGTTTCCCGTAAGTCCTTTGTTTCTCACACTTGCGTTTTTAAACCCAGTTTCTGCGAGTCCTTCCACACGACCGACGGCCATCCGGCCGGAAGGAGGCTGTCTGCACGGCGATGCCCGATCGCCCCCTAACCCTCGCTGTACCGGCCGCGATCACAATCTCCACCAACCCAATCCAAATTTCGGATAAGATGGGGCTATCGAGAGTCCCAATCTGGTAAACACCCGATGCGACGCCCCCGGCATTTTTCAGCGGACGTGTGTGACCGTCCGGCTGTAAGCTCTCTGCTGAGAACAAAATGGCGCGCTCGGCCACACTGCAGGCTGGGTACTTTGGAAATTCCTTGATGTCGCAATTTCGGACAGTGGCCCGGATCTGCACCGTTTTGCCGATAGAAGAAACCAAAGGGGCGGGAAATTGAGACGCCAGACACTGAATCGCCGCACCGGCGCTCTGCTGCACAGTCGCTGGGCCGGACGAGCCAGGTACAACTCTTCGCAGGCGGGGCACAACCATGAATAAGGTAATACTGGCCGACTCGCAGGCCATCTTCCGCGCCGGGACCGCCAAAGTGCTGGCCATGGAAGACGACTTCCGCATCATTGCCCAATGCGTGGATCTCGATCGCATGCTTCACGCGGTCTCCACTTTTCCGGGATCCATCCTGCTGTTTGCCGCCTCCTTGCGGGCCGACCTGGCCCGGCTGCGCGGGCTGCTCGAGACCACCGGCAGCCGCGGCATCGTGATCGCCGAGAACAACGAGCCGGCTGCGCCCTATCTGCAACAGGGATTCCAGGGGCTGGTGTACCGCAACGTGACCGGCCCGGCGCTGATCGAGTGCGTGCGGCGGGTGGCCGCGGGCGAGCGCTGGCAGCCGCCTCAGGTGATGCAGGAGAGTTCGCCGGAAGACGACCTGGTGGGCGCGCGGGTGCGCGACCGGCTCACTCCCAAAGAGATGCGCATCGTGGCGCTGATCGTGCAGGGTTGCAAGAACCGCGAGATCGCCCTGCGCCTCAAGACCACCGAGCAGGTCATCAAGAACTACCTGCGCTCCATCTACGACAAGACCGGCGTGGGCGACCGGCTGGAGCTGGCGCTGTTCACCATGCACCACCGGGTGCTGGCCCAGGCCGCCGCCGATATCGGCATCCGCATTGAGGCCGAGGAGCAGGCCGCCTCCGGCGCGGTGGCGTAGTCAGGCAGTTCGAAAAGCGCGCCTCAAGGATAGAAAGCCTGTTGGGCCGGGGAGTGGGTTTACAAACCCGCACCCCCGCCCCACGGACTTACTTCACATCCACCGTCCGCTGTCCCTCGTAGTGCTGGATGTGGTAATAAGCCTCCCAGTTATTCAGATCGATGGGCGCCGGCACCGGGGCATCGGGGTTCTTGAGCGAGGCCGCGAAGTCCAGCAGCAGTTGCCGGGTGCGATTCACGCCGGTCAGCCAGTCGCCGCGATACCAGTTCTTCCACTTGCCGTACTCTGCCCGGGCTTCCGCTTGCTGGATGGCGTCAATGGCTTCCAGCGCGGCGTTGGTCTCCGCCACCGCCGTGGCATGGTCGCCCTTGTGCAGCGCCACGATGGCCTTCGCAAGCGACAGCAGCATCTGGTTGCTCTCGCGGTTGATGCTGATCATGGTAAGGACGCCTGCCTGGTAGAAGAGGCGGCGGTTCGCGGCCACCAGCGGCTGCGCGGCCTGCGCCTGTTTCCACACCGCGTCCCAGCGCGGCTGCGCGCCTCCGCAGGCTTCGATTTCCTGCTCGGCCTGCTTCTGCGCCCAATCGGGGTCATAAGGAACGTTGCTCACGCGCGGCCGCGCCCACGGCGGCATCTGCCCGGGCAGCCAATAGGTCGACCACTGCACCAGCACGTTGCGCACCAGCGCGCGGGCCATGGTGTGGTAGTAGTTGTCGCCGTACGGATTGCCGGAGCCGGGCAGCCGCGCCGGCGCGTCAAAGTAGGCCTTGTACACGGCCGCTACGCGCGGCGCAGCCTTGGCGCCGAACTCTTCGCCGGCCCAGCGATCGTAGAAGCTGTCGCTCGATCCGATGGCCGCGCCCTGCCATCCGAAGTCCAGCACCGCGCTGGCGCCCATCGTCACCGGGCGGAGGTCGCTGGTATTCACCAGCAGGAAGGACGTGGCTCCCGCCTTCTGGAACCTGCCCAGCGAAGCGAAGATGCGCTGAACAGGGGTGAGCTCGGAGAGCTGGTTGGCACGCGCGTTGTACATGGCCACGTGGATGTAAGCGCCCTGGCCCGCCTTCACCTGCCCGTCATCCTGCATGTCGCCGTAGCCGGTGTCGGGCCATACGGTGATGACGTTGGGCGGAATCACCAGATCGCCCTGGCGCATCAGCTTGGCGCCTTCCATCCACAGGTCGGTGATGAAGACCGCGTGCGGATACCTGGCGCGCACGATTTGCACCTGCTCGGCGAGCGCCTTGCTGATGAGCCGCCCCTGCGCGCGCGGGTTGCCGCGCACCGCCGGATCCAGATCCGAGTAGGGCTGGTCCGAGAGGCCGCGCAGCCCGATCTCCCACAGAATCTGCTGATCCTTCGGATAGGCGGCGACCGCGTTCTTCCAGGCGTTCTCGATGTACTGCGGATCGCTGGTGAAGTTGTACGGAACGCCCTTGGGCCAGCGCGAGAAGTTCACGCCCAGCGGGGTAGCGTGGTGCTGGTTGAGGAGCAGTCCGCGCTCCATCACCACATGGTCCTGCGGATCGTTGGGGAACGGCCATGTACCGGCCACGATCATGTTGCCCTTGAGCCGCAGGATGGTCTCGCATATCTTGTTCCAGACGGCGAGGGAGATGCCGCTGTGATCCTTGGCCTCGCCCGGCGCCCAGCCGGTGAGCAGGTCTTCGTCATTGATGAAGAAGCCGCGATAACGAAAGACCGGCGGCCCGTAGCTCTCGCGCAGGGACTCGGAAAGCCGGATCGAGACGCGCCGCGCCGGCGCATGATCGGTCCAGTAGTACATGGGATCGACGCCCAGGTGCTGCTCGGAGAACTGGTAGATGGCGTAGATGGTGCCGCGCATATCGGAGCCGGCGAGGCGAATGACCTTCTCAGCGCGATGCCCGTTCCAGTCGGCTGCGCCGGTGGTGATGGAGAACGACTCGGGCGCGGAGGCGTGATCGGCCGGGGCTCCGGAGAGGTCGTCGCCCACCACAATCGTGACGGGCGCGGTGCCTTGCGGATCGCGCACGATCTTCGGCGCGGCGCCAAAGACCTTCTGCATATCCGATGCCAGGTCCTGCGCGGCCAGGAGCACCGGCCCTGGCTGGGCAGGACCCACGTAGATGGTGGCGTGGCTGTCGAGCGTGATGCCCGAGCCGGCAGCCGTGGCGGCGTAAACGGCGGAACCGCCGCAGAGCAGCAGGGAGAGAGACAGACTCGTGCCAATGCCGCGGCACAGAAGAGCGATGCTGCGTTCCGATGGATGCCTCATGCGGATTAGCCCCCGGGAAAGAACTGATTGCTGCCGCAAAGTTGCCGGCAGTGTGAAGCAGAACGAATGCGCGGTCCGCGCGAGACTAGCGGCGCCTGGCAGGTTCGGCCTTGCCGTTCTTCACTAAATCGGTCATGGCGCCCGGCGGATAACCGGTGGACTCGCGCACCACCAGGTGCGTATCGACCTGGTACTCGCGCTGCGGTCCGGTTCCTTCGACATGAGCGCGGAGCGCGGTGATGGCGGCCTGGGCCAGATCGAGGCGCGACATGCGGATGGAGGTGAGCGGTGGAATCATGACCTCGGCCATGTGAATGTCGTCGAAGCCGACCACCGACAGATCGTCGGGCACGCGCAGGCCGACGCGATAGGCCTTGTGCAGCACGCCCAGCGCGGTCATATCGTTGGAGCACATGACGGCCGTGGGGCGATCGGCGGAATCCAGAATCTGCTCCATCGCGCGGATGCCGCCTTCCATGGTGTGGTCGCCTTCCAGCATCCATTTGGCGCGGGGCTTGATGCCGCATTCGGCCAGCGACAGGGAGAAAGCCTCGGCGCGAGAACGCGCAGAGTGCAGATGCATGGGGCCGGAGATGAACCCGATCCTGCGATGGCCGAGGGCGGCCAGGTGCTGCACGCCCTGCCGCACGCCGTGATGGTAGTTCACCTTGATGAGGCTGATGCCAGGGCGTTGCGGTCCGGCATCCACGAAAACCAGAGGAACGTCGCGCTCGGCAAGCTCTTCCACCAGCGGCTGTTCGATGCCGAAGGTCATGACCGCTACGCCTTCGACCTTTCGCTCCAGCATGCGGCGGATGCAAAGTTCCATCCGCTTGGGATCGTAGTTGGTGGAACTGACGAGGATCTCGTAGCCGCTGGCCAGGGCCACATCTTCGAAGCCCTGAATCAGCTCCGGAAAAAAAGGATTGGTGATCTCCGAGATGACCAGACCGAGCACTCCGCTGCGGCCCGATCCCAGCGCGCGTGCCTGGATGTTGGGCACATAGCCGAGCTCATCGATAGCGGCCCAGACGCGCTTCGCCATCTGCGGATTCACAGTGGGGACGCGATTGATGGTTCTGGAGACGGTTGCGATCGAGACCCTGGCTTTTGCCGCGACGGCGTGAATGCCCAGCAATTTGCCGCGTTTTTTGGGGTGCTGAACAGCTCGCGACATGCAGTCCTCAAAACAGCGACCTGAGAATACGATTTCCATAGTAGCGCACCGAGGGCGAGGACAGCGTAGCGCGGCTGGCAGGAAATGCCGGGGGCACCGGGCTGGAGAGCCAAAGGATTGACAGGGGCTGCGCGCGGATAGTACCGTGAAGCGGACCAGAAAGCGTTTTCTTAGGTCCCCTAGAATCCTCGCCGCACGCCCGGCGCAAGGAAGGAATCCATGCTGCTTTCCCAGTTACGTGAAGAGGTCCTCAAAGCCAATCTCGAATTGGTGCATGCCGGACTGGTGTTGCACACCTTTGGCAATGCCAGCGGCATCGACCGCAAAGAGGGGCTAGTGGCCATCAAGCCCAGCGGCGTTCCCTATGCATCCATGCGGCCCGAGGACATCGTGATTACCGACATGGAGGGCAAGATCGTCGACGGCGATCTGAAGCCGTCCTCGGACCTGAAGACGCACATCGTGCTCTACAAAGAGTTCCCGGCGATCGGCGGCGTGGTCCATACGCATTCGCTGCACGCCACCGCGTGGGCGCAATCAGGACGTCCCATTCCGGCGCTGGGCACCACCCATGCGGACTATTTCCACGGGCCGGTTCCGGCGACGGCTCCCTTGAGCGACGAGGAGATCGAGGGAGATTACGTGCTGAATACCGGGCTGGCGATTTGCCGGCGCTTCAACGGCTTGGATCCCATGGCCACGCCCGGCGTGCTGGTCGCCGGCCATGCCCCGTTCTGCTGGGGCGCAACCCCGGCCGATGCCGCGCACAACGCGATCGTGCTGGAGTTCATCGCCCACATGGCGCTGTTTACCGTGTCGCTGAACCCGGAGGGTCCGGGCGTCTCGCAGGCGCTGCTCGACCGCCATTACTTCCGCAAGCACGGCCCCAAAGCTACCTACGGACAGAAGTAGCATCCTTTGGCTGCACATAGCGGCCGCTTGATTTCCATCTTCCGGGCCGCGGCATGCGCGGTCCACAGGAACGAGACGATGATTGGCTGGTCTGGGCATTTAGCCTCAACGCTTCCAACGCGGCTGGCTCTTGAAGCTACGCCGCTGGCTCACCTGAGGCCGCTTGACATCGCGGTGATCGCGATCTATTTCGCAATGGTGCTCTGGATCGGCTTCTACCTCAAAGGCCAGTCGAACACCGGCGAAGAGTTCTTCCTGGCCGGCCGGGAGATGACGGCCTGGATTGCCGGCCTGAGCTTTGTATCGGCCAACCTGGGCTCGCTGGAGCTGATGGGCTGGGCGGGCTCCGCCTACCAATACGGCATCCTGGCCACCAACTGGTACTGGATCGGCGCCATTCCCGCCATGATTTTTCTTGGCTCGGTGATGATGCCGTTCTATTACGTCTCGAAGACGCATTCGGTGCCGGGCTATCTGGATCTGCGCTACGGCGGCGAGGCGCGCAGCGTGGCCGCGATCGCCTTCGCCACCGAGATGATCCTGATGAGCGGCGTGAACATGTTCGCCATGGCCGTGGTGATGAAGGTGGTGCTGGGCTGGAACATCAACTTCTCCATCATTGTGAGTTCGGTGGCAGTGGCGCTGTATGTGGGGCTGGGCGGCCTGCGCTCTGCCATCTTCAATGAGGTGCTGCAGTTCGTGCTCATCTGGGGAGGCGCGCTGCTGGTGCCGATCCTGGGTCTCTACCAGGCGGGCGGCTGGGGGGGCCTGAAGACCAGGATCGTCACCAACCTGCACACCGACAGCTACTTTCACCTGTGGCGCGACACCGGCAGCTTTGCCGCCAATCCCATGGGCGTGCACTGGACGGGCATCGTCTTCGGGCTGGGATTCGTGATCAGCTTCGGTTACTGGACCACGGACTTCCTGGTGGTGCAGCGGGTGCTGGCCGCGCATGACCTGCGCGCGGCGCGGATGGCGCCCATCATCGGCTCGTTCTTCAAGATGGCGACCCCATTCATCGTGATCATGCCCGGGCTGCTGGGGCTGGTGCTGTTGCAGAATCCCGACGGCAGCCGCCGCGTGCTGGTGGGCGAGGACGTGACCGCGGCATGCACCCTGAACAGCGCGGGACAGGTGATCGATCCAGCGTCCTGCTCGACCGCCATGGGCAGGACCAATCTGTCGCCCGAACAAAGGGCCAAGGTGCTGGCCGGGGGACCGAGCGCGGAGCTGCACACCTACAACCAGGCACTACCGCTGATGATGGTGCGCTACCTGGGGCCCGGCCTGCTGGGACTGGGAATCACCGCCCTGATCGCCGGCTTCATGAGCGGCATGGCGGGCAACGTCAGCGCCTTCTCCACGGTCTGGGCTTACGACATCTATAAGCCGCTGATCTACAAGAACGGCAGCGACAGCCATTACGTTCTGGTGGGGCGGCTCTCGATTGTGATCGGGGTGATCGTATCCATCGGCGCGGCGTACCTGGTCCAGCAGTTCCACGGCATCATGGATTACGTGCAGGCGCTGTTCAGCATCTTTGTCGCGCCGCTGCTGGCCGCCATTCTGTTCGGCATGTTCTGGAAGCGGGCCACGCGCTGGGCGGGGTTCCTTGGGCTGTTCCTCGGAATTCTGTTCTCGGCCGGCCTGTTCCTTTGGGTCAAGCTGGATCCGTCCAGGCTGGCGGTGGTCGCGCTTTCGCCCGACGCCAAGCCGATGGCGGAGAACGTGTTTCGCGCCCTATGGGCGTTCTGCTTCGCGGCCATCGTGATCGTGGTGGTAAGCCTGTTCACCAAGCCCAAGCCGGTGGCCGAACTCGACGGGCTGGTCTACGGAGCCACGCAATTGCCCACTGAAGAGTGGGTACCGCTGTACAAGCGCGAGTGGTTCTGGGCAGTCGTGGTGGGAGTGATCTTTGTGGCCCTGAATATCCTGGTGTGGTAAGGGAGAGATAAAAATGCATGGCGCGCGAATCCCCATCTGGTTCTTCATCGGGCTGCTGCTGACCATCTATGGCGCGATGATCTTCGCCCATGGATGCTATGAGGCGATCACCGGCGACTACGCGGCCGGGGTGCAACTGACGCGTCTGCACGCCCCCATCTGGTGGGGAGGCACGCTGCTGCTGCTCGGCTTGGTCTATCTGGCCAAGTTCCGTCCCGGCAAATCGAACGAGCGCCGGTAAAAATTCATCCGCACGGCACGCACGATCTGCCGCATCCACGCAATCTTCAGCACCATGCGCCCGGCGGCACAGCCCGGCAAGGAGTTCAAAAAATGGCAGCACAACGGCAAATGACCTTTGGAATTATTGTGGGGAATCGCGGCTTTTTCCCCGATCACCTGGCCAAGAGCGGCCATGAAGAGATCCTGGCGGTGCTGAAGAAAGCGGGCGGACGGGCCATCGTGCTGGGGCCTGAGGAGTCGAAGTACGGCGCGGTAGAGACCTATGCCGAGTCGCAGCGCTGCGCCGAGCTGTTCAAGAAGCACGCCGACGAGATCGACGGCATCATCGTTACGCTGCCGAACTTCGGCGAAGAGCGGGGCATCGTGGATGCGATCCGGCTCTCCGGCCTGAAGGTTCCGGTGCTGGTGCAGGCCACGCCCGACCGCTCCGGCTCCATGACCATCGCCGAGCGCCGCGACAGCTTCTGCGGCAAGATGAGCTGCTGCAACAATCTGATGCAGTACGGTATTCCCTATTCGCTCACCACGCTGCACACCGAAGCTCTCGACTCGCAGGAGTTCAAAACCGATCTTGCCTGGTTTTCGCAGGTCTGCCGCATCGTGAAGGGGCTGAAGAACGTCAAGATCGGAGCCATCGGAGCGCGGCCGGCAGCCTTCAACACGGTGCGCTACTCCGAGCGCATTCTGGAGGGCTACGGCATCTCGGTCGAGCCGCTCGATCTCTCCGAGATCTTCGGCCGCATCCAGCGCATGGCAGACAATGACGACGCGGCGCAGAAGAAGCTGGCGGAGATGAAGAGCTACGTCGCCAGCACCGCCGGCATTCCCGACGCCGCGCTGCTGAAGATGGCCAAGCTGGGCGCGGTGATTGAGACCTGGATGCAGCAGACCCACTGCACGGTAAGCGCGGTGCAGTGCTGGACCTCGATGGAGGAATATTTCGGCGTCGTGCCCTGCACGGTGATGAGCATGATGTCGAATAACCTGCTGCCCTCGGCATGCGAGGTGGATGTGCCTGGCGTGCTGAGCATGTATATGATGTCGCTCGCCTCCCAGACGCCTTCGGCACTGCTGGACTGGAACAACAACTACGGCAACGATCCGAATAAGTGCGTGTGCTTCCACTGCTCGAATCTGCCCAAGCACTTCTTTGCCGAGGCGCCGCGCATGGATTACCAGGAGATCATCGCCGGCACGGTGGGCAAGCTGAATACCTTTGGCACCTGTGTGGGTCGCGTGAAGTCCGGCCCCATGACCTATGCCCGCTTCTCCACCGATGATCGCCGCGGCATCATTCGCGGCTACACTGGGGCAGGACGCTTCACCGACGATCCTCTCGAGACTTTTGGCGGAGCCGGCGTGGCGGAGATTCCGCACCTGCAAAAGCTGCTGCGCCTGATCTGCCGCGAGGGCTTCGAGCATCACGTGGCGGCCAGCTTCAGCGACGTCTCCAAGGCCGTCCACGAGGCAGCGGTCCGCTACCTGGGATGGGAAAGCTATCTGCACGGCGTCGAGGAGGAATAAAACGATGACGATGGTTGCGGGAGTCGATTTTGGAACCTTGAGCGTTCGCGTGTCGATCCTCGACAGCACGCGCGGACGCATCGGCAGCGCGGTGGAGCAGTATCCGCTCCACCGCAAACGCGAAGATCCGGATTATGCCACCCAGTCGCACGCCGACCAGATGCGGGCGCTGGTTGCTGCCATGCGCAAGGCGATAGCGGAAGCAGGGATTCGCGGCGATCAAATCGAGGCCATCGCGCTCGACACAACCGGTTCGAGCGTGGTTCCCGTCGACGCCCAGATGCAGCCGCTGAACGACTATTACCTGTGGTGCGATCACCGCGCCAAAGAGGAAGCACAGCAGATCACCGCGCTGGCGCACAGCGAGGGGCTGGAGGCAATCGACTGGTGCGGCGGCGTCTACTCGCATGAGTGGGGCTTCGCCAAGCTGCTGCACTGGCTGCGCCACAATCCCGAGCAGCGCGAGCGCTTCGCCTCGGCCTTCGAACACTGCGATATGGTGGCGGCAACGCTTTGCGGCGTGACCGATCCAAAGCAGGCCAAACGCAGCATCTGCGCCATGGGCCACAAGTGGATGTGGAATCGCAAGTGGGGCGGTCTGCCGCCGCAGTCGTTTCTCAGCAAGCTCGATCCACTGCTGGATGGGGTGCGCGACAAGCTCGCAGGCGAATACCTGACCTCCGATCATCTGGCCGGCCGTCTCTCGGAGTCCTGGGCCAGCCAGATGGGTCTGCGCGCGGGCATTCCTGTGCCGGTGGGTGCATTCGATGCGCACTGGGATGCGCTGGGCGCGGGATGCCGCGAAGGCGATGTAGTGAATGTGGTGGGCACGTCCACCTGCATCATCGCGATGGCCCGCGAGGCCGAGCTGATTCCCGGCGTGTGCGGCGTGGTACCGGGCAGCGTTCACCCGCAGTACACCGGCATTGAAGCCGGGCTTTCGGCCACCGGCGACATCTTTGACGCCATCGCGCGCCGCGCCGGTGTGAAGGTGGCCGAGATTTCGCGGGGGCTGGAGACCTATCGCGCCGGGCAAACAGGATTGCTTCGCTTGAGCTGGGACAACGGCGACCGCACCGTACTGGTGAATCCGGAGCTGGGCGGCGTCACCTTCGGCTGGAACCTGGTGCACACCGCGCAGGACGAGCTGTTTGCGGCCATCGAAGGAACGGCGTTCCATACGCGCATCATTCTCGAACGCATGGCCGAGCATGGCGTGCGCGTCGACCGGGTCATCAACGCGGGTGGAATCCCACAAAACAACGCCGTTCTGAACCAGGTGTATGCCAATGTGCTGGGCAAGCCGGTGCTGGTTCCGGCAGGCATCCCCACCAGCCTGGGCTCGGGGATCTTCGCATTTGTCGCGGCAGGCGCGTATCCCAGCATCGAGGAGGCGCAGGCAGCCATCTGTCTGGAACACACGACGTTCGCTCCCGAGGCCAAGGCCTCAGCCATCTATGAGCGGCTCTACAGCCTCTACCGGACTGCCTACTTCGCTCTGGGCACGCGTTCGGCTCCGGCGGCGGCGATGGGCAATATCCTGCCCGAGTTGCGCAAGATCGCAACCGAGGCCATGAGCGCGCGCTGAAGCGTGCGCTCGAGCAGGAAGAGTTTGTAACGGAGGAGTCGCAATGGGTTCGAAGAGGTCGCGCTATTCCCTTCTGGCAACCGCACTGTCCATCGGCATTCTGCTGGCATCGTTTGCAGCAGCTCAGTCGAAGCCTGCGAGCCCGGCCGCTCAGCCAAAGATCGGCGGCGAACCGGTCGTGACGCTTACGCGCGCCAGAACCGGAGACGGCACGAAGCCCGAGTTTCTTTCCGTAACCGTGCTTCCCGGACGGGCCATGGAGGTCTTTCAGATCACCGCGTGGATTCCCGGCAAGGGCGAGGTATCGCTCCTGCATTCTCCCTCGCTGGAGGAGGCCGCGAAGATCCTGGGCGGTCCGGACGATCCTTACGGCACCAAGAGCTTCTCCTTCGGCGGCGCGTTTCTGGCGCCCTTTGCCAACCGCATCATCGGGCCGCTTTCGAACGGCGGCAAAACCGTGTCCTTCTCCTGGGACGGCCATCCCATGAAGCTGGTGGCCAACTTCATGGGCAAAAAGCCGGGAGCAGTGCCGCACGCGATTCACGGCCTGATGCTGGCCGCCCGCGCGGACGACGTTCATGTGAGCTCAGCGAATGGGGCAAAGACCGTCAGCGGCATCGTGCATGGCAGCAATTTTAGCGGCCGCTGGTTTTCCAAGAGCAATGTGAAGATCACCGTTTCGCTGGAGCGCGATGCGCTCCTGGCATCCGTCACGGTGATGAACGTGGGCAAGAATGCGGAGCCGGTAGGCATCGCGTGGCATCCCTACTTCAACATCCTGGGCGGCGATCGCAAGCAGGTGCGCCTCTACGTTCCGGGGGACATGCGCGCGCAGGTCAACAACTACGACGACGTCTTCCCAACCGGAAAGCTGGAACCGGTTCAGGGAACCCCGTATGACTTTGCCCGTCCCGGCGGCGCGCCCCTGGATTCGACCTACCTCGACGACAACTTCAGCCATCTGAAGAGGGCGCCGGATGGCAGCTCCTACGCTGAGTTCGTCGATCCCGCGGCGAAGTACGGCGTGCGCGTCACCGCGCTCACCCGGCACGTGAACACCTATCAGATTTACTCTCCGCCGGACCAGTCGTTTGTCGTGATCGAGCCGCAATTCAATCTCAACGACCCGTTCGGCGCGGAATGGAAGGGCAAGAACAACGGCATGGTGATTGTCCAACCCGGCCGCTCCGTCACCTGGAAGGCCAAGCTCGGACTGTTCGTCCCGTAATTCCCTGCCCTGCGCAACGTCCGGCCTCCCCGATCGCCGGGCGTTGCACTACAATCCGGACTGAAAATATTCTCGATCGAGGGTCCCCCTGTGTTGAGACAAATCTCCTGGGCCGCTTCCCTGGCGCTGCTCTCCGTGACCGCCATCGCTCAACAGCCAGAGCACAGCACCGTACTGGCCCGGCCGCTCGTTGCCCAGACCCCGCCCATGGGCTGGAACAGCTGGAACTACTTTCACGGCAACGTGACCGAGCAGGATGTGAAAGCCGCCGCCGACGCGCTGGTCTCCACCGGCATGCGCGATGCGGGGTACGTCTACGTGAACATCGACGACACCTGGGAAGGCACGCGCAATGCCCAGGGTGTGCTCAGCTCGAATGCCAAGTTTCCGGACATGAAGGCGCTGGCCGACTACGTGCACTCGAAGGGCCTGAAGCTCGGCATCTATTCCTCGCCCGGCCCCAAGACCTGCGCGGGCTACGAAGGCTCCTACCAGCACGAGCAGCAGGATGCCGACCTGTACGCCTCCTGGGGCATCGACTACCTTAAATACGACCTGTGCAGCTACGGCAAGATCATGAACGCGCAGGCGCCCGATGACAAGCCGGCGCAGATGAAGATGATGATCGCGGCCTACGCCAAGATGGACAAGGCGCTCAAGTCCACCGGCCGCCCCATGGTCTTCTCGCTCTGCCAGTACGGCCATGACGCGGTTTGGGAGTGGGCGCCTTCAGTAGGCGGCAACCTGTGGCGCACCACCGGCGACATCAATCCCACCTGGGACCGCATCTACGACCTTCTCGAGCAGCAGGCCGGTCTGGCCCATTACGCCGGCCCCGGCCACTGGAACGATCCCGACATGCTGGAGGTGGGCAACGGCAAGCTCTCGCTGGCGGAGAACCGCTCGCACTTCTCGATGTGGGCGATGCTGGCGGCGCCGCTGCTGGCCGGCAACAACCTGACTGCGATGAAGCCCGAAGTGCTTCAGATCCTTACCAACCGCGAAGTGATCGCCATCGACCAGGACCGCCTGGGGCGCCAGGCCAGGCGCGCCTACGCCGATGGCGAGGTGGAGGTGTGGACGCGGCGCCTGGAGCACGGAGCGCTGGCCATCGCCGTGCTCAACGCCGGCAGCGACCGCTACGCCAGTCATCCCTTCCACCTGAACCTGGCGCGCCTGGGCCTGCACGGCCCGCAGAGCGGCAAGAACCTGTGGACCGGCAAGCAAGTCACGCTCACCAACGGCGAACCGCTGGAGATCGCCAGCCACGACATTCTGCTGGTGCGCATCCCACAGCCCAAGTAGAGAACGCGCTACGAAATCGCTCCCCGTCTGCTGCGGAGAGTCGATTCATCGCGGAAAGCACTCTCGGTTCATTCCGCGAAGGGCGAGAGTATCTGAACTCCAGAGGCATCCTCGCCGTCCAGGCTACGGCAGCGGAGTGCCGGGCTGGTGATAGTGGGATTTTTCCGCTTCGATGCGCTCGCCGCGGCGTGGATCGTCTTCAATGCGAGGCTTTGCCGCCCAGATCATGGTGGCGCGGGTTTTCAGGTCATAGGCTGGCCAGTAAGGAAGCTTGGCGTCCTGCGTGGGCAGCTGCGCCGGATCCTCCCCGTTGGGGCTGCCGGTGCGAGCGTAGGTGATGAGCATCTGGCTCATGATGGCCGCCAGCTCATTGGCCTGCTTGAGGTGCTCGGGCGCGGCGCCGACCTGGCGGACGGCCACGGCGATGTTATCCAACATGAAAGGGATATCGATGGTGTGTCCGGCCAACCCGTTGGCGCCGGGAAAGTTCATCTGGTAGACCCAGGTACGTTGCTGGCTGACGGGATTGGCCGCCCGGCGCTCGGCCTCCAGACGCTGCGGAGCCCAGCCGCGAAAGGCGGTTGCGGCGGCGCGGTCTACCTCGAGGGGCGTATAGGTCGGGTCGGCCTTGCGGAAAGCCTCCACCGCCTCCTCCGCGCTTACCGGCCCCAGATATTCATGCACCGCGCGGTCGAGCACCTCCGGTGCCTGCGCCCAGGTCATCTGCGCCGGGCCGCGCACCGCTGTCTCGGTTTGCACATTGCCGAGAATCATGGGAACGTCCTGGCTGAGCGCGGGAGCGTCAGGGTCAAACGGATTGCGGAAGAGAATGACCTTGTCCACAACTGGCAGCCAGTCTGCGCTGACCGCCCGCGCGCCCTCCTGAATCTGCTCCATGGTGAGCCCGTTGAGGGCAGCGACCAGTTCCTTGCCTTGAACGCCCGCCGGGATACCTATTTTGGCGAGGACGATCTTTGCGCGCCTGGCAGCGATCTCAATGGAAGCGCCTTTGATCTGCTCGCCGCTCATGGTCATGACGCGGCTGAAATATCCCTTGGCGGCAGGAGTCGCCATCAGCGCAGCGCACTTGGCGCCGCCGCCTGACTGGCCGAAGATGAGCACCCGCGTGGGATCGCCCCCGAACTCGTCGATGTTCTCGCGTATCCATTGAAGCGCGAGAACCAGATCGAGTTGGCCCGCATTGCCGGATGCGGCATACTCGGGGGCCAGATCGCCGAGATACATGTAGCCGAAGGCGTTGAGGCGATGATTCACCGTGACGACCACCACGTCGCCGCGATGGCAGAGCCGCTTGCCATCGTAGAGGTTATTGTTCACCGTGCCATTGTTGTAAGCGCCGCCATGGATGTAGACGAGAACCGGCCGCCGCTTGTGGTCGCGCAGACCGGGCGTGAAGACGTTGAGGTGCAGGCAGTCCTCGCTCTGCCTGCCTTCGTCGCGCGGGCCGCCGGGAACACCCGATAAAGAAGTCGGAGGAGTACTCATTGGTGAAGAGGCTGGCGCCGCAGTTGCTCCCGTGGGTCGCATGGCCGCACCGCCCACTAGCCCGCGGCCCGCGCCTGGCTGTCGTAGTTGCGGCGCCATCGTCGTGAAATTGGAGCAATCCTTCACGCCTGTCCACTTCTCCGGCGCCACGGGCGGCATGAACCGGCGCTTCGCCGTGTCGGCGCCGTAGGGTACGCCTTTGAACACGTTGATCCCGTCTTCGAGCACCCCGCTGATCTTGCCGGCCGTGGTGGTTGCGATCTGCGCGCCAGAGGATCCGTCCGAGCCCCCCGCCCAGGCGTTCGCGCGCAGCGCAACCGCTGCCGCCACCAGGCTCGACCGCTGTAGCAGCTTACGCCGATCCATTCTCATCTCTCCCCCTCACCACATCGGAATGCATGCCGGTGAACGCGCAGCTTCTGATCGCGCCTACTCGCCTGCCGTAAACGTCCTCACCACAGAGCCTCACTGCATCGGCGGAAACTTGCCCGTGCAGGTATACGCTGGACCCGTGAGCGCCTTAGCAGCGGCCGGGACGACCTTGATTTGCGTCTGATCGAAATTGAGATTCGTTCCCAGGGGACCAACCGTAGCCGTGGCAAATTCGCCATGGACCTGGGCCGGCGTAATGCCCCGGATGTAGACGCCGTTCAGCTTCACTTCCGTCCGATGCGCGTCATCATAGCCGGCCAGGAGCACGTTGCCCGCCGTCGTGTCGGTCACGTTCTCAATTGTGATGCCTTTATAGTCGGGAATCCGATTGCCTTTCAGACCCGGGTCCACGAATCCCTCGACCGTCTGATTGTTGTAGTAGGGGCTGATGGCGATGGGGTTGGCCACTTCCCGCATGCAGATGTTCCTGTAAACCAAATCGTGCACCAGGCCGCCGCGGGTCACGTTGCTCTTGATGCGGATGCCGCTGGTGGTGTGGTCCTCGCTGAGGCCATCCACCAGCAAATCGCTATCTCCGGTGAAAGTTTCGCTGCCGATCGACATACCATGTCCGTCGTAGAAGTGGTTGTCGATCACGCTCATGTGGCTGACCCCCGTCTTGATGGCAATGTTGTCATCCCCGTTGTCGATCCAGCTTTGGGCCACCGTAATGTTGGTGGAGGAGCCTGGGTCGATGCCGTCGGTATTGCGGGCGTCCATCCCCCGCGTGGTGGGCGTGAGAATGTGCACGCCCCAGGCGGTGAAGCCATTGGTTCCGCTCACGCTCACGTGGTAGTTCGTCGAATTGTGAAGCGTGATGCGGTAAAGCACTAGGCCGTCGGCGTTGCGCGCAACAATCATGCGCGGATTGAGGTAGCGCTGGTTCCCTGGCTCCGCGCGCCGCGCCAATTGCCACCAACTGTAGTCCTTCCCCAGAATCGTGGCGTACCCGCGCCCGTCAATCACTCCGTCGCCCATGATGCCGACATTCTTGGCATCGATGATGCTGATCAGCGGTCTGCAACCGAGGATTCTTCCCGCTCCAGGACGAGTGCCGGAGGCGGTTCGATATCCGCTGGGCTGACCGACGCCTTCGCGCCGCGGACTGTTGCCTTGCGGCCGCGCCGGCAGAATGGTTCCGCAGAGCCCCGGACCGGGCTTGGAGGAGGGGTATTCGTAATCGGCAGGGTTGCGAGACCCAAACAGAGTCACGCCTTTGTCCACCAGCAGCGTCACGCCGCTGCGCATCTCCAGCGGTCCGGTAAGGAGCGCATCGTTGTCGCCCGAAAGCCTCAGTTCCACCGATTTGCCCGGCCCGCACGCGTCGATCGCCTTCTGAATGCGCAGGGTGTCCAGTTTGCTTTCATCGCGGGCGCGCAGCTTGTTGCCCATGGCGCGAAGATGCGCTGGTAACTGGATGCACGCCGGCGGAATCTTGGGCTCCGATACCTGGCGGGTGTCCTGCGCCATGGCAGGCACAGTCACTGCGAAAATCATTGCGGTGGCAAAAGCCATCACCGCCAGTAAGGTCGAGTTCCACCGGGTCTTCTGCTGGTCCACTGCTTGGTCCTCCGTGCAGGCAAAATGGTACTGTTGGCGCTCCCGTAACGCTGGGCTGGTGGCTCACGCGGGGTGCGACTTGGCCCATCCTGCGTACTGGGCCAACAGTTCGATTCCTTTGTTGTTGAACCACGCATAGCCGTTGCGCCGCTCGCGGCTGAGGCCGTTGACGTCGCCATGAATCGTCTTGTCGCGGTCGCCAAAGATGGGCCGGTCGGTGCCGATCTGGTAATAGCGCGACCAGATCGGCCCCGCGCCCGGCACGGCAATCAGCTTGCGTCCCGCAGGGCTCCTGCGGTCGGCCCGCAAATTGCCGCTGCCGAAGCGCTGGCCATCAATCGCCACCTTCTTGAACCATGCCGCCGCATCGCGCACCGCCGCAACTTCAGCGGAGGTCGGCTCCGGAATATCCATCAGGAACGCGACGATTGAGGCGCTTTCATCGCTGCTGAGGGCGGCCATTTCGTAGTTGCGCGCCGAGGTCGGCTCCAGCGTGAGAGCGTCATACTGCTGCGCCCAGGCGGTTTTTATGCCATGCTCCCTGATCTGCAATCTGAGCAGGCAAGCGATGCCCCGCTGCGCCGCAGGTCGCGCGCGGCGCGCCAGTTTCAGCGGAACGAATTGGAACTCGGACGCGCCCGTGGCAACCTGATGCAGAATCTCCACGGCGTGCAGCATGGCATCGTCGTTGAGGGTGATGGCATCGTGATAGCCGCCTTCGAGCGGCCACACCTGCGGCCATCCGCCGTTGGGATACTGGGAACGAAGCAGATACTCGATGCCCCGCTCGACCGAAGCCCGGAACGGAGCGGCCTCGGCATTCCGATGATCGGCCTGAAGAGCCGTCGCCACCCGCGCCAGAAACTCGATCTGCATCCAGGTGGCGTCATTGTCGAGAGTCGCAATGTAGTGCCAGTGCGGGTCTGCCGGCTGGTCGAAGTCCCCCGGCGAGGAGAAGCGGTCGAGGTTATCGCTGTCATAACGATTACCCGGAGCGCGCGGCCCCACCGTCATGTCGATGTTCTTGCTCCAGCCGCCGTCCGGCACCTGATAGGTGACCATGTTGTGCGCAATGCGGACGGCGTCAGGGCTGCCGTACCATGCCGCCGGATGCGGAAGCCGCAGCACATACATGCCGCGGCCCATCGGTGCGGCCTTGGGGGCTGTGACCCCGTTCGCCCTCTGCTCGTTCTTCAGAGTCTGTTTGTCGATCGCCTTCTGTTTCGCTGAGGCATCGAGATAATGCAGCCATGCCTTTTGCTGAGGTTTCGGCAGCATCTCAATGCGTTGCCGCGTAACGGGTGTGGCAATCACATTCCTGCCAATCACCTGGGCAGAAGCCGCGCCGGGAAACAGGAAGGCTGCGAGAGCAAGCAGGGCGAGCGAGGAACCGGAAGTTTGGCGCATCTGGAACCTTTATCAGCGGCCATGGTTCCACATGTCAAGCACAGGTCTGACCACTGGGCAGGTGGACTGGATCTTCACGGCACAGGCAGGTAGGTGCCACGGGGTCACCGCTTCCGGTCTCCCTGGGTTGGCCCAGGGCTGGACGGGCACTATTGGGGTGCTTGGATTCGCAAAGGAGCCGCGCTATCAGCGTCTCTCACCCGCGCATTTATCCGCGCAGTGAAGCTGTTGGATGCGACACTCTAACGTCGAAGAGCAACGTGCCTAGGACAGGATTACGTTGTCTCAATCGTGAACTTCCGCTGCTTGTGGTAGAAAGCAACGTTATAGTACTCGAAGAACCCGGCCTGACCTAGCAGTCCAAGTCCGTGAAGGTCCATACCTGGCGTGAATGCGGCATAGCATTTAAAGCTTATTCCGGAGCCGAGGTCTATCACCAAATCGGTGTAGTAGGTGGTATTTGCTGATGTTCCGACCCCTCCGGTGAGGTTCTTCTTGAGTGTCAATAAATCGATTCCCAGAACCGCAGCAAACGAGGCGGGGAACATGCAGTGATCCGCCCCGGAGTCGAGCACAACAGCGCATCTAAAGCCGCCAGGTGAACCGGGACTCCGAATGTCTGCGATTGCAACAGGTCTCCTAGCGACGGTTCCGGTCGGAAATGGATCGCTAGCGGAGATCGGGAATTCGTAATAAGGAAACTCGATCAGGGGCACCCGTGCTTGGCCTCGAAATCAGAAGAACATCACGCTCGACTGCTCGGGCACACGGACGATGAGGGGATTCAGTTCGCCCCTTTCGTGAGCCAACTTAATCACGGTCTGGAGATCCGCAGCATACGCCACGACTCTCTCATCCTTCTCGGAGATCGCTACCCAAGCGCCTGCAGGAATGCCCTGCAGGAGATGGGAGAGGTCGATTGCAAAGGTCGCCATAACGCACCTCTGTCTTCCTTGGATGAGGATAGACAGTAACGGGGTTACCCCCGCAGAAGAGTTGATGTGTACGCCACAGTACATGTGCAGAATGAGGAATGCAATCAAATTCTGCGGAGATGTCCGGACGCAACTTCAATGGGCGGAATCGGAGCCTGAACGGTTCTTGCCATAGCTCTTCCGCTCCGTCTCCCTTCAGTCCTCACAATCCGCTTTAGCCAGAGTAAGGCACCTGCTCATACTATATAGACTTATGGATCCCCACTAAGTTACGGCCGTCACAAAGGCCAGTTTGTGGTCCATCGTAACCGTAGCGTTACCAACAATAGGCGGGGCAGGATGTAAGTTGCTGATTTATTTGGCGTCCCCGACGGGATTTGAACCCGTGTTATCGCCGTGAAAGTCTCCAGAACTGAGGTAACTTGTTGACTCTAGTGGGGACGGGTGGCTCCCTCAGTCCCTCTTTAGCCCTCTCGGCGCACGGTATTGGACGTCAATTGGACGGCAATGCCGATGCGCTGTCACAGCACTTCTCACCATCCCGCTGGCTTGGCAAACGTGCCCTTCCGGTCGGTCAGCGTCCTCGGAAACTGGCTGGAAGCGAGATCCCCCTGCCGGATGCGCTTAATGAAGGTCGCATACTGGCGGAGTTCCCGGCTGTGAAATTGATGCGGGTTGAGGACTCCGACCGGCAGCCCAATCTCCTGGGCGACGATGCGTACCGGCTCCGCCAGATCGGAGTCGTTCGTGATGAGCACGGCAACCTCGAACCGTTTCGTGTAGGCGTCCCGCAACAGGTGGGACGCGAGATTCACATCCGAGCCCTTCTCCTCCGTCTTGTCCACCCAGACCTTCTGCGCAGGCGTGACATCGGTTAAATACATCGGAACCGAATGCGTCAGGAAGTGCCCGTACTTGATGTGCAGGTTCGGAACCGTTTTGAGCGCCCGAATATAGAGACCTTGATCGTGGGCCGAGGAGGGGTTGTATGCCCTTGAGCTGACGCGCGC
>DAIDLI010000105.1 GCA_027449545.1 Acidobacteriaceae bacterium | reverse complement strand
TTTTCAATCCGGTGCTCCACCTTCGCCGCGGCTCGATCGCGGCGAAGGTGGGGAAATCCATATTCGTTGCATCTCATCGCTATCTAAAAAGCTGTTCGATGTTTCCCGTATTCATCCGGCCCACTCCACCGCCATTGCCGTAGCCTCGCCGCCGCCGATGCACAATGCCGCCATCCCCCGCCGCGCGTCGTATTTCTGCATTGCGTTTAGCAGCGTCACCAGAATCCGCGCGCCTGACGCGCCGATGGGATGCCCCAGCGCCGTAGCCCCGCCGTGCACGTTCACCTTCTCCGCGGGCAATCCGAGATCCTTCATCGCCGCCATCGAAACCACTGCAAAGGCTTCGTTGATTTCGAGGAGATCAACCTTATCCAGCGTCCAGCCCGTGCGTTCCACGAGTGCCTTGAGCGCGCCGATGGGCGCGGTGGTGAAGAGGTTGGGCGCCTGCGCAAAGCTGGCATGACCAGTGATGGTGGCCAGCGGCCGCAGCCCCATCTTCTCTGCCTGCGAGCGGCGCATCAGCACCAGCGCGGCCGCACCGTCGGAGATCGAGCTGGAGTTGGCCGCCGTCACCGTGCCCCCTTCGCGAAAAGCCGGCTTGAGCGTGGGGATCTTTTCGGGATTGCCCTTGAAGGGAGTCTCATCTCGTTCGACGATCTGCTCGGTCTTGCCGTTCTTCACCGTGACGGGGGCGATCTCCGCGGCAAAAGTGCCGTCTTCCGAGGCGCGTCGCGCGCGGCGCAGCGATTCGGTCGCGAACGCATCCTGCTGCTCGCGGGTGAAGGCATAGCACTGGGCGCAGTCCTCGGCGAAGGTGCCCATCAGCCGGCCCTTGTCGTACGCGTCTTCCAGACCATCCAGAAACATGTGGTCGAGCACTCGGCCATGCCCCATGCGATAGCCGGCCCGCGCACGGTCCAGCAAGTAGGGAGCATTGGTCATGCTCTCCATGCCGCCGGCTACGGCGATGGAGGCGCTGCCGGCAACCAGGGTGTCGTGCGCCAGCATCACCGCCTTCATTCCCGAACCGCACATTTTGTTGACGGTTGTTGACGCAGCAGAGAGCCGCAAGCCCGCGCCCAGAGCCGCCTGACGTGCCGGGGCCTGGCCCTGGCCGGCGGGCAGCACACAGCCCATCAGAACCTCTTCCACCTGCTCCGGAGAAACGCCTCCGCGTTCCAGCGCCGCGCGAATTGCGGTTGCGCCAAGCTCGGGAGCGGTCGCTGATTTCAATTCGCCCTGAAAGGCGCCCATCGGCGTACGCGCCGCGCCCACAATCACAATCGGATCGGATGTTGAAGGCATACTGTTCTCCTCAAGGCAGCTTCTGGCTATGAGCCCTCAGCTTATAGCCGGTTCCCTCGTTCCCTGCTTCTCTCACTTGGCGCCCATGCGCAGCGCACCGTCCAGCCGGATGACTTCGCCGTTCAGCATGGTGTTCTCGCAGATGTGCTTCACAAGCGCCGCATACTCCGCCGGTTTGCCGAGCCGCTGCGGGAAGGGAACGCTCTTGCCGAGCGACTCCTGCACCTCAGGCGAAAAGCCGGCCATCATCGGCGTCTCGAAGATGCCCGGTGCAATGGTCACCACGCGGATGCCGCTGCGCGCCAGTTCCCGCGCCACCGGAAGCGTCAGCGCCGCCACGCCGCCCTTCGATGCCGAATAGGCTGCCTGGCCGATCTGCCCTTCGAAGGCGGCAACGGAGGCGGTGTTCACGATAACCCCGCGTTCGCCGTCCTCGCCGGGACCCTGCTTCGCGATGGCCTCGGCGGCAATCCGCAGCATGTTGAACGTGCCGATCAGGTTCACATGGACCACCTTGGTGAACAGGTCCAGGGGATGCGGTCCTTCGCGGCCCAGCACTTTGGCCGCTGGCGCAATTCCGGCGCAATTCACCAGCCCGTTCAGCCTGCCGAACTTGTCCAGCGCGAGCTGGACTGCCGCCCGCCCGTCTTCCTCCCGCGTCACATCGCAGGAGGCAAACTGCGCGCGCACACCCAGCTCACTCACCAGCGCCTGGCCCGCGTCCCGGTTCAGGTCGGCGACCACCACATCGCCATCCTCGGCAATGAGCATGCGCGCCACGGCCGCGCCCAGCCCGGAGGCGGCGCCGGTCACTACAAAGGTATGATTGCGAATCTGCATCTTCGTCCCTCAGATTTCGTAAGAACCTGTTTAAGACCTGAAAAAGCATCTGTCATAATACTCCAGGTCGTTGGAGGGCCTCCAATCTTGGAGCAAATCGCGCACCTGCCGCCTCTTACCGAACTCAGCCAGGAAGAGAGATTCTTCCGCGACACCGTCCGCCAGTTCGCCGAACAGGAGATCGCTCCGCTGGTACGGCGCATGGACGAAGAGCAGCACTTCGATCCCGCGCTCCTGCGGCGTCTCTTCGAAATGGGGCTGATGGGGATTACCGTGCCCGAGGAATACGGTGGCAGCGGCGGCACCTTCTTTGATTCGGTACTGGCCATCGAGATGCTCTCCGCAGTCGATCCCGCGGTAGCGGTTCTTGTGGACGTGCAGAACACGCTGGTCATCAACGCGCTCGTGCGCTGGGGCGCTGAGGCGCAGAAGCGAAGGTATCTGCCGCGGCTTGCAGCGGACTACGCGGGCGCTTACGCCTTGAGCGAGGCGGGTTCGGGTTCCGATGCTTTTGCGCTGCAAACCCGCGCCGAGTGCCGCGGCAACGCCTGGATTCTCAACGGCCGCAAACTCTGGATCACCAACTCCCGGGAGTCCGGCGTATTCATCATCTTTGCCAACGCCGATCCGGCCGCCGGCTACAAGGGCATTACGGCTTTCCTGGTGGAGAAGGACACGCCCGGATTCACCATCGGCCGCAAGGAGGACAAGCTCGGCATCCGTGCCTCTTCCACCTGCGAGCTGATCCTGGACGGCTGCGAGGTGCCGGCATCCCAGGTGCTCGGCGAGGTGGGCCGCGGCTACAAGATCGCTATCGAGACGCTGAACGAGGGCCGCATCGGGATTGGGGCGCAGATGCTCGGCCTCGCCGAGGGCGCCTGGGGGCATGCCGCCAGATATGCCAAGGAGCGCAAGCAGTTCGGCAAGCCCCTCGTGGAGTTCCAGGCCATGCAGTTCCAGCTTGCCGAGATGGCTACCGACATCGAGGCCGCGCGTCTGCTGGTCTACAACGCCGCCCGGCTTAAGGATGCGGACCATTCCTTCCGCAAGGAGGCAGCCATGTGCAAGTACTTTGCCTCGCAGGTGGCCGAGCGTGTAGCCAGCCTCGCGGTGGAGGTCTTTGGCGGCATGGGGTTCGTACGCGACTATCCCGTGGAGAAGCTCTACCGCGACGCCAAAATCGGCAAGATCTACGAGGGCACCTCGTTCATGCAGCTCAGCGTCATCGCGAAAATGGCCCTCGACCTGTAGCGGTCACATTGCGGGCGGCCGCTCCCGTGTCATGCCGGGTT
Organism: Acidobacteriaceae bacterium; assembly: GCA_027449545.1. Lineage (GTDB taxonomy): Bacteria > Acidobacteriota > Terriglobia > Terriglobales > Acidobacteriaceae > Telmatobacter. The sequence goes on along the minus strand of DAIDLI010000105.1, from coordinate 13,904 downwards.
CAGCCGCCCGCCCTTTAACCTTGCGTTCACCATGTGACGGGCAGGCAAAAGCAATCATCTGAGAAGATGAGGGCGGGCAGAGAAGCCGGCCCTTTGGGCGAGTCCAGGTGAAGACAACGTTGCGCCGCGCGGCGCTTATCTATAACCCTGCTTCCGGTCAATATTCGGCGACCCGCCAGGCCGCCGTCCGCGCCGCCGCGACGGTGCTGCAAGAAGCCGGAGTGGAAGTCATCATCCTCGAAACCAGCGGTCCGGGCACCGGCACGGGACGCGCCCGCGAAGCCGTCGAGCAGGGCTGTGATGCCGTGATCGCCTGCGGCGGTGACGGCACGGTGCACGAACTCGCGCAGGTGCTGGTTGGCACCGGGATCGCCCTGGGGGTGCTGCCCCTGGGAACCGCCAATGCTCTCGCCGCCGATCTTGGACTGATTGCTCCCCCCGCCGAAGTCGCCCGCAAGCTGCTGGAGGCCGATCGCGTTCGCATTCCGGTGGGGCGCATCCACTACACCGACCGTTCCGGGACTCCAGCCTGGCGCTACTTCGTCGTCGCCGCCGGTATCGGTCCCGACGCTCTGCTCATGTACCGGATGGACTGGCGCCTGAAGCGCCGCCTGGGCTATCTGCTTTACCTCCTGGAGGCTACGCGCATCTGGGCCACCCATCGCTTTCCTTTATTCGAGGCGCGGGTGGAGGCGAACGGCACTGGCGTCACGCAAACCCTGGAGGTGTCGCAACTGCTGGCGGTCCGCGTCCGTTCGTTTGGCGGAGCGCTGCGGCAACTCGCGCCCGGCGCCACTCTTCACAATGGGCATCTGCACCTCATTGCCTTCCGCACCCGCAGCCGGCTCCAGTACATGCGCTTCCTGCTCGCTGTTCTGGCAGGTCGGCATACCTTCCAGGGCTCGGTGCAGCTTCTGGAGGCGTCCAGCGTCGACTGCCGCGCTCCCCGAGAGGTGCGCGGACCCCTCTTTGCCGAAGCCGATGGCGAAGTGCTTGGATCCGCCCCGGTGCGCCTTGAGGTGGTGCCCGACGCCCTCACGTTGCTTGTACCTGCGGGCGCTACACCCTAAATTCGGATTCCGCTGTATCAGGCCATTTACCCACAGGACATACCGGAATGCCCTGCGAACCATACCCATGGGATACCCGACAGAGTATCGCCTGTTGAAAATCCTCACAGCCCCCGGTGGATTCCCTAGCTCTTCTCGAGCTTGGGAGTTGCTAAGATGCAGCAATGCCGGTACACGCCATCCCCCTGGCAGAGCTGGCCCACGGCCTGCCACCGTCGTTTGAAAGAGCTCGCTCCTGGTGTGCGCTGCTCGAAGCCGGAAGCATCCTCTACTTTCCCAGGACGCCGCTGCCGATCCCTGCGCCGGATCTCGAGTTTTTGCTCAGTCGCCGGCAGGAGGCCTCGCCCCTCCATAAAAACATCGCCTACCAGCCGGTCCACGATGCCCTCTGCGGGCTGGAAGAGAATCAAATTTCCGAGGGCGAATCTTCCCGCTTCCGCGAGACCATGCGCCGGTATTCCACCGCTGTAGCCTCTTTCCTCGCGGATTTTCTGCTCCCGTATCGCGAACGCTGGCAGCTCGATTACGCCTCGTTCCGTCCTTTCGAGGAGCGGGGGCGCCAGTTGCCCATGCACAAGCGCAACGACTTGCTGCACACCGATGCCTTCCCCACGCGGCCCACCCATGGAGCGCGTATCCTGCGCTTCTTCCACAACATTCACCCTAGCCGCACCCGCGACTGGGTGATCACCGAGCCGTTTCCGCAGCTTGTAAGCCGCTTTGCCCCCCACCCACTACCCCTGCCGCGGGCCGAAGGAGCAGCCGCGCGCTGCTTCAAAGCCCTCGCCGAACTGACCGGCATCACTAGCGTGCTGCCTGGCCTGAAGCGCACCCCCTACGACGCTTTCATGATGCGCCTGAACAACGCCATGAAGGAGGATTCGGAGTTCCAGAGCCATTGCCCCCGGGAGGAGGTGCGTTTCGCTCCTGGCTCAAGCTGGATGGTCTACACCGATACCGTTCCCCATGCCGTGCTGGCAGGCCAGTTTGCGCTGGAACAGACTTTGCTGGTGGATGCCGGGGCGATGGTGCATTCCGAGACCGCACCGGTGGCGGTTCTGGAGCGGCTGACCGGAGCCAAGGTGGCCTGAAGAGCCGCGATCCCGGGATTTTCATCATACCTCACCGCATTGTGGTATTTTCGTGGAAAAATTCAGGACCGTGGGCAACTCACCTAAACCGGCGGGGCATCCAAGATCACATCCGCCCTCCCCCAGAGGACCGGGATCTTCTTTCAGCGGCTTCCCCACATTCCAATCTCATCCGCAGCGGCTACTTCGGCTGGCCGCTCGATCCGGATTGTTGCGGTCCGCCCGCTGGGCTGTTCCCGGGCTGGCCGTTCTTGGTGATGTCCTGGCCGTCGTAGATGATCGTGCTGGACGATCCAAACCGCTTGTAATCCGTGTACTTCACCACCTCGCGGATGTGGATGTCCTGGTCCATGGCTCCATAGCCGCCGGTGAAGTGAAGAATGCCCTCGCCCTTGGTGTAGACCGGGAACCAGTAGTGCCCGTCGATCTGCTGGCGCCAGGTCATGAAGGGGGGATGCAGATCTTCCTGCCCCTTCTTGGTGTCGTCTGGAACCATGTGTCCGTCCGTCACCACGATTTGCAGGTCTTTGGCGTCCACCCAGATCCGCCCATCGAGGTAGCGCTGGTTCTTCTCGATCCTTTTCGGAACCACGTCGAAGACGTAGCAATCCAGCGCATCCACCTTCTCCCGGCCCACATAGGTGATGTTGTACTTGGGTAGGTCTTCCGTGGTCAGCACGAATGGGTAGCCATGCTCAATATCCTGGAGGTCGGTGGGCGACATCATCAGCCCCCCCTGCTCCAGCGTGCTGGGCGGCGCATCCACGACCCGCTCCATCCGCCCCCCGTCGGGGCGGAACGTGACGTCATCCACCTCGTACCACTCGCCGGTGATCTTGTGGCTGTCGTCGTCGATGGTGTCGATCTTGGCGGTGCGCCGGTAGGTGTAGTGGCCGAGCGCGGCCTTGTACTCCGTCTCCTTCGCGGCGAACTGTTGGATGATCTGATCCGGAGGAACCGCGGGCGGACGCGTATCGAGCGGTCCGAAGCCGGAGTCAAGAGGCATCGGCGTGAAGCTATCCTGGCCGCGGACGAGCGCCGGTGCGGCGCAGGTCATTCCCACGAGAAGAACGATCGAAATTTGACGTCGCACTCCGAACCCCCTGGCATTCTCTTCCCACGCAGATCCGAAGAGAAGCGATATCAGATACTACCCTGCAACTTTAGACGCATGGACTCGAGATCGGGGGATCCATCAATTTAGGGGCTGGACGGGCGCCCATCCCGTCTGTTCGCGGAACCGTGCCCGCAGGATTTATGCTGTCGTACCAGCAGGCATCCGCCCCCACTGCAAGCCAGCAAACCCGCAAGGGATACAAGAGAAACAGCCCCAGGCTTCTCATGCCCGATCTTTATCACGCGCCGGCCCTGACGCTCACCGTACTGCTGATCCCGGCCTTCGGATATCTCTACTACCGCTCGCGCGATATACGCACCCTCTTGTGGCTTTGCGGCTTCTGCTGCGCCTGCCTGGAGATGGTGCTGCTCTACACCATGAGCGCCCGCGGACTCTCTGGCGACGTTTACCCCAGCATGGCAGCGGCTGGGCAGACAGCTTTGCTGCTCGGCACCGCCCTCTTTCTCGGCTCGCTTTCTCCGCTCTCTTTTCGCATTGGCCGGCTGCGCATTCTGTATGTCATCGTCTACACCGCGCCGCTGATTGTTTACTCGATCCTGCTCTACGGGGTCTATCACGGCACGACCCCAGGAAACCCCCAGTTTCTTCTCTTTCCCGCCCTGGGCCTGATGGCCTACCTCTTCGCGCTGGCCTGGAGCCTGGATGCTTACCGGATTCCGCGCTGGCTTGGCGTCTTCGTCTGCCTCACCATTGGGGGACTGGTCTTCTGGGCGTGCTTCGTCTCCGGCGCGGCAGAGGCGCTCCGGCTCATCGAAGCCGCCAACCTGTTCATGACCGCCCTGCTGGTCGGTTTTGCCTTCCGGCGCTTCTCCCCCGGGGGGGTGCTTGGCATCCTCGGATTCCTGGGCTGGTCGCTGATGGGGGTGCGCAATCTTCCTGCCGTCACGGGGAGCCCTGTCCTCGAACTTCATCTCGTGCAAATCATCGTGATGAGCAGGGTGGTGGCCGCCATTGGCATGATTCTGCTGGCGCTTGAAGATGAGCTGGCCGCCAATAAATCCGCCGAAGAGCGCGAGCGTCGCGCCCGCCGAGAGCTCGAAGCTTATAGCCGCCTGGTCTTGACCCGCCGCCATTTGGAAGACTTCGACCGCCAGGGCAATGAGATCTGCGAGACGGTGGCTGCGCACAGCCGCTTCTCCCAGGCTGCGCTGGTGGTGCTTCGCGCCGGACGCTATCGGCTGGCCGGCGCCGCCGGCTTCGACCCCGCCACCACCAGAGCTCTGGAAGAGCTGGTAGACCGCTTTCCGCCCACGGGATTCCTTATCTCCGCCTCGGCGCCGTCGGCTGTGGACGAGAGCCCGACTGTGGTCCTCGATCTGGAGCCTTGGCTCTGGCCCGGCGACGACCTGCGTCGCCTCGGCCTTACCTCCGTCCTGGCGGTGCCCATGATCAACCGGGCCGTCACCGAGGGCCTGCTCATGCTGGCCGGTGCGCCGGCTTCCCGCGCCGTTCCTATCCGCGCCGATGACCTGCTGCCCATCGAGATGCTGGTCAGCCGCCTCCAAGCCACCCGCAGCCACACCATGATGTTCGAAAAGCTCACGAATTCGGAGAAGTTCGGACATCTGGGACAGTTGGCTGCCACCGTCACGCAGCAGCTCAATAACCCGCTCACCGTCATCCTGGGTTATGCCTCCATGCTGGACGGAACCGCCGCTCTCGACCAGCAGGACCGCAAAGCCGTGGAGGCCATCCTGGCCGAGTCCCGCCGCATGCGCACCACCCTCGAGAGCCTTTCGCGCATCTCGCGTCCCCAGCCCGATCAGCTCGCCGCCGTCTCCGTCGCCGAACTGCTGACCGATCTCGGCGAACTGCATCGTCAGGATTTCTTGCAGCGCTCGATCGAGTTCCGCCTGAGCATTGCCCCCAATCTTCCCCGCGCGCTCTGCAGTCCTCAGCAGCTGCGCCAGGCGGTGCGGCACTCTCTGCAATTTGCCATGGAGGTCGTGGAAAGCCCCGACACCGATCCAGGCCATCCCAAGACCATCCGCCTGGAAGCCGCCAGCGAGGGCGGCCTGGTGCAGATCATGGTGGCTCACAGCGGTCCCGGCTTCCTCAATCCCGAGCGCGCCTTCGATCCCCACCTGCCTCCGCAGAGCGGTACCGAATCGGCGGGACTGAATCTGAGCCTTTGCGCCTCGATCTTGCGCGACAACGACGGCCGTGCCTCTGCGGTGAACTTCGAGCCACACGGCGCCGCCATTGTCCTCGAGCTCAAATCGGCCTGATCCCCGCGTCTCCGGTATTCTGCCTGCATGAGCCTGCCTGCTGCAGATGCCAAACTCGTGCAAATCATGGATACGAATCTGGCCGAGGCCGCGCGCCGCGCCGGATCGCACCTGGCCTGCCGCATTGGCTGCACCCAGTGCTGCCACGGAGCTTTCGCCATCAACGCGCTGGATGCCCTGCGGCTGCGCAAAGGGATGGAAGAACTGCGCGCGGCCGATCCCTTGCGCGCGCAACAGATCGAGCAGCGCGCCCGCGCCTGGATCATGCGGTACGCGCCTGATTTTCCAGGCGATCTGGTAACGGGCACGCTGGGCACTTCGGACGAAGACCGGGAGCGCTTCGAGGATTTCGCCGACGATGCCGCCTGCCCTGCGCTCGACCTCGCCACCGGTCGTTGCGAGGTGTACGCCTGGCGGCCCATGACATGCCGCATCTTCGGGCCGCCGGTGCGCAGCGCAGGCGAGCACGGCGAAGAGGGCCTGGGACACTGCGAGCTGTGCTTCACCACTGCAACCCCTGAAGAGGTCGCCTCCTGCGAGATGCCGGTGCCGCATGAGCTGGAAGCAGAACTGCTCGAGCGGATCGGAGATACTCACGAGACGGTGGTAGCCTTCGCGCTGCTCTCGGGCCGGCATCTTCTGCCGTAAACTGGAGCTTGAATCCTCCCGTGCCAACACGCCCCTGCTGGGTTGAGATCCACACTCAGGCCCTCGAAGACAACTTCCGTTTCCTCGCCACCCTGGCTTCGCCCGATGTCGATCTGCTGGCCATCGTGAAGGCCGACTCCTACGGGCATTCCCTCGCCATCTGCGCTCCGGCCGTCGTACGCGCGGGCGCACAGTGGCTGGGCGTAACCAGCGTGGAAGAGGGTGTGGCCGCCCGTGCCCTCTGCCCGCAGGTCCGCATTCTGGTGATTGGCGGAGTCTTCCCCGGTCAGGGCGCCGCGGTCGTGGCGCATCGCCTGACCGTGGTCGCCTGGGAGCCGTGGCAGCTCGAAGAGCTCGAAGCCGCTGCGCGCATGGCGGGGCTCGCTCCCGGTGCGCTGCCGATTCATCTGGAGATCGACACCGGCATGAGCCGCCAGGGCGCCAGCCTCCAAGGCCTGGATCCTCTGCTGGCGCGGCTCTCGCCGGCCTCGCCGCTGCGTGTCGAAGCCGTCATGACCCATCTCTTCGCCGCCGACGAAGCCGATGCCCGCGTCACCGGTGAACAGTTCGCCCAGCTCGACGAGGTCCTCATGCGCCTCTCCGCCGCCGGCGTCTTTGCCGAGTGGCTCAACGTGGGCAACTCCGCCGCGCTGCTGGCAGGCCAGGCCCCCGCGGTGGCCGAATTGGCCGCGCGTCACGGCATGAAGCCGCTGATGCGCCCGGGCTTGGCGCTCTACGGCCTAGCCCCGGAGTTCGAGCCGCCCTTCCGCGAAGAGCCCGCCACGCTGGCCGCCGCGCGCGCCAACCTCAAGCCGGTGCTGAGCTGGAAATCGCGCGTGGTGGGCGTCCGCACTGTCGCCGCCGGCGCGGTAGTCGGCTATAACGGAACCTTTGTCGCCACCGAGCCCATGCGCCTGGCGCTTGTCGCCGCCGGGTATGCAGACGGACTCGACCGGCGTCTCGGCAGCCGTTTCAGCGTGCTGGTGCGCGGCCAGCGCGCGCCCCTGGTGGGCCGCATCAGTATGGACCAGGCGGTAATCGACGTGACCGATCTTTCCGAGGCGAATCCCGGCGAGGAGGTGGTTCTGCTGGGAGCGCAGGGGAGTGACGCCATCAGCGCCTTCGATCACGCCCGCGCCACCGGCACGATCCCCTGGGAAGTCTTTACCCGCATCGGCCCGCGCGTGCCACGCATCGCAATCTAATCGGCACTGTTAACTGTCCACTATCAACTGTGCACTGCCCTCAGCTTGCTGCCTCGTCCTTTGCGGGCGCAGCGCCCAATCCTGTCGCGCCCTGCACAGCCGCGATCATGGACTCAATCCCGATGCACGAATTCAGCAGCAGGTGATAGAGGGAGCGGGCGCACCACTCCTGGTCGTAGAACTTTCGGATGATCGCGGCACGCCGCTTGTCAAATACCGCCAGGTGGGCGTCGGCGTGCTGCGCCTGCTCCGGGAAGCTGCGCATGTACCAGTCGCGCTTGGCCTTTTGCGTGGCGTAAACGAAGATATGGAAGCCGCCGGGATGGCCCATCAGCGCGCAGGCTCCGCCGCGGCCGACGATGACGCAGTTTCCCTCGTTGGCGGCGTTCAGGATCTCCTCCCGGATCAGTTCCATCATGCGCGCAGCGTCGAAGCTGCGATCCCCGCTGGGTGCCGGAGCGTACACGGGGTCCTGCCACAGAATCTTGCCGTAGCGGTAGTACCAGGGATCGAGGCGTTCGTCGTAACGCGCGGCAACTTTGGGATCGATTCCAACCTTCTGCGCCGCAGCGGCTACCAGCTCTGCATCCAGCAGCCGCCAGCCCAGGCGGCGTGCAAGATCGTGGGCAAACTCGCCACCACGTGAACCGTACTCGCGCTCCACAGTGATGACCCTGACGGGACCATGCATGTCGGTTGAACCTCCGCGCGGCCCTGGGGGGCGTCCGCACTCGGAGCATACAATGGATGGCAGCCGAATGTCAGGGGCAGGGAATCAGCTCCCTGCCCCCCGGTTCACTGCTCACTGCTTCTACTGCGCCACCGGCGCCGCAGGCGGAACCGGCGGCGGGCGCAGATGGCGTGCATGGGACGAAGGCGGCGTTGGCGGAGCGCCAAGGGTCACCGGCCCGGGGACGGGCGGCGTGGCTGGAAACGCCGGACCTTTCTTGATGCCGATATCGCCGTTATCCGTGCTCAGCACAATGCGCTTGGCGCCCTCGCCGATGCGCCCGGTGACGGTCTTGTTCTCATCTCCGCTCACCGTCAGGCCGTAGTCGGTCACGATATCGCCGTTGTGGGTGCGCCCGTCCACGCTCCCTGAAGCGTTGGGAGGCAGCTTGATCTCAACATCACCCTTGCTGTTGCGCACTTCCACGTTATAGGCGCCTGCCGGCTCAACCGAAACCGTGCCATCGCGATCCTGCACAAAGCTGTCGCCGTAGATCTGGTTCAGGTCGACATCCTTGGCATGGGTGATCACCCGCGTCTCGCCGGTCGATGCATTCACGCGCAGGGTATCGGAGTCGAGCGTCATGTCTCCGGGCAGCGTGCCCAGTTGCAGATCGGTGACCGAAGTATGCAGCCGCAGACCGCCGGCCAGGTTCTCCATGTGCACATCGCCGAAGATCTCGCCGTTGATCGTCACCGCGCCCTTCACCTCGGAGACGGTCATGTCGTTACAGTTGCCGTCAATCGTCAGGTCGCCCTTGATCTGGTGAGCCGAGAAGTCGTGCCGGTTGTTGGAGAGATGCGCGATCACCGCGCCGTTGATGCCGTTGATCTGCGTGTCGCCATGTCCGCTGTTGATGGTTACGCCGGCATTCAGGCCGGAGACCGTGACATCCCCGCGAGCCGCGTTGATCGTCACCTTGGCGGTAGGTGGCACCGTCACCGCCAGGTTCACACGTCCGTGTTCGTCGGCATTGCTCTGCACCACCACGGCCGAGCCGCTCACCTGCACTGAGGTCTTCTCGGCAGTGAAGACCTTGTTCGCCTCTTCGTCGGAATTGGCGTACGCCACCTGGTGTGCCAGCACGTCGATACCGGTGGCCGCACCCGCCGCCACGCTCACGTCGCCGCGCGGATTCCGGATCTCGATTGTGGCGTTGGCCGGAATCTCCTGATGGATCGCGGGCTGATCGTTCTCATGCTCGGGCATGCCGAACATGTTGAAAAAATCATTGTCTTTGTTCCAGGGGCCCTGCATCCACGGTCCCCCCATGTGCGTCCAGGCCGCCGCGGCAACGCCAACCACCGCCAGCAAAATCAGGATGCCCACAAAGCTGCCGCCGCGCCGCACCGGCGTAGCCCGGCGTACGTCGATGGCCCACTCAGCCAGCAGCGCCAGGCCGGCAAAGATCAGCAGCGCCGGCCACCAGTGCGCATACCAGCTCCAGAACGCGCCCGGAGCAATGCGCCCCGTTGAGATCAGCAACCACGTCACGCCGATGGCGATCAGAATGAGCGGACCCACGACCGAGGGCACGCGCGGCCCGTAGGCGCCGGCATAGTTCGCCCGCCAGGCGTAGCGCTGCGCCCGCCACGCAGCCTTCTGCTGCTCGCGGTAGATCCGCCATTGCGTCTTCGGGTCGTAAGGCGGGTATCCGCCCGGAGGCGGATTGGGAGGAATGCTGCTCATAAAATGCCTCCCTCCCTGTCTTTGCTCCGCTCCTCCTGCCCGGGAGCCGGGACCGCGGTTCCAGGCGGCGGCACAGCCGCGCCGGCATACGGGTAGGGAATCGCCGGATGAGGCTCAGACGCCAAGACCGCACGCTCCGCCAGTTTCAGCACCCCCAGCAGGATCAGCAGCAGCGGAATGAAGATGGAAAAATGGACCAGGTGCGCCTGGTGCAACAGCGCCACGATCCCCAGCAGCAGAAGAATCGAGGGACCGGTCAAACGCCGAATGAAGATGTACTTGTTCATTGCGCACCTCCCTGGGAGTCATTCTGCTTCGCGGCGGGTGGCATCTCCTGCGGCGGCGCTGCGGGCATTCCCGGAGGTGGCCCCTGCGGCGTGTCATACATGCGCCGGTAGATCAGCCAGCCTCCCAGTGCGATCAACACGACCGGCCAGGTGAAGGCCAGCGCGCGGCCGGAGAACTGTCCCAGCAGGAACAGCACGCCCAGCGCAATCAAGATGATGGCCGCGATCGGCTCGCGCCGGTGCCACTGAGCGGGTTGCTGTGGCGGAACCGCCGGGGGCACGCCAACGCCAGGCGCTCCATAATAGGGCGGCTGGTAGGGGCTTCCATACGGAGGCGGATAGGCGCCTGGGTGCGGTCCGCCATAAGGCGGAGGATAGTTGCCCGCCGCAGGCCCCGGCGGTGGCGGAACCGCGCCCGGCCCGGCCGCCGGCGGCGCGCCCGGATACCCGTGAGTCCGCGATCCCAAATTCAGCCAGTTGCCGATCTCGTTCAGGCCCAGCGGATCGGGCAACGGCTCGCCGTCGCGCCGCGCCCGCGCCGTGTGGTACGCCTCGAACGACTGGTAAAGAATCCAGCCCGCGATGAAGATGCCGAAGATGGGATAGTACTGCGTCATGCTGACCAGTACGGCAAAGATAACAATATGAATGAGCCCTTTGAAGAACTGGCCGTTGTACATGGCCCCGACGCCGGGAATCAGGCCCAGCACCGCCGCCGCGGCGGGATTGGGGGCGCCCATCGGCGGCCCTGCAAACGGAGCCCGGGCGGCCTGCCACGCCATCCAGCAGGGCTCGCACAAAATCTGCCCGCTCGGCTCGCGGCGCACGCATGCCTCGCAAAGCGCCTTCCCGCAGTTTTGGCAGTAGGCATTTGCTTGCACGCCTGGATGATTTAAGCAGTCCATACTCTGCTCCTTTCCCATGCTCCGCTCGTAACGCTGCTCTCTCCTGCCTCATGGAGCAAACTGACTGGGGCCCCGGGATAAAGGTTCAGCAAAGCATCGTGATAATCAGGATCGGCCGGCGCGGGCTGCACCGACTGCTGCGGAGGACTCACGCGCGAGCCTCCGTCCTTGCCGTTCTTGCGCGACTCGCCTGGCGCCGGCTGCGTATTCGGCTCCGGCTGGCTCTCGTCGTTCTGCCCGCGCAGTTCGCGAATCCGCGACTGCACCTCGTAGACCAGTCGCAAGTGGTCGTAGTAGCGGATGATCGGCACTGAAGCCATCGTAAATTGGCGCTCCATATACGACCGTATGGCGGTGGGCCGCAGGTCGGCCAACCGAATCTGCGTCAGCCGGATCCCAGCCAGGTTCAGCGTCAGCGCGATCGAGAAGAACGCCGTGGCCGCCGTCATCATCAGCCGCGGCTCGGCCCAGCGGCGCAGATGCCCCATCAGCCCCGGCCGCTGCCAGGCCGCCAGCGCGCCCGCCGGAATGGCTACCGCGCCCGCCCCCGCCAGAACTGCCTTATGTCCCGGACCGCTTTGCGCCAGGATGCGGTCCACCAGTCCTTCCGGGACTTCGGGTTCCGCGGAAAGATACCCCAGCCACTCGCGCCCCCGGCGCGATTCGTCGAATAGCGCCGAACAGGCCGCGCAGCCGGCCATGTGTTCGCTGAAGATGCGCTCGTCCTCCGGCAACAGCAGCCCGTCCAGCGCATCCGCCAGCAGCGTCTCCCATTGCCCGCAGGCGGGGGAACCCGGAATGTGTGTGCGCTCGGCCATGACTACATCACCTCTCGCTTAGTACGTTCCAGCAGCCGCGCAAGTTCCGCGCGCCCGCGGCTGATGCGGGACTTCACCGTGCCCTCGGGAATATCCAGCACCTGCGCGATCTCCTTGTAATCCAGGTCCTGCAAGTCGCGCAGAATCACCGCCTCACGTAGCTCCGGCGACACCTGGGCCAGCGCCTTTTGCACCATCGTCTCCAGCTCCCGGCGCAATGCCGCATCGTGGGGCGAGGGGCCCGCGGCCATCAGCCGGTCCACCGGCCTCAATTCATCGGCCTCATTCCAGCCTTCGTCCAGCGACCCCGTAGCCCGCTGGTTGCGTGTACGGCGGAAGTTGTCCACCAGCAGGTTGCGGGTCATGGTGGTGATCCACACCGGCAGGCTGCCGCGGGCGCCGTCAAAGCTGGAAAGATTGGAGTAGATCTTAAGGAAGACGTCCTGGGTCAGATCCTCGGCGTCGGCGGCATTGCCGGTGAACCGGTAACAGAGCGCGTAAACGCGCCGGTGGTGCGTCCGCACCATCTCGGCCCAGGCGCTCGCGTCTCCGTTCATGCAGCGCTGCACCAGTAGAGCCGCGTCCATGCCGGTCGCATCCATCCCCGTCGCATTGGCCAGGTGCATACGCGCTGCCCCCGAACTCGCCTCCCTGCCCGGGACCGCGCCCGCGTCGCGCTGCTGCCGCGCCGGAGCGCAAGCGCCGGGGGTACGAGCGGCTGCCCAGGAAGCTAACGACCAGCTTAATGTACCCACGCACTGCATGGGGGCTTCTACGCAGGATTTAGGCGAATGGTTCCCGAACCGGGGCAGGGGCAGCAAATTTGCCGGATAGCGCGTTCAGTTCCGCCCCGGCCGAAACTGGAAAAGCCGTCTCTTCAACGAAGAATGCTCACTGCCGGTCAGCATTTCCCGGGTGGCGCTGACCTCCCGGGCGGTTGTCGCGTGGGCCTCCCGGCCCACGGCAAAAGCCGACATGCCAATCAGTTCCCGAAAGCCGCACGGGAGGAGCGATCATTCTGGCCCGATAGATCATGGAGACCATCTCAGATGGAAGTCGCGGGCAGCCTCTTTTCGAGCCGGCCGCAACCTAAGGCAAAAGTGAGATCGGGCTGGTCAGTTCCAGACACTAGCCGCGTGATCAAAGTCCCGCTCCCCCGACTCCGGCTGGTTGAGCTTGGAAATCTGCCGCCACGGCAGCAAAGATCGCCCGTTCAATTCACTGGATTGATGCTATGCTGGAAGCCCATCTCTCTGCTTCGAAGAACGACCCCACATGCGGCGTACTCCTGCCAACGCCACAGAGAATATGCAAGGCGAATTCAATTGGAACTATCGTGACGATGCGAAGAATTCTCATCTTGATGGTAGCCATCGCCGCGACCGGGTGCGGCGGTTCATCTCCGACAACGTCTTCCAGAGGCGGACATCCGCCGCCGATCTACCCATTCACAGGGGCAAATACGCTGCAGTTTGTACATGAGTTCGGGACAAATACCTATGTAGCGGAGAGTAGACAAGGCGATACAATAACTGGCCTGACGCAGGACGCTAGCGGCAACCTGCTGCTGGCCGGATACACGGCGGGCAATCTCACAGGCTATTCGGGGCTTGTCGGACTTCTCAAAGGGACCCTGTATAAGATGGATGCGAGCGGGAATCAGCTTTGGGAGAAAGAACTCACAACGGGCGCTGGGGATACCGTTGATGGCGTTGCCGTCACGACGGCTGGAATTGTTGTCGTGGGCGCCACCTTTGGTGCATATCCCGGGGCATCAAATCCGAATGGCATCGATGAAGCATTTGTGGCTGAGTTCGATTCTTCTGGAAACCTTCAATGGTTGAAGCAGTATCCCTCTGCAGTAGACGTTTCTCCGGAAACGATCTGTGCCGACAGCAGCGGCAATCTGATCTTTGCCGGAGAGATTTCCGACAGCACAGGTGGACAAGACATTTTCATTGAGAAAGTGGATACGACCGGAAATGTGCAATGGGAGAAGACCTATGGAACCGGCGCAGTTGACTTGATGAATAGCATCACAGTGGATGAAAACGGCAATGTATATTCTGTGGGAATCACCAGCGGTGCGTTTCCA
>DAIDLI010000104.1 GCA_027449545.1 Acidobacteriaceae bacterium | reverse complement strand
GAGCCCGGTCGTTTTTCTGCGGAAGAGCTCCGGCGCCTTCCTTCAACCGCGTGCTCCCCGGAATCACATCTCGCGCACGCCCCCGCCCGCTCATCGCAAAGAACGCGATGAACACGGCACAGCTTCCAGCGCTTCAACCTTAACTTCTGGGAGTATGGCGCAGTTAACTGCGATATTCGCTGCCTACGGCTGCGGGGCTGCGTGTCGCCCGGTATCCTGAGAAGGATGCGCTTTATTACCCAATTCCTGCTCTCCGCGCTCTCGGCGGCCCAGTTTCCCAATCCCGCGGCACCGGAGATCGCGTTTCTCGGCCGCTCCAACGTGGGCAAATCCAGCCTGCTGAACGCGCTGGTCGGCGAGAAGGCGGCCAAAGTATCCTCGACGCCGGGCCGCACCCGCGCCATCAACTTTTTCTCGCTTTCCGATGAGAGCGGTCGGCAGAGATGCATTCTCGCCGATCTGCCCGGCTACGGCTACGCCAAGATCTCGAAGTCCATCTCCGCCGAGTGGCCCAAGTTCATCGAGCCCTACCTGGCCGAGCGCGCCACGCTGGCGCTGTGTGTGTGCCTGGTGGACTCCAACATTCCTCCCCAGCCTCGCGACCGGCAACTGCTCGACTGGCTGCGCGCCGAGGACCGCGAGTTCCTCGTCGTCGCCACCAAGATCGACCGCCTCAGCGGCAACCAGCGCACGCGCAATCTGGCCGCGCTGCGTAAGGGGCTGGATGTGGAGGAGATTCTGCCCGTCTCGGCAAAGACCAACGCCGGCGTCCGCGAGCTGTGGGCGAGGATGATGGAGGCCGGCAGCCAGTAGCTCGGGCCGCCGCTCAAGCGGACGGCCTGCTCTTACCAGGTGTTGTAGGCCTGCCCGTTCGACCCCGTCTCGTCCGAGCCGGAGTGGACATCGTCAATGCCCGGATCAGTCTCGTCGAGCGAGTACATGTCCTGGCTCTGATCGGTCACCCAGGTGTCGCTGCTGTGGGTCATGGGGTCTTCGGGGATTTGGCGGAGATAGCCGCTCTGCACCAGGTCGTCCAGCGACTGCGGCCCCTTCTGCTTGTCCATGGTGTAGGACTCGATCGCGGCGCGCATGGTGTGCAGGTCTTCCTTGAGCACGGCTTCGCGCGCGTGCTTGATGGCGGTCACATAGCTGGGCACGGCCAGCATCATCAGAATGCCGATGATCGACATGACGATCATCAGTTCGACGAGCGTGAACCCCTCGGATTGTGTGCTGCGTTTGCGCAAATGCGTTTCCTTCGTTCTCAGCCGTTCCCTTCCAGGCCTTTCTCGCGAAAATCCCTGCCATCTAACCTCGAGCCAGAAGCTGGAAGCTGCCTGTCTCACCACGTCGAATACTTCGTCCCATCCAGCGCCGTGCCCTGCGACTTCGAGTACACGTCGAAGACATTCTGCCCGCCCCAGGAGTCGGAGTCCGGCTCATCCTGCATGGAGCGCAAGCCCCAGTTGGTCTGCCCGGTCATCGGATCCACCGGGATCTTGCGCAGGAACTTCAGTTTCTTGCCCTGCACCTCCACCCCGTTCACCAGCGTTTGCAGATCGGGCGGATAGTTCTGGCTGTCCACCTTAGTCTGGAAGGCGCCGCGATCAGCCGCGTCCTTGTACTTGTCGATGGCGTCGCGCATCATCCACAGGTCGTAGTGAAGCTCGCGCTCCTTCTCGCGCTTGATCTGGAAGCGCGCCACCGGGATGGCTGCCGTGGCCAGGATCGCGAGGATGGAAACCGTCACGATCAGTTCGATCAGGGTCAGGCCGCGTTCGCCTGGCCGCGCTTCAGCCGGAGTCTTGCGCCTGTCCGTTGTAAAGCCCTTCTGCACTACTACTTCACCACGATGTTTGCTGTTGTCGCCTGCGCCGGCGTCTGCTGCTGACTGCTGTTCACCACGCCCGCACGGGTCATGGTCAGGGCCGTCGCGCCCGGAGTCTTGGCCTGGAATGTAAGGACGCAGACGACCCCCGATCCGCTCACGCCCTGCGTGCCCGGCGGCCGCGAAGCCACCACCGTCACATCGCCCGGGCCATCGTCCCGGTGAATCAGGGCCATAGCCTGGCCGTCCTTGCTCAGCAGGTTGCCGCCCGTCACATTCACCAGCGTAAGTTTAGACGGATCGTAGGTGAACTGGAGAGGCACCGACGTGACATCCGTCCCGTTGTTCAGCGCGATGGGCACCTGGAAGGTCGAGCCGTTCTGCACCTGCCCCGGCGGAGCCTGGAACAGGAAGCTGGCCGCCCCCTGTGGCGCTGCTCCCGGCTGAGCCGCAGGCTTTTGCTGTGCCGCGGGCTTGGCCGGCGGCAGCGGGGTGCCGTTCGGCGGCGGGGTCCCAGGGGGTGTATTCACGGGCGGCAGCGGCTTCTCCGGATGCGAAATCGGCGGGGGCATCTGCATGTTTTCCCCCTTCGACTGCAACTGGCTCATGGCCTGCATGGCAGCCGCCGAAACGCTGGCCGCGGGCAGCGTTCCATAATTCCGCTGCACGTAGGCCGTGGGCTCCGCGGGATTCTGAGCCGAGGCCGCGGTGTGCTGCAAAAGCCGCAGATCGATCGACTGGCCCGAGCCAGTATCGATCGGCCGCAAGTTGGCCTGCGTCAGGTCCTGTTCGCGCACGATGTGCGGCACCACCACGAACACAATGTCGTCGTTGTTGATGGTGTGGTCCTTGGACCCGAACAGATACCTCAGGATGGGAATTGAGCTCAGCCCCGGAAGCCCCGTCCAGGTCTCCTGGTTCGTGTTGCTCTGGATGCCGCCGAGAATGCTGGCCTGGCCGTCGCGCAGGCGGATCACCTGGTCGGCCACGCGCTGGCTGATGATCGGTTCGGTCACGCCCTCGATCGTCACCTGGCTGGTCTGGGCGCTGGTCTCCACGTGAATCTTCAGCGTCACGTCGCCATCGTAGTGAATGGTGGGCGTCATCTCGATCTTCACGCCCACGTCGATGTACTGGAACTGTGTCTGCGCGTAGCCGATGGCCGCTGTCGGCGTGATGCCCGGCGCGGAGTACGAACCGGTGGCGATGGGAATCTTGGAGCCAATGGTAAGCGTGGCCTTCTGTCCATCGGTGGCGCGTACGCGGGGATCCTGGAGGATCTGGGTGTTGCTGTTGTTCAGCAACAGGTTGAGCTGGGCCGCCCCTACGTTCACGGCGAAATCAGAGCCCTTCAGGTGCGCCAGGTCGTAGATGGTAGGCGAGATGCCGGTGGTGGTGCCGGTGAGCGTCGAGCTGTTCGCGGCGGCATTTGCCTGCGGCGACTGCAACTGCACGCCGATGCTTTGCGGCCAGGCGATGCCCAGCGTCCGCTCCCAGTTCTTGCTCACCTCCAGCACGCCGAAGTCGACCACCACCTCCGAGCGCGGCTTGTCGAGATCGTCGATCAGCTTTTCCGCCAGCAGCAGTTCGTCCGGGGTGCCGCGCATCACGATCGCGTTCTGGCTGGCGACACCGTACACCTTGGCGTTGGGCAGCACGTTGCGCAGCGCCGTCTGGATGTCGTTCAGGTCGTTCTGTTGCCAGGCATTGGTCAGGTAGAAAGTCTGCACCGCCTGCTCGTCCAACTCGGTGCGCTTGATGCGCGTATTCTGCGCCACAAAGATGGTGTTCTTGGTCACCGGGCGCCAGAAGGTATTCGACATCGCCCCCACGATGCGCAACGCGTCCATCAGCGACACATTACTGAGATCCACCTGGATGCGGCGCGAGGTGTAATCGGGGTCGAAGAGAACGTTGATGCCCGCCGCTTTGCCGATGGCCTGATACACCACCTTGGCGTCTTCGTTCATGTGCAGCGTGAGCGGCTCATTCGAGACCGGCTGAAGCTGCACCGGAGACCCCATCTGGCTCAACGTCGTCTGCTCGCCAACTGGCGCAGGCGTGCCGCTCTGCCCCGACGGTTGCGGAACTCCAGCCTGGGCCTGGCGCACGCGGGCGATCTCCTGCTGCGCGGCCTGGTTGCCTGGGTCCACCTCGGCAGCGTGCAGAAACTCCGCAAGCGCGCCCTGCAGATTGCCGGCCTGGAACAACTGCCGGCCCTGCGTGAGGTGATAGTTCGAATCGGTGGTGCGCACACGCTCCAGCGCGGTGCGATAGCGCAGGTCGTCCGGCTTCTTCTGGTACGCCTTCAGGTATTCGGCGTAGGCGGTGTCGATGTCCTGACGCGCCTCGGCCGCCTGGCCCCGCTTATAGTCGGTCTTGGCGGACTGGCCCCAGGCACGCTGCCCCCCAAGGGCGAGGAAAAAAGGAACGATCACCGCTGCGCAGACAACAAAGGACGTGCGGCGCAGGAGTCCGGCGGCTGAGACGTGAGTCGTGAGTTTCATCCTGCTCCCAGAAAAGTTGGCTGGCTCGGTAGTCCCGCCAGACTCCAGCGGACCATCGCAGCGGTCCGGAATGCAGTTTTTGCGGCCGTTGGCCTGCAAACAATCCCTCATTTTAGCAAAGCTCAATCTGCGCTCGCGGGCCCGCCTCAATCCTAACCTCCTGCCCAGGTTGCAAAAGCACCCCGATGCTACGATGAGAATTCGAGGAGGTGCGGCGGTGGCGCGGCAAACCAGTCATGTGATCGCCCCTCAGACCGCCTCCGGCGCTAAAAAGCCGGCCAAGCCCCGGGATCCCGTCGCCTCCGGAGAGCGCGATGCCGCCCAGAACCGGGCCGCCGGGCACAACTACTTCCTGCTCGAACGCTACGAGGCTGGCGTCGCCCTGCGCGGAACCGAGGTCAAGTCCATCCGCGAAGGCAAGGCCAACCTGCGCGATGCCTATGGGTTGATCAAGGATGGCGAGGCCTTCCTGCTCAATATGCATATCGGCCCCTATTCTCACGGCAATATTGCCAATCACGACGAAACCCGCACCCGTAAGCTGCTCTTGCACAAGGAAGAAGTTCGCAAACTACTCTCCAAGACGCAGATCAAGGGCCATACGCTCATCCCCACCCGGCTTTACTTCAAACACGGGCGGCTCAAGTGCGAACTCGCCCTGGCCAAGGGCAAGCAGGATTGGGATAAACGGGAGACGGAACGCCGCCGCGAGGCCGATCGTGAGGCCCGGGCCGCCATCAACGCCAGCAAGCACCGCCGAGGCAGGTAGCGGAGGGCCAGCCTTCTTCGACACTGGGCTTTTCGGGCCATCTTCAACCGATCGAGCCGCCGGCCGTCTAAAACTTAACCGGCATTGCTGAATCCCGGAGCCAGGGCCAAAGCAGGCGCGCCCCAGAGCGGGCGTCCTTGCAGATATCCCGAAGTACCTTATCTACTCTGCTTTTGCCGTAAAATGCTGAAATCGCGCGCGAAGGTGCCTATGCGAATCCAAGCTTTCCTCTGCCTTTCCGCCTCTCTGCTGCTCGCCGGGACGGCCGCCGCCCAGCAGCCCTCCTTTCACTCCACGCCCCCGAAGCCGGCGTCAAGCCCCGTCCGCCAGCCGCCCTCCATGCACAAGCCCGCCAAAGACGCCGCCCAGCAGGTCATTCTGGCGGTGACGGTCCGCGACAAGCATGGCAAGCTGGTGCCGGGTTTGACCGCCAGCGACTTCACCCTTACCCAGGACGGGCGGGCGCAGACCATCCAGAGCTTCTCCCAGCAAACCGACCAGCCCCACTTCCTGGGCATTATGGTCGATACCAGCGAGCCGGTGATGCCGGCCATGAGCCTGGAGGGCAAGGCGGCGCAGCAATTCGTCGCCGCCATGCTGCCGGCCGACCCCAAGCAGACCAGCACCAAAGACCAGGCCTTCGTCCTTCATTTCGATAACGAGGTCGAGTTGCTGCGCGACTTCACCAACTCGCAGAAGAAGCTGGATGCCGAACTGGCGCATCTTGAGCCGACCACCGCCCAGCCCATGCGCGACCAGGGGCCCGAGACCACCGACAACAGCGGGGAGTGGAACCGCCCCAAGCCCGCGCACGGCGGTACCCAGATCTTCGACGCCATCTATCTGGCCTCCAAGGAACTGATGCAGAAGAAGCAGGGTCTCAAGACGCTGGTGGTCTTCTCCGACGGCGTGGACCGCAGCAGCAAAGAGACGCAGAGCGAGGCAATCGACGCGGCCGAGCGCGCCGGCACTCAGGTCTATACCATCTATTTCCGCGGCGGCTCGCTCAAGCGCAGCGACTTTCCCGGCATGGGCCGTCGCCCGGGCGGCTATCCCGGCGGCGGCCCGGGTGGCTACCCGGGTGGTCCAGGTGGCTATCCTGGCGGTCCCGGAGGGCCCGGTGGGTATCCCGGCGGCGGGTATCCCGGCGGTCCCGGCTATCCCGGCCAGCAGCCCGGCGGCAAAACCGCTGAAGCTCCCATCGACGGCAAAAAGGTGATGCAGGATATCGCCCAGCGCACCGGCGGCCAGTTCTACGATGCCAAGCGCGCCTCCAGCTTCGGCGAGATCTACGATCAGGTCGCCAAGGATCTCCATTCCCAGTACATCCTCGCCTACACACCGGATCAGTCGGATGATGAGGGCGGCTATCACAAGGTGGTCCTCAAGCCGAAAAACAAGGACCTGCACGTGATCATGCGCGAGGGCTACTACGCCCCCGGCGGCAACAATTGACCCTTCCGGCGTCGCATCTTCGTTGTTGTCCGTAGCTGGCGAGGACCGGGACCGCGGCGGCTCATCTCTGATTGGAGGCAAGCGCCTGCGTGCTCTCAGTCACAGGACGCCGCCTCTCCCGCTGTGATAGCATCCGCTTTTCGAGCCCGGGCGCGCGGCGGCGCTTCTCCGCACTGCCGTCGTCCGCCCCCGCCGAGTCCCTCCGCGAGCCCACTCGATGGATGAGGAAGACGCCAGACCGGGCCCACGAGTCCCGGAAATCCGGCCGAACGAACGCCAGCCCCGGCGTCCTCCCGCAGTCCCTGCGCCCGCCACAAGCCGCCCCCGCATCCCTTCCTTGCCCGTCCCCTATCCATTCCGCGATTTCATCGTGGAATGGAGGGGAGAGCCACACCGTATCTCTACCTCAGAATCTCCGCGTGTTCCACCTTCGCGACGCCATTCTTTTTGCACCTACGGTGGGGAACTCCTGCCGCCTTGCCATCCCAGATGGGACGCCCCGGGTCTCGCCTTGGAGGCCTGGGAACCGACCCCTCACACGCATCGAGTCACACGCATCGAGGAGAAGCAGCCATGAAAACGTACCAGGGAAGTGAGATCCGCAACGTAGCTGTAGTGGGGCATGCGCACAGCGGCAAAACCACGCTCATCGCCGCCATGCTGCATGCCGCCAAAATGACGCCCGCCCAGGGCCGCGTCGAAGATGGCTCGGCCGCCACCGCCTACGACGAAGAAGAGGTCGCCCGCGGCATTACCATGCAGAACGCCGTTGCCTTTGCCGAGTGGCAGGGCGCCAAGATCAACTTCGTCGACTCCCCCGGCTTCCACATGTTCACCCACGAAGCCCGCGCCGCGCTCCTGCCGGTTGAATCCGCCATTGTCGTCGTCAACGCCCAGAACGGCGTCGAGCCGGTCACCGAGCGCGTCTGGAAATACGCCGAAGAAGCCAACGTCCCGCGCATCGTCCTGGTCAACCAGATGGACCATCCCAAAGCCGGCGGCGGAGGCGGCCTGAGCGCCATGCTCGAGGATCTCCACGAACGCTGGGGCCGCAACTGTGTTCCCGTCCAGATCCCCATCGTGGATGCGCAGGGCTTTCACGGGGTCGTCGATCTCGTCACCATGGAGGCCTATACCTACACGCCCGGCGGCGACGGCCACGGCAAGGTCTCGCATGAGATTCCCGCAGCCTTGGCCGCGGACGCCAAGGCCCGACACGAAGCCCTTGTCGAACTGGTCGCCGAAGGCAAGGACGAGTTGATGGAGGAGTTCTTCGAGAAGGGCACCATCCCCGAAGACCACCTCATCGCCGCCCTCCACGAGGCCATCCGCGAAGATCGCATCTTCCCAGTGCTCTTTGCAAGCGGCCTGGCCAACATGGCCCTCGATCATCTGCTCGACTTCATCAAGGTCTACGCCCCGGCGCCCATCGAGCGCGAGCCCTTCCCGGTCAAGGCGGTGGCCGCGCAGGCCGTCAGTGCCAACGGCGCGGAAGCCGAAGAGTCCGCCGCCACACGCAAAGTCGATGACAACGAACCCGGCGCGTTGGTGGTCTTCAAGACCATGTCCGACCCCTTCGCGGGAAGGATCAGCTTCTTCAAGGTGGTCAGCGGCTGCGTCAAAAATGATGCGACGCTCGAGAACTACACCCGCCGAAGCCAGGAAAAGTTTTCCCACCTCAGCATCATGCAGGGCCGCAAGGCCGTCGAAGTCTCCGAGCTGCACGCCGGCGACCTGGGCGCGGTCGCCAAGCTGCGCGACACCCTCACTGGCGACACCCTGGGCGTCAAGGGCGCGGAGGTTCAGGTCGAGCTTGCAGCCATGCCCGAGCCGGCCATGACCTATGCCATCGAGCCTAAATCGCGCGCCGACGAGGACAAGCTCGCCCCCGCCATCCACAAACTCATGGAAGAAGATCTGCTCATCCGCTTCTTCCGCGATCCGCAGACCAACGAGTTCCTCATCGCCGGCGCGGGACAGCAGCACATCGAGGCCATCGTCAGCCGCCTCAAGAAGCGCTACCACGCCGAGGTCACGCTGAAGGCGCCCAAGGTGCCCTACCGCGAGACCATCCGCGGCCGCGCCGATGTGCAGGGCCGCCACAAGAAGCAGTCCGGCGGCCACGGCCAGTTCGGCGACTGCAAAATCAAGATGGAGCCCATGCCCCGTGGCGCCGGCTTCGAGTTCGAGAACGACATCTTCGGCGGCGCCATTCCCAAGAACTTCATTCCCGCCGTCGAGAAGGGCATTCAGGAAGCGGCGGCGCGCGGCTATCTCGCCGGCTACCCGGTCGTCGACTTCAAGGTCACGCTCTACGACGGCAGCTACCACGAGGTGGACTCGAACGAGCTCTCCTTCAAGACCGCCGGCCGCATTGCCTTCAAGAAGGCCATGGAGCAGGCCAAGCCCTGTCTGCTCGAGCCCGTCATGAAGGTCGCCGTCGAAGCTCCCGACGAGTTTGCCGGCACGCTCATGGGCGACCTCAACGGCCGCCGCGGTCGCGTACAAGGCATGGAGACCAAGGGCCGCACGACCGTCATCAACGCCGAAGTTCCCATGTCCGAGATGCTGACCTACGGCACCCAGCTCACTTCCATGACCCAGGGCAAGGGCAGCTACCACATGGAGATGGATCACTACGACGTCGTGCCCCAGCCCGTAGCCGAAAAGATCCTCGCCAACGCCAAGCGCCCGGTAGAGGAGGAAGAAGAGTAGCCAAGCGTCCTGCAATACGGCAAGAGACGCGCTGTCTTCCTGAGCGGAGCAGCGCGTTTTTTGCGCTGCGCAGTCGAAGGATCCGCGGTTGCTCTTCGCGATGCTGGTGCGAGGTCAACGGCATCTTGCTTCTTCCGCCCGTCGTTCCCATCCGCTATCCTGGCCTACAGCCTTACACAATCCCTCGCGCGGAGCACCCAAGGGCTTGGCTTGTTTCTATCGTTCGACTGTTGCGGAATTTCTGTCCACCTCCGAAGGTGAGATTCTCGCCCGCCTTTCAGGCGAATACGCCCGCCGCGGCTACACGAGCCTGTACAGCGATCAGACCCTGACTTGGGAACGCGACATTCGCTCCCTCCGGTCAGTCCTCCAGACCTGCAAAACCGGTATCAGCACAGCGAACAAATGGGGCCTGCTTCTCGAGTTCTCGATTCCTCGGAAAGAGGTGCGCGTCGATGCCGTCATCCTCATCGGAAGCCAGATTGTCATTCTGGAGGCAAAATCGGGGGGCGCATTCCCGCAAGCCCGCAAGCAGCTCGAAGAATATTCGTTGCTCCTGCACTTCTTTCACAAAGGTTCCGAACGCCACAAGATCGTCCCCGTGATCGTCTCTCCCGAAGCCGGTGAGCCAAACCTGGACCCTCTTCTCCAACGCGAGATGTTCCCGCAGCTTGCGACTTACTGGATCGACAAACTTGTTGTCACTTCTTGGGAAAGACTTGCTCTGGTACTCGACACCATTAGTGCTCGAGAAGGTACAGAGCAAATTGATGCGGAACTCTGGGACCGGAGTCCATATCACCCGGTGCCCAGCATCATCGAAGCAGCCGTAGCGCTGAAGACGGGATTATCGATTCGGGAGATCGCGCATTGCGAAGCATCGGAACACGAAGTGGGCATCGTCCGCCAAACAATCCAGACATACGTTGACGCGGCACGGGAGGCTGGTAAACATGTCATTTGCTTTCTCACCGGTGTACCCGGCTCTGGCAAGACTCTAGTCGGTCTGAGTCTGGCCCATTCGCACGAGAACCAAAAGGACGCGATTCACTTTATGAGCGGCAATGGACCGCTAGTGAAGGTTTTGCAGCACCTCTTCACCCAGGAGAGCCGAAGCAAAGGTGCCAGTGCCGTGCATGCGCGAATTGAGGCCCGCACCCTCATTGAAAATGTGCACGTTTTCGCGCGGTATCACACAGAAGACAACGCTCGTGAGCCATCCAACCATGCCATCATCTTCGACGAAGCACAGCGCGCCTGGAACCGGATACAGAATAAAAAGAAGTTCAATCGTGACTATTCCGAGCCCGAAATGCTCCTCGGGATCATGGAGCGCCACCAGGACTGGGCGATGGTCATTGCCCTGGTCGGAGGCGGACAGGAGATCAATGACGGCGAGGCAGGTCTCGAAGAGTGGGGCCGGGCTTTGGCCGAGCGTTCCAGGCAGTGGACGATCTACGCGTCACCGGAAGTTCTCAACGGAGGCCCCTCCACGGCTGGCCATCGGCTGTTCGACCCCCCGTCGCTCCTTCTCCAGGTTCAGACAAATCCCGCGCTTCACCTTCGCACCTCTAATAGGAGCTTGCGCGCAGAGAATCTTGCTATTTGGGTCAATCACGTTTTGGAAGGAGATGCCGCAAGCGCCGCTGCACTTAAGATCGCAGAGAGATTCCCCATCTTCCTTACCCGAGACTTGGAGCAAACAAGACAGAAGCTACAGGAGCAATCCATCGGCCCCATCCGCTACGGGCTAGTCGGTTCCTCCGGAGCAACACGCCTTCGTGCCGTGGGCCTCGAGCCCAGTTCCACATTTCACGCCGACTACCCTTGGGAGCATTGGTACCTTGCTGGGCAGGAAGACCTTCGTTCCAGCTACCGCTGTGAAGTGTTCGCCACAGAGTTCGAAATTCAGGGCCTCGAACTCGACTGGATCGGTGTTTGCTGGGGCGGCGACTTCGTCTGGGATGGTGCCCGCTGGCAGTTGCGCAAAATGCTCTCTGGCCCAAACAACCGCTGGGTTTCAATTAAGAACCCCGATCGTCGCAAGTTCCGGCAAAATGCCTACCGCGTTCTTCTCACCCGAGCGCGCCAGGGAATGATCCTGTTCGTACCCAGCGGAGATCCCGACGACCCGACGAACTCCCCGGCCGAATTCAACGAGACGGCTGAGTTCCTGCACGCTTGTGGCGTGCCGCTCCTGCCCGCGGGGTGAAACGGCACCGGCTTTGCCCCCCAAGGCATCGCTGCATCCCCACGCCGCATCCCTCCTAGCGTAGTTACGGCCGGGCGCGTCGATCCGTCATCTCCCGGCGTCAGGGAGGGCTCCATGAAGATGCAGGTTTTCATCCTCAGCGCGGCGCTGGCGGCATTCATCCCTCTGGCGGCGCAAGCCTCGCAGCCGCCCGCCAACCCGTCTTCCACCAGCGCGGCGCATCTCTCGAATCACGACCGCCTCTTCCTGCACACCCTCGCCAGCGAGGATCAGTCGGAAATTAACCTCGCCAAGCTGGCGTTGCAGAAATCCAAGAACGCGCAGGTCCAGCAGTACGCCAAAAGCAAGATTCTGGCAGCCGATCCCGCCATGAAGCAGGGAGCCGTGCAGCTCGCCGCGCAGCACCATACCGCCATCTCCTCCAGCCCCAATCAGGTGCAGAAGGCGGAGTACGCCAACCTCTCTAACCTGGCCGGAAGCAGCTTTGACCGCGCCTATGCGCGCTACGAGGGCAAGCAGCAGGCCGAAGACCTCATCGTCGTCCAGGACGAAACCCATTCCGCAAAAGACCCGCAGGTCGGCAGCTACGCCCAAAGGGAAGTCACTCCGGTCCAGCAAGCCGCCCAGGCCGCGAAGCAGATGGCAAACTCCATGGGCACCCATCCCCATCCCTGACCAGTCCCAAGCCCCCTGCTCTCTGTTCTCTGCCCCCTGATCTCTGATCCCTGTTCTCTGCTCCCTCCTCCCTGTTCTCTGTTCTCTGATATTCTGGCGCGTCATCGGAAAACCATGAGGAGGATGCTGTGAGAAAAACTATCGTGTGCGCGCTTGCGGCCGTAACGTTGCTGGCCGGGTGTAAGAGCCAGAGCAACCAGACATCTCAGATTCCCGCCAAGCCCAAGTGGCAGGGGGCGGCTTACCACCTCGCGCTGGGCGCGACCCCGGCCAAGCTGAACCGGGCCGGCATTACGCTGCCGGAGATCAAGTACACGGCCAATCCCGAAGCACTCGAAAGAAGAGTCGACCTGGTCGTGCAGTTCGACACCTCAGGCGTCAAGGGCGCCACGCCGCAGATGGCCAATCAGATGATCATGGCCCCCGTGGACATCAAGGGCACCGAGGGCGCGCTGCCCGCAGATTATATGGAGGCGGCCAGCCAGAACCTGGCGCAGATGCTCGGCTCCTACTGTCTGAAGGGCAAGATCAAGATCCAAATCGCCCTGGCCAGCTCAACGCTCATGACCCCTGCCACCAACGCGCAGGTAGAAGCCAAGCGCGTCTCCGACTGGCTGCCGGCGGTCATCGTCTTCAAGAACCCTCATCCCAAGTGCTAGCTCTGCCTCGCCCCGGCGGCCTGTAGAGGATCAAGACGAAAGCGGCTGAGGGGCGGCTTGCAGGCCTCGCGCACTCCATTCTGCAAGCAGGCGGGCGACCGTCGTCGGCCGCCTGCTTGCAGCGCCTCTCTCCACCGGACGCTCCCTTTGGGGCCCCTGGGAGGTCGTCTAGTCGGCATCCTCCGCCTCGGCTGCCAGCGTGAGCTGCTCCTGCTGCGGCCAATCCTCGGCGGTTAGGAGCCGCGGCTCCGCGGGCAGATTCTCGAGCGCGTCCAGCTCCTCGCTCTCGTGCACCAGCGCCCCCAGTTTGCGCGCCTGGAAGAAGGCGCCGCCGCGCCCTTCCACCGCTCCCAGAAACTTGTTGTATTGGCCCACCGCGCTGCCCAGCGCATTCCCCAGCTTGCTGAAGTAGTCATGCGCGTTCACCAGCTTGGCGTAGAGGTCGCGGCCGGCCTCCTGAATCGCCTTGGCGTTCTTCGTCACCTCGGACTGTTTCCAGCCATACGCCACCGCCTTCAGCAGCGCGATCAGCGTGGTCGGTGTGGCCATCACCACATTGGCCTGTGAGCCGAACTCGATGAGCGAGGGATCGGCCTCCAGTGCCGCGCTGAACAGGGCCTCGCTGGGCAGGAAGCACACCACAAACTCCGGCGTGTCTTCGAACTGCTTCCAGTAAGCCTTGCCGGCGAGCTCGCGCAGATGCGCTTTGACGCGGTCCGCATGGGCGGTAAAGCGCAGCGCCTGCGCCGCCACATCCCCGTTGCTCTCCGAGTCGAGAAACGCGTCCAGCGGGGTCTTGGCATCCACGATGATGGTGCGGCCGTTGGGAAGCTGAATCGTCATGTCCGGGCGCAGCAGGCGATCGTCTTCCGTGCGCGCGGAGATCTGCTCGGCGAACGAGCAGTACTGCACCATGCCCGCGTATTCCACGCAGCGCCGCAGTTGAAGCTCGCCCCAGTTGCCGCGCGTCTTGGGAGCGCGCAGGGCTGTGATCAGTTGGGCCGTCTCGGTCCGCAGCGAGCGCAGCGATTCGGGAATCTCTTTGCCGATCCCCTCCACCATCGCCTTGATCTCGCCGTAGGCTCCCGAGCGCTCCTTCTCCATCGCCCGCGTCTGCTCGTCCAGGCTCTTGAGCGCCTTATCGAGCGGGTCGACCAGATTTTTGATGGCGGCTTCCTTCTGCTCGAGGGTCAGCTTGGCCGCCTGCGCCTGCCCGCCCAGCTCCTGTTTGGCCAGAGCGAGGAAAGACTGCGTGTTGGCGCGCAGCGCTTCAGCGGCCGCGCCCTTGAAGGCCGCGTCCAGATCCACCTTCATCTGCGCGTATCTCTGCTGCTCATCGGCGAGCTGCTGGCGCACGGCCGCCAGTGCTTCAGCCTTGGGCCGCAGGTCGCCGATCTCCGCGCGGGCCGCCTCCAACTGTTCGCGCAGCGCGGCTTCCCGTGCCTCGGCGGTCCTGCCCTCGGCGGCAAGGGCGGCGCTCATTGCCGCTTGGCCGAGCCGGCGGCCTATCCACAGCCCGCCCAGAAACACGCCCACAGCCAGCACCACCAGCACAACAACTGAGCCTTCCATTCCATGATCCTCTTCGCCCAATGTACGCTTTCGGGCTGTGCATTTCACCTCCCCAACCGCCCCTCGGCCAGCTTCTGGCTTTCCCTCCGCCCGGCCTCACCCTATATCCTGTTTCTTCAGGCGTTTCCCTCCCGGACGGATGCCTTTACACACCCCACCCCGCCCGGTAGACTTGAAATTTCGGGGCCATGCGCATTTTTTGCGGCGCGATGGTTGTCGGAGTCCGGTCAGAGCAGGTATTGTAAGGCTCGCGGGCTCGGGAAAAGAGGCTTGTGCCCGAAGGCTTTTCCTGGTGTTGGGAACCGTATTTTTTGAGGAGATGTACGCATGGCCGTTGAAGAAAAGGTGAAGCAGATTATCGTCGAGCAGCTTCAGG
>DAIDLI010000103.1 GCA_027449545.1 Acidobacteriaceae bacterium | reverse complement strand
GGAGGTGTTGGCGTTCACGCTGACATCCGGGCCGTTCTCCCACACCAGGCCCTCGCGGCGCATGGCCTCACGCAGCCAGACGGCGAGTTCGAACTCGGAGACCGCGCCGGCGCGCCCGGTGCTGGCGGGCGGCCGCAACCGGCGTCCGACCTCTTTCCAGGCCTCCGCCACCACGCTGTCGATGGCTCGCTGCGCCACCGCATGGCTCGCCATCTGCTCCGCGCTCAGCACCGCTTCAAATTGGCTGACCAGGTCGGCCGAGCTCACGATCTGCTTGCCCAGGCCGCGCACGAACTCCACCGTGCCTGCGTCGACCATCGAGACATACATGATGTCGTTGTTGGGCGAGTACTGCATGGCGATTTTTTTCTGGCCTTGGAGGAGGTTCTCGATTCCTGCGTGCAGTTCCTGCCAACTGGAGTAGACGGCCTTGCTTCCCGGCAGCGCGTCCAGCCTGCCCTGCTCGATGCGGTGCACCAGCTTGCGGGGTTCGCCCGCCGCGGGCACCAGGTAATACCAGCGCCGGGTGACGTGCGCCTTCTCATCGAGGCCGAGGATGCGGCCCGCGACGGGATCGCGGTGGTGGTGGTCGTAGAAGAGCCAGCCGTCGAGTCCAGCTTCGGCCAGCGCAGCCTGCATCGCCTGAAGATTCATGAACGCCATTCTAAGCTGCCTTGCCTCGGAGGCTGCTTCCGTCCCTCAACCGATCCAGTGAAAGAGGAAGTAGAGCGCGCCGGAGAGGAGGGCGGCGGCGGGCAAGGTGAGCAGCCAGCCGGCGGCGATGGCGTTGACGGTGGACCAGCGCAGGCCGCTGCCGTTGGCAGCCATGGTGCCGGCCACGCCGGAGCTGAGGATGTGGGTGGTGCTCACCGGCAGGCCCCAACTGTCGGCCATAAAGATGGTGGCCATGGTGACCAGCCCGGCGCTGGCGCCCTGGGCGTAGGTCATGTGCTCCTGGCCGATGCGCTCGCCCACGGTGACGACGATGCGCCGCCAACCCACCATGGTGCCCAGGCCGAGGGCCAGCGCCACCGCGACCTTGACCCAGGTAGGGATGAACTTGGTGGTGTTGTCGAGCTGGCCGCGGTAGCTGTCGAGCGTGGATTTTTCCGCGGCGGTAAAGCTCGCGCCGTGCGAGGACTCCATCAGGCGCAGGGCGTCGCTGGCGAGGTACATGTCGTCGCGGACGCGCTCCCGGTCGCTGGGCGGAAGCAGTTGCAGGGACTTGTAGGCGGCGACCTCGCGGTGGATCTCGCCGACCAGCTGGCGCACGCCGAGGACTGTGCCGGCGTCCATGCGGCGAGTTTGCAGGTAGTTGGCGACCTCGGTGCGCGGGTCGGGATCGGGCGTGCCGGGAGCGATGTGCCGGTCGAGGATCTGGCCGACCTCCACCGACTGGGCGAGGAAGCTCTCGACCTGGGCCGGAGCGATGGAGTGGTTGAGCGCGTAAGCGGCCGGGACGGTGCCGATGAGGATGAGCATGATCAGGCCCATGCCCTTCTGGCCGTCGTTGGAGCCGTGGAAGAAGCTGACCCCGGTGCAGGTGAGCACCATGAGCGCGCGCACCGGCCAGGGCGGCGGCTCGGTTCCCTTGGGCGCCTGGTTCATCACCGAGGATTTGAGCAGGGGGCGCGCCAGGAGGATCAGCAGGCCGGCCAGGGCGAAGCCGAGCAGCGGCGAGAAGAAGAGCGCCTTGAGGACCTTGATCACCTGGGTCCAGTCGAGGCCCGAGGCGGCGGCGCGGCCGTTCAGGAGCTGGCTGGCCAGGCCCACGCCGATGATGGAGCCGACCATGGTGTGGGAGCTGGAGGCGGGCAGGCCGAGCCACCAGGTTCCCAGGTTCCAGAGGATGGCCGCGATCAGCAGCGCGAAGACCATGGCGAAGCCGGAGCCGGAGCTGACCTTCAGGATGAGCTCGACGGGCAGCAGGGCGACCACGGCATAGGCCACCGTGCCGGAGGAGACCAGCACCCCGGCCAGGTTGCAGATGCCGGACCAGACCACGGCGGTGTGCGGCTCGAGCGAGTTGGTATAGATAACGGTGGCGACGGCGTTGGCCGTATCGTGGAAGCCGTTGACGAACTCGAAGGCCAGCGCGATGGCGAGGGCGAGTCCGAGCACGATGAGCGGCCAGGCGCTGGCCAGCCGGATGCGGTCGAGATCATGGGCAAGGTGAAAGGCGATGTAGCCCAGCCCGTACAGCAGCGCGGCGAGGAAGAGAAAGATTCCCAGGCGCGCGGGTCGCTTCTGCTTGCGATCGAGGAGTGAACTCTGCGCAGGCAGGACTTCCACTGCCGTGGCAAGATCGGCCATCAGAAATCACCAATGCAGCCGGAGAGATTCCGGGCCTGCCTGGGCCTCCGCGAAAGAGAACGGCAATGCGAATGGGAATGCGAGAGATTTTTTCTGGAAGCTGGAAGAGAAGTGCGGGATACGTTCGCGTCCATAAAACCTCAACAACCGGAATCCGTGGTTGTTTACCCGGCGATGAGGGAGCTGGAACCGGGCTACAGATGATTCTACACCGGGAGCGCAGGGGCACACGGACCCGAATTGGGAACGGTGGAAAAGCGGGGAGGAATTGGGGTTAGCGCTGCGCGGTATGGTTCTCAAACCACAGGGCAAGGTGGTCTTCCGAGAGCTCGCCGGCGGCGAGGGCCAGGATGGTGAGATAAGCGTCTTCCTGCGTGGCGATGACCTCCAATCCATTCACCTCCAGGAATGCGAAGGAGACGAGGAGCGCGGCGCGCTTGTTGCCGTCGACGAAGGGGTGATTGGACGAGATGCCGAATGCGTAGGCGGCGGCCAGACGGGTCAGCGGCGGATGCCGATCGGCATAGGCCCAGAGCTGGCGCGGGCGCGCCAAGGCTGACTCCAGCATTCCCATGTCGCGAACACCGGGCGGTCCGCCGCTTACTGTCAACTCGCGGTCATGCGCAAGCAGCGCATCGATGGCATCCATCCAGATCGGCTCGTCCATGGCTTACTCTGCCAACTTCTTCAGGGCGTCGCGGTATTTGCGCGCGACCCGATCCGTGGCCTCCAGTTTGCGCATGAACTGCTCGTCGTACGCCGTCAGATACGCCCCGTGCGGCGTTTCAGAAAGGTAGAGCGTGTCGCCTTTTTCGACTTTGAGGCGGGCGAGCATCTCCTTGGGCAGAATGATGCCGGCTGAGTTGCCGATGGCGATGACCTTGGTGGTGGTGGCCATGAGAGAACCTCCACGGATATTATAACATTAGTTATAACGCGCGGAGGGTGGGGAATGAAACAGAAGCCGAGGCCAGTATGCGCAGCTCAGGTGAGAGTCAGAGCTTGTGCAGAGCAGCGGCGATATGCCCCTGGTCTGTACAGCGAACTCCAACCACAGGCGATGGACAGATCGGTAGAACAGCATCATCCCGCCGCCAGCGGCAGTCTGCCCTGCCTTCAACCGAGGAAGAGACGCTCCCAGGCAGGCGCGGGCGAAGGGATGGCAGAGGGAAGAGTAGGCGGTTAACCAGGCCTGTGACCCGTTCACGACGGGCGCCGATACTCCCCGGGGCGCCAATTTCCGGTGCAGAACGCGTTTTAAGTGGACGGATTGTGATCGTCGTGATCTGTTTCCTGCATTTGGAGTCTGTGGCGATACCCGCCCCCAACAGCGAGGGACCGGATTCCCTACCCTTTGCCAAGTGTTAAGCAGTTGGAGTAAGGACTCGGCCGACGGTCAAAGGGCTGCCCGCCTATCTTGGTTCCGCTCTAGATAACTTCTCTGGCCGCGTGAACCCCGGCCTGGCTATCTCATATCCCGGCACCCAGTTAGCTTGCTTACTGTTCGACAGCCGTGTACTCGCCTCCGGTGAACCCGACGGCGAGGACTGGTGTGGCGTATGGTGGACTTTGCGGCGGCGTGGAGCCTGAGCTGGTCGGAGTATGCACCCAGATCGGACGCGCCAATGTTTCGCCCTGGACTCGCATTCCGATCAGCATGTAGCCTTCGGTATCGTTGCCGCCAAAAGCGCTGATGAAATAGCCGCCGGCAGCCAGCGCCGCTGCCTGGCTTACAAGGTCGCTTCCCGTGTCAGCGATGACGGTCTGCGCTTCGTAGACCGTCGTCGTGTCACCCGTCCAGCCGTAGGAAATTACATTGGCCTGATGATTGGCGTCAAACGAGACGGCCGTGACGATTCTGCTTTCCGCGCCGTCATTGGCCACCGTATCCTGAAGCTGGTCAGGCGGAACGACTTCCAGCCGGTAATCGAACCCGCCGGCCTGAGCGGTTTTCACATAGGCGATGGCATACGCTTCATTTGCGGCCTCTAGATCAAGCGAATCGATGACGATATTCGGCGCAACCACCGATTGCAGCTCGGACGCGAAGCTTGAATAGGCATTGCTTTCGTAGTACATCGACAGCGGGAGTTGGCCGGGCGGGAGGTTGAACAGATCCAAGCTCCACGAGCAATCGAACGCAATTCCCGGATAGCACGACCAGGAGGAACCGATGGTGAGCGGGGTGCCAATTCCATTGTTGATGAAAGTTCCACCCGGCGCCGGTACATTCGTTGCTTTACCGCCATCCTGGAAAAGACCCGGCGCGGTCACCTGAGAAAAGAGAAGGTACCGGAGATCGCCGAGCGCAGGTGCGCGCGGGCCGGCCGTGAGCGTAGCCACGGCGCTAGTGACAGAATTGATCGAATTGCTTACCGTGACCTGGAAGCTCTCTCCGCTGTCGCTGAGCATCACGACCGGCGTGGTATACGAGGCGCTCGTCGCTCCCGAGATGGGGACGCCGTTCTTACTCCATTGGTATTGGAGCGGACCGGTTCCTTCGGCACCGACATTGAAGGTTGCCGTTCGGCCGATCGGAACGGTTTGGCTCGCTGGCTGGCTTTGGATAACGACTGAAAAGCTTGAATTTGAACTTACAACACCATGGGCACAGCCGCCGAGAAGTGCAGCTCCGATGCCAACGAAGAGATACCCACAGAGAACTGCGCGGTGAGGTAATGAACTAGAATGAGGTCGCTTCATCTTCGGAGTCCGAGGGAAGATCGGTACCGCGACGAAAAGCGGCAGCCTGTATGATGCCTAGAACGAGAATACAACCCTGTCTGCCTCTGTAGGCTTGGGCCCTCATCACTGGACGGATCGTCGGCTATTCGTCAGTAACGAATTGGTAAACATTCGTCCCGGTGGAATCCGATCGTACCGCTAACCAGGGCCGGCGGCGCCTCCAATCTCCGCCAGGTGGGGGCATAACAGTGTAGCGACTGGGGGCATTGCATTGTAACCAGCACAAAATCAGCACCCAGACCATATAGCTCATCGCGGCTCCTGAATCCCGACATCTTAGATGGCGGCCGATGGTCAGGGATTTAAGGATTCTCTTGCTTCCCATAAGTCGTCGTAGGGATGCGTCTTAGTCATTCATGTGGTCGAGGGCTCGCTGGAAGTCGGCGGGTTTCGCGGTCGTACCACTCGCGGTTGGCGGTGATGCAAACGGCAATGCAGATCCTTCACTGCCCCTGCGCTGCGCTTCGGGTTGTTCAGGATGACGGGGGCGGGGGGCAGAGTTTGCGGCTCTGCTCGTTGGCCGCCGCCTTATTGCCAGTCGTCGCGGACCAGGCCTTCGTTCATCACGGCATCGAACCCGGAGTTCTTCTTAATGAAGATCTCGCTGAAGTGCTTGTCCTGGCGGAGCAGGATGGCCTGCAGGCGGACCAGTTCCAGGAGCGCTAAAAACATGGCGATGAGGGCGCGCTCGGATTTGGTGTGGGCGAGCAGGCGGCGCAGGGCCACGGGCTTGTCCTCCATGGTGAGGCGGCGGCCCAGGAACTGGATCATCTGGCCGACCGTGACCGAGTCTTCCTGCACGTTGAGGACGGGGCGGGAGCGGGCGCGCTCCAGGATCTCGCGGAAGATGCGGAGCAGGTCCACGGTATCTGCGGCGATCTCGGGCTCCGCGCCGGCGTCCTCGCGGAACTCGCGCATGCCCGGGTTGGTCCAACTGGCCGACTCGAGTTCCTGCTTCTGCTGCAACATCTGAGCCGCGTTCTTGAAACGCTCGTGCTCCAGCAGCCGCTCCACCAGCTCGCGGCGCGGATCTTCGGCTTCCTCGCCGGGGGTCGCAGGATTGCGCGGCAGCAGCATCTTGCTCTTGATGTGAATGAGCAGTGAGGCGGTGTAGATAAATTCGCCGGCCACGTCCATGTCGCTGGCCTTGAGCCGGTTCACGTAGGCCAGGAACTGCGCCGTGATCTTGGCGATGGGGATGTCGTAGATATCGATGTCCTGCTTGCGGATCAGGTCCAGCAGCAGATCGAAGGGGCCCTCGTAGACTTCGTTGACGAAGACCGAGACCGGCAGGGTGTCGGGGCCTTCCTCTTTCTTGATCGGCTCGCGATGTACCACCGCCTGCGCCACCTGCGGTGGGGCAGACGCGGCCTCCGGCCGCACCTCGGCGGCTGCGACAGGCTCGAGCTCTTCAGGTTGAGCGGAGGATGCGGGCTGGGATTCTGCCTGTGCTGGCTCAGCAAGGGCCTGCGGCTCGCTTTGGGAAGCTTCAGTCGACTGCTCGGCGGTACTTTCGGATTCGACTTCAGGGGTCACGAGGGTCTCTTCAAGGGCTTCACCGGAAAGCGGCCCTTGTTCGATGGGCTCCTGATCCGGCCTTTCGATGGTAGCGGATGCGGGCGCCTCATGGGCAGGAAGACCAGAGGCTTCGCTTTCCACCGGTTCCGAGGCGGACTCTACGGCTTCCATCTCCGGAGCTTCCGGCTCCTGCGCTCCTGATCGCGGTGCGGGTTCCGTCACGGCCTCGGCCAGAAGGTCGGCAGGGGCAAGAGGCGGTTCGGGATCTGCGGGCGGCTCTGTAGCTGCCCCTTCGCTGAGGGCTGCCCCTTCGCTGAGGGCTGCCTCTTCGCCCAGAGCAGCTTCAGCTAAAGCGTCGGCCGGCACGGCGGGGGGCTCAGGATCCCTCGCGGGCTCGGCTTCCAGTTCACCGGATGCCTCTTCGCCGAGCGCTGCCTCTGCCAGCAGGTCGGCGAGGGCGGCGGGGGGTTCGTCCTCGGGATTCTGCAATTTCCCTGGTATCTCGGAAGGCATCTCGATAGGTTCCGATACGGAAGTCTCCGAATCAGTTGTTTCCGTCTGCCGAGCAGCGGTTTGCTCCGCACCCGGGTCTGTTTGGCCCTGCGCCATCTCTTGGGCCTCGGAGGTCGAATTCGGCTTGGGGAATTCGTGAGTCAAAGTTCGTTCTTCCGCTTCCTTTTGCAGGCTGGTGTATGCGTCCAG
This sequence comes from Acidobacteriaceae bacterium, assembly GCA_027449545.1. Lineage (GTDB taxonomy): Bacteria > Acidobacteriota > Terriglobia > Terriglobales > Acidobacteriaceae > Telmatobacter. The sequence continues at coordinate 23,284 of DAIDLI010000103.1, read as the reverse complement.
TTCATTGAAGGCCAATTCGTCCACCACGCGACGAGCCAGGGGATCGATCCCAATCACCGCGCGGATGCCCTTCAAAACAAATTGAACGGCCATTCGCCACCAGGGAGTTGTCTTCGCGGCCATGGTCGTTCTCCCGGGCGGCTTGCGCGCTGCGATTTGCCCCTTACTGGCCCCCTGCTCCTGCCTCTCTCACGGTGCTCAGGGTAAGCTGCATGGCCTGGCGCACCTCGCACATGGTCTGTTCGGCGCGGGCATGGGCGCGGCGGGAACCGTCTTCGAGAATTTCTATCACCTGAGGCCGGCTAAATTGCGCGCGGCGGTCCTGAATGGGCTGCAAGACCTTCATCAGGCTGTCGGCCGCCCAGCCCTTGCACTCGATGCAGCCGATGCCGGCGGAGCGGCAGCCCTCGTAGACCTTGGCCATCGTCTCTGGAGTGGAAAAGACCTTGTGCAGGTCGCCCACCGGGCACTTGTCGGGCTCGCCGGGGTCGCTGCGGCGGATGCGCGCCGGATCGGTGACCATGGTCTTCAGCTTCTGGCGCACCACCGGCTCGGGATCGGTCATCTGGATGGTGTTGCCGTAGCTCTTGGACATCTTGCGGCCGTCGGTGCCGGGCAGCTTGGGCGAGGGCGTGAGCAGCACCTTGGGCTCGGGCAGGACGTCGCGCTCCGCAGCACCTTTGTAGTGGGAGTTGAAGCGGCGCGCGATTTCACGCGTGAGCTCCACGTGCGCCTGCTGGTCCTGGCCCACTGGCACAAAGTCGGGCTGGTAGAGCAGAATGTCGGAGGCCATCAGCACCGGGTAGCCGAGGAAGCCGTAGGTGGTCAGGTCCTTGGTGCTGAGGTTCTCCTGCATCTCTTTGTAGGTGGGCACGCGCTCGAGCCAGCCCAGCGGGGTGCTCATGCCCAGCAGCAGGGCCAGCTCGGCGTGCTGCAAGACGCGGCTTTGCAGGAAAAGCACGCTGCGGGCCGGATCAAGGCCGGCGCCCAGGTAGTCGAGCATGACTTCCAGCGAGTTGGGCGCGATCTGGCTGGGATCGGCGTAGTCGGTGGTCAGCGCGTGCCAGTCGGCGATGAAGAAGTAGCACTCGTACTGGTTCTGATTCTGCAGCTTGACCCAGTTGGCCAGGGCGCCCATGTAGTTGCCCAGGTGGAGCTTGCCGGTGGGACGCATGCCGCTGAGGACGCGCGGACGGGACGAGGATGTTGCCGGTTCTGCCATGGATGGTCTTCGCTTCGAGCTCGTGAATAGGAATGAAGCCGTGTTCAGAGGCTCATTTCATTGTAGCGGGAGGGAGGGCGCGGCCCGGCCGGAAACCGCGCTGCGCCCGAAGGGCGGACATTGGCGGAGCCGCTGCAGAGCTAGACGCGCGCGGGCATGTTCAGAATGCGCGAACCGGGCTTCTTGTCCGTGGAGTCAAAGAGTTCCGCCCGGCGCGCGCTTTCCGGCCACTCGCGGAGGAAATCGGCCATGCGGACGGCGGACACAGGCGCCTGAATCAGGAATCCCTGCATGGCGTCGCAGCCAACCTCGCGGATGGCGTCGAGCTCCGCGCGCTGCTCCACGCCTTCGGCCACGCTGCGCAGCTTGAGCTGGCGCGCCATGGCCACGATGGTCTGGCAGAGCGAACGCGCCTCCTCGGTGCGGTGCACACCGTGGATGAAGCAGCGGTCGATCTTCATGGCGTCGAGGGGCAGGCGCTTCAGCACGTTGAAGCCCGTGTAGCGGGTGCCGAAGTCGTCGATGGCAATCCGCAGGCCCATGGACTTGAGCTGGCGGACACGCGCGGCGAAGAGATCCTCATCGTCGAAGAGCACCGATTCGGTGACCTCGAGCTCCACCTGGGTGCCGTCGACGGGATTTTCGTCCAGCAGCCTGCGCATGGAGCGGAGAAAATCGTTGCGGCGCATATTGGCCCAGGAGATGTTAATGGCCAGCAGGGGCAGCGAGACGCCATGCTGCGCCCACTGCCGGACATCCTTGAGGGCGGTGCTCATGGTGAACTCGAGGATCAACTGGATCAGATCGGAGCGTTCGGCGATGGGGATGAATTCGCTCGGCGTGACCGCGCCCCAGTCGAGATGGTTCCAGCGAATCAGCGCCTCGGCGCCGAGAACGCGCCCGGTCGCCGCCTCCACTTTGGGCTGGTAGACGATGCGGAACTGTTTCTGGGCCATGCCGCGCACCATCTCCGTCTCGAGTTGATGGTCGCGCATGAGGGTGTGGTTCATGCCGCTGCGGAAGGCAAGCACGGTGCTGCTGCGGATGTAGGCCGCGCGGCTCGCGGCCAGGCTGGCGAAGCGCACCAGGTCTTCGGAAGAGACCGTGTCGGCCGGCCAGAAGGCGACGCCGGCGGCCACCTCGATCATGGAGCGCGTTCCCAGGACCTGCATGGGCGAAAGGGCATCCATGATGGCCTGGATGCGGCGTCTTTCCCGGCTGTCGAAGTGCTCCGATTCCAGGGCTACCAGGAAGCAGCGGGCGCTGTAGCGGCCGATCAGGGCACCCGGATCGACGGCCGCGCGCAGGGCTTCGCACACGCGCGTAATCAGCGCATCGGCGCCGCGGCTGCCCCACAGCGCGAACTCGCGGCGCAGATTCAGCACCTCGATCCAAACCAGGGCAATCTCGCGGCCCGGCACGGTGTTGCGCATCAGCGCCGCCAGGGAATCCTGAAAAGCGACATAGTTCAGCAATCCGGTTTGCAGATCGTGGCGCTCACCGTAGGCGAGCATCTGCCGGCGCAGTTCATGATCGATCTCGTTCTCGAAAAAGCGTTGCACGTGCTGCTCCGCTGTGCAGATGGAGAGTGCGCCTCAACGGCGTTTCTCCGTCAGGGAAAGTGCCCCTCTGGGCAGTTCACGATGGCTTGAGCAGCGCAGGAAGCGGCTTTCTCAACTGCCGGAAAACTTGTGGTGGGCCGTTCCGCGGAGACTCTTCGGCCGGCACCTGTCCTGTGCGCCGTTCTGATCGCAGATCCTCAATTTCTTGTACTGCCGAATGGTTCGTGCCGCAACCTAAGAAACCTTCTCCGCCTACAACCATCGTGGGATTTACGCAACGCCGCAGTCCTCGTCTTCGGACTGCTTGCCCAGAGGAAGTGTTGCGGGGAAGCATTTTTCCCGGCTGCAATCGCGTCTCAGGTGAAGCCGTTTTGGGCCTGCATCTTACCTCCTCTTGGAAGTGGGTGCTGGAATCACAAGGTCAATTCCGCTTTCGAAGTCCGGGGCCGTGGAGAGCTGGACCAGGTGTGTGAAGGTCTGCCCACGGTACACCAGGGTCACCGTGGCATTGCCCGCGGGAAGCTTGCGGAACAGGTAACGTCCCTGGCTGTCGGTATGGGCGGTGCGACCCAATTCGGGAATTTTGACCTCCACTCCGCCCAGCGGCGTTCCCTTGCGGGTGGCCGAGTTGAAGATCTGCACGGTGCCGGCGATGCTGCGCAGGGCCTGGGCGGTGAAATGAAAGTGCCCAGCTTGCGCCGCGGTGACCTTGACGGTCTGCGCATCCAGATCGGCCAGCGAGTAGCCGGGGGGCAGAGACGAGGAGAGCGGCTGGACGGTGTAATCTCCTGGCGGCAATCCATCGATCTCGATGCTGCCATCGCCGGAGGTGGTGACCTGGCGGGTGATGCCACGGCCCTCGACTTCGAGAGCCACCGCCATTCCATCGCCGCCATCGTTCTTGAAGCTGCCGAAGATGCGGCCCTGCGCAAAGCTGATGCCGAAGTCGGCCTGGCCGTTGTTGGGCACGGATTTGGGCGAGCTGCTGGTGAAGTAAAACGGCCGGGAGTTGTGGTAGTCGGCTTCAACGCGGTGGATGCCGTAGGGCACGCCGTGAAAAGAGAAGTAGCCGGATTTGTCGGTGTGGGTGCTGCGGCGTCCGTCGAGGTAGACCAGCACGCCGGCCAGGGGCGCATCGCCGCGGGCATAGGTCTGGGCAAACGGGGTATCGACGAAGACGTGGCCGGTGATGGTGCCTCTGTGGCCGGGAACCAGGAAGCGCGGCACGGAATTCAACGAGCGCTGGAAGGAGATCTGCTCGATGGGCTGGGTAGTGGTCTGCCCGGCGGTGGTGCTCTTGTAAACGGAGAATCCCGCGGTGAGCATCGTGGAGGTGCCGAAACGCCGCGTCCACTGCACTCCGGCAGTCACCAGGCGCATGGACTCGGTGCCCCCGCCCACGCTGGTATTGATCAGGGTATTGAAGGCGAGTTGACCGGTCTTCTGGCTCGCCCAATCGATGTTGCTGCCGTACTGTTCGCGCCGGGCAGCCAGGGCGAGGGTGGGAGCCGCGACGTAGCCCTCGCTGGTCAACTCGGAGGTCTGATGCAGAAAGGCGACGATCTGCGCCGGGGTGGTGGTCATCTCGCTCTGGTATTGCAGGACCTGGCGAAGATCGGGCAGGGCGCTCTGGACCGGCACGAACACCGGGGTTTCGGTCTGCATGTCATAGAACGCCGAGGTGCTGAGGTGTCCGAACAGCACGTTGGCGCCGCCTTGATAGGCGGTTGTGTCCGGGGTGTTGCCGGAGTTGCGCAGCTTCTGGTAGGAAAACGATCCGCCCCAATGCTTCCATAGAACCTGGGGACCGCCGAGGATGCCCGCGCTGGCGATCGACGGAGCAATTGGGAACACGGAGACATAACGCGATAGGGTCAGTCCCCCCGTGCCGCCGATGTGGGGATTGAGCCAATAGGTCTGGTTCAGAGTGGCCGTGTCCACGGTCTGCTTGTCGACGGCCAGGTTGATGCTGGTGTCGTCTCCGTAAAGCTGCGTCTGGAGGCGTTTGCTGGGACGCCACTCCCAGGTGACATCGCCCATGCGGCCATGCAGCATGGTCATGTTGAGCGAAGCAATGTGGGGAGATTCGTAGTGGAAGGAGGTCTGCAGTAACTGGCGCTTGGAGTCGCGATTGAACTTGCCCGCGAATGCGATTCCCTGCCCCACTCCAACTTCCGCGCTCATGTACTCATGAGGATTGGGAGCGAGCTGGTAGTAGAGCGTGGCGATCGGCCCTGGGGTGGCGCCGGTATTCACCGAGGTATCGGTTTGAAAGTAGTAGAGATTGGCCTCCAGCGCCGCGCGCTTGCTCAGGGTGAAATGGCGCGACAGGCCGGCCACCTCGTACCTGGAGCTTTGCAGCAGGAAGTCCTGAAACTGGGTCATGGAGGTGATGCCAGCGTGAAATTCCCATGCGCCCTGCTTGAGGTGGAAGCCACGCAACAGGATGCCGCTCATGGTGAGATCGGTGTTCGCCATCATGGAATCCACCAGCGTCATATCCCGTCCGGGGCTTGAGATCTCATAGGAGACCATGGGAAATCCCACCGGAGTCTGCCCGTTGGCGGGAAAGAGGTCGGCGTTCATGATCTGAATGTGGATCTGGCGATCGCCGGCAATTTGGGTCATATTCTGGTCGCTGGTGAACTGGTTCGGGGAGTTGTTGTACGTGAGCTGCTCCTGTCCGAACTCCACGGTTTGGCCTTCCGCGCCCATCTGTATCCCCCCGCTCATCCTGACCGGCATGCGGGGGGCGGGAACCGTCACTCGAAGAGTGCGAACGCCGCTGACCATGACCAGCATCACCGTAGCCTCTCCCGCCGATTTAGCCGTAAGCCGATATCCGCCTGGCTCCGCGGACGCCTCTACGATGTCGCTATCCATGGAATAGGCGGCAGTGATGCCCGGCATGGCGTAGAAGGTAGAGTGACCGGCAGCGACGATCACCGCTTCCGCGGGTTGCGCCAGCACAGGCACACCAGCCATCGCCGCTGCCAACAGCAGCGCTAGTGAACAGAGCCGCTTCATCGCACCGTAAAGTCAACCGGGGTTGTCTCCGTTTTGCCTTCGTACTGAAAGGTACACAGGGCGTGATAAGCGCCCGGCTTGAGTTGGTCGGCAAACTGCGCGTGATAAGTCAGCTTTTCTCCTGGCAGCAGCCGCTGCACTTCAAAGGCCGCCTTGCCGGCCAGCTTGTTGTTGCTGCCCAGGATGGCGACCACGCCCTTGGGAATCACTGGTTCCGTGCCGGTGTTGGTGAGGAGCTGAGAAAAAGCCAGATTGGTGGTTTCGGTGGGCAGTGCCACCTGCACCGGATCCGCAGCGATCGAAACATTGGAGCTGAGATTGAAGGTCAGCAGCGTGCCCATGGAAGCCACCAACCCGACCGAGCCCTTGGCGGGATTGATTCCGCTGGTCGCCTGAAAGACCGCGGCGATCGCGCGGATATTGGTGCCGGCGGGAATCGTCACGGTCACGGTGACGGAGGCGCTGGTATTGGGCGGGGCAATGATCTCTTTGGGGACGAAGACGGCGGTGGCCGCGATGCTGTTGGGAGCTTCCCCGGCGGGCAGAAACACACGCTTGCCGTTCCGCACCTCGATATCCTCGGCCATCATGACGAAGTGGAAGATGTTGGGCGTCTGGTTATTGATGGTGAGCTTTTGCGTAAGGCTCTGCCCGAAGGCGCCTTTGGCCATGATCACGGCCGGGGTGAGCGAGAGCGAAGCCTGCGCATGCGCGGGAAGAGAGATGCCAGCGATCACCGCGAGAACAGCCAGCGTCGCGACGGTGCGCGCGCGTTGCATGGGAACCCTGGGGAAAAAGTGCTGCATGGGATCTTCCTTCAAAGCATCTTGGTTGGTTCAGTTCTGTATCACTTGCATGGAGATCACGGTTTGCAGGTCAGCCTTCCGTTCCGGCGCGTTCACTGGCACACGCACCCTCAACTGGTAGGGAGTGAGAACGCCAAGCGGCAGCCGTGCATCGACGGAGACCGGATTGCGCCCCAGTTGCACATCGCCCAAATAAACGCTGTAGGGATCGATGGGCGCCGCCAGCCACGCCTTGAGGGTTACCGACTGGCCAATCATCCCTTGCTTCCCCACAAGAATCCCCACCTCCGTAGCCACGTCGAAGTTTCTGGCGTGGCGCTGGATCTGGACTCCCTGGTTGGCATTGCCGGCATAGGAGACCTTGCCCAGATTCATGACGCCTACTCCGTCTGCCGCCATGATCTGCGAGCCCTGGGGCAGGGGAACAAAGTTGACTGTCAGTCCGCCCTCTGCCTGCGCGGTCATGTGCCCCAGCCGCGCAGGGAGTATGTGCTTCACGCGCACCGCACATATGCCTGCCAGTGGGGCGCTCAGCAGCAGGCTGCCCAGCAAAAGGGCTCGGAGACTGATCATTGCCGAACATCCTTAGTTGGCCGTGGCTACGAAGGTAATCACGTCGCTCATCTGGGTGCTGTCAGCGGTCGCGGTGGGGATTCCCAGGGAGACCTGAAGGGCATTGCCGCTGCTGCCGTAAGTGAACGAGCCGGTGATCGGGGTGGGGCTGGTGGCACTGGTCGATAGCGCTCCGCTGGTGCCGACCGCCAGCACCTCGCCATGGGTGGGGGCGGAAACCGATGCCGCCAGCGAGAAGCCGGAGCTGCTGGAGTCGGCCGCGTTGACCACGATCGAGACATTCGTGCTGGCCACAAAGCAACTGCTGCACAAGGAGCTCGAGGTCGCGATGGCGACGTTGGTCGGAACACTTCCGTATTCGGTGACGGTTCCGAAGTTCAGGGTTGCGGCATTGGTACCCGCGCCACTGGTCAGGGTCACGCCGTTGCTGGTGGCGGTGTTGAATGTGAGCTGAATGGAGCTGGCTACGGTGGCTTCCACCGTCAAGGCTCCGCTGGCGGTAACGGCGGTGGTGGCATGCGCCTGCGAAACCGCTGCGAGCAGCAGTCCGGCGACGCCGGAAGCAAGCAAACTCTGGGAAATTTTCTTCCAATTGTTCATCTTCGTTCTCCTTCGTGAAGGGATGATGGCCCGGCTAATTGGCCGTGGCCACAAAGTTGATGGTGGTGGTTATCGTGGAGCCTGTAGGGGGCCCCCCCGATCCACTCGCGGAGGTCGAGATGACCGCGCTGAGGGTGTGCGCAAGGTTTGAGCCGTAGGTCTCCTTGGCCTGAATGGGGGTGCTAGCGGTATTGGACAGGGATACGGAGTCCACCTCCAGAGTTACCCCTGTGGGCAATGCGGTGGAGAGCTCGCCGCTCAAGGTATAGCTGCTGCTGGAAAGCCCACTTACCTGTACGTTGATGTCGAAAGGAGTGGAGACGGTAAAGCTGTTGGTGCCGTTGGTGCGAGTCACGTTCGTACTGAGCGCTCCGTAGGCGGAGACATTGCCAAAGGCCAGCGAAGCCGAAGCGGTGCCGGAATTACCCAGGGTTACCCCGGAAGGATCGGAGTAAAGAACCATCTGCAAACCCGAGCCGTTCTGCAACTGCACCGACAGCGAGCCGCTGGCGCTGGGGTTTTGCGCGGCAGCAGAAAGCGCGCCGAGCGCGGCAAGAGCCGGCAGCACAAAAACGCGGATTGTTTTGCGCAGATTCATCAGTTTGCCGTCGCAACAAAGTTGATGGTTTCGGACAGATTGCTCGTTGTCACCGTGTTCTGAACCGTGACCTGAAGGTATAAGGCCATGTTGGATCCGTAGCTGCCACCCGAGGTGAGATTGGCCGCGCCGGTGGTCAGGGCAGCGCTATTAATCGTCCAGGCCACTCCGGAGGGCGGTGCGGATCCCAGAGAGGCCGTCAGGGTGTAACCGCTGCTCGCCAGGTTGGATTGAGTAACGAGAGCGTAAATGTTGTTGGAAAGGGTATAGCTCTTGGTGGTGGAGGAGAAGGAGACGCAGCTCTGGTTATCGCCTGCCAATGACGCGATGCCGAAGTTCACCGAGGCTGTGCTGGTATTGGCGCCGGTTATCGTACAGGTTCCCTGGGTACCGGCCCCGGAGCCGTTGACGAATTCCAGGCTGATGCTCGACTGCACGGACATGGAAACAACCAGAGCGCTGGTGGCCGTGTTCTGCGCAGACGAGTAGGTCGCCGCTCCCCATATCAGGAGCACGCAACTCATCCACCTGCACAGATACGCTCTTCGTGCCATACCGCTCTCTTACCCGCTTTCAGTTTGTTGAGATTTGCCGGAAGGATATGGTAAAGATCCTTGCCGACGGGCCCGAATCCAACTGCCAGGAGACTGCACGGCTCATCGCACTTGCAGTTGGACCGGAAAGCGCGCAAACAACGCCTGACCAGACCCCGGCGCGCATGCCTGCAACACTGAAGGAGGTAGCGTCGCAAAAAGAAGGCGTCACTTCTGCGCACAGAAGCGAAATAGGCGCAATTCCGATGTCCCTGGTACGGAGGTGGATGGTTGGGAAGCACCCCCGGTAAATCGATGCAGAACCGTAGAGACAGTTACGAACAGCCCCCGCATCTGCAAGTAAGACATTAGCTAGGTACCAAGGTACTGTTAAATACAACCTTGGTTGTACCGCAGGTACTTTCCTGGTGAGCAGTCACGGTGATACGCAGCGTCCCGGAATGAAAATGAGTCTATCCGCGCAGTGTAAGTGAGGGTCTCAAGCAGGCTTAACGAGGTGGCTTTGCGGGTCGCAACGTCATAGATAAAACGATGCCGGCCACACAGCTCGGAGATCAGCACACGCTTTCCCACCGGAGTGAACTTCAGGCGATTGGAGCCCACGATGTTGGCGTGGATCGCATCGACGACTGGGTGTGACGTAGATCATGTGGGTGCGATCCTGGCCTGCCCATGATCCAGTCGATTTGGCGGGTGGGCAGGATTGGAGAGCGCCACCGTCTTCGAGTCGTTGGGCCAGGAAGCAGAGGCCGCCGTCCAGAAAGGCCAGACTGTGCTTCTCAACGGGCGCGCCGGACGAGCAAAGCCGAGACAGGGCCCATGCGACAGGGTCTATCGCAGCGGGCCAACTTACTCTTTGGAGTATATTTTATGCATTCGTTCGAATAAGGGCACAAATATGTATTTTGCGCGTGACCCGCCCCCGCGTAAGATATTACCCTCGAAACGAGAGAGTGTTTACCCAGATGAAGAGCGAAGCAAACCAAGTAGACCAGACTTCCCGCGAGAAGCTGATGAAGAGCGCCGAGCACCTCTTTGCGGAGCGCGGCTATGACGGCGTGTCGGTGCGCGACATCGCGAACGATGCCGGGGTGAACTCGGCCCTGGTGGGCTACTACTTCGGGGGCAAGGAAGGCCTGCTTGCCGAAGTCTATACGCAGCGCTGCGGGTTGCTGAGGGACGAGCGCGCGCAGTTGCTGGCGGAGTACAGCGCAGGGGGAAAGACGCCGAGCCTCGAAGAGGTTCTGGATGCGTTCATCACCCCGTCTCTGGAGAGCGCTCGTAACGGGGAGGGCCGCAGAAGCCTGCCGCATATCCGCTCCATTCTGGCCGCGGAGAACTCTTCGTTGCTGGAGAAGCTGGTTGCGGAGAACTTCGACGAGTCCAGCAAGATCTTTGTGAAGGCGCTGGGCAAATGCCTGCCGCAACTTACCCATGAGGACGTGCTCTGGCGCTTCCACTTTCTGCTGGGCACGATCTATTACACGGCCACCGGTCCGCACCGCATCAAGGCACTGAGCCGCGGACGCTGCGATCCCTCGGATCCAGCCGCAACCAAGGAGGAGTTGATTCCCTTCCTGGTGGCGGGCTTCACAGCGCCCTCCGCCGCCAAGGGGAACAAGCGGCGCGGGCGCGGGCGAGGAAACGGCACAGTCAAGAGCTGAGAAGGCCCCCGCCCGAACGCCGATCGGCCTGGCAGCTTTCCTATTTCACCGAGGGGAGTACCGCAGGTGTGGCGCAGGCAGCAGCCTCCTCACCTTCCAAAGTTCGCGCGTCTTCGAGCGTTTCATAGTAGCGCAGCCCGAGCGACTCGAGCCTGAGCCGCATCTTCTCGATATCCAGACCCAGTTCGCCCGCGGCAAGCCGTGCGCGCTTTCTGGTTTCCCGCTCGATCCGCTGCCGGACCGCAAGGATGGTGGCATCCACGTGCGCGTGCGGGACCACGGCAACGCCATCGTCATCGGCAACCACCACGTCGCCTCCGTGCACCAGCATGCCCGCGCAGATCACCGGAGTATTGACATTGCCGAGCGCGGCCTTGATGGTGCCTTTGGCGGAGATGCAGCGCGACCATGCCGGGAAACGCATTGCAGTCAGCTCCGCGACATCGCGCACCCCTGCGTCGATCACCAGCCCCACAACGCCCCGCGCCTGATAGCTGGTAGCCAGCAGTTCGCCGAACATGCCGTCGCAGTGCTCGGCAGAGACTGCGACCACCAGCACATCGCCGGGCTGGCACAGCTCCACCGCAACGTGGATCATCCAGTTGTCGCCGGGATGAACAAGCACCGTCACCGCGTTGCCGGCGATGCGTGCGCCGGGATAGATGGGGCGCATATAAGGACGCATGAGCCCGGCGCGGCCCATCGCCTCGTGGACCGTGGCGCTTCCTGCCGCGGCCAGCTCACGCAATGTGTCGGGCGAGCGGCGCGGAATGGTGCGGATGACCGTGCCCATCTTCATTGCAGTTCTCCGGTCACCAGCGGAAAGACGCGCTGATAGGCCTCGCCGTACTTCATCCTGTGCCCAGAGTTGCGCGCCCCTTGCACGCCGCGCTGCAAGGCCACGCGCGTGTAGTACTCCCACAGATGCTCCTGGGCATTCATGCTCTCGAAGGCTTTGCGCTTGATCTCCCACACCTCGGTGATATCGAGGATGAGCTGCGGCTTCCAGTTGCACTGTTCGGGCTGGTGCGGCTCAAACAGAAATACCGGCGGCGCCCCGATGGCGCTGGCTGCGCCGCGACGGCCGTGCGCCTGGGCCACGATCCGCGCCTCCTGCGCAAGCCGCGCGGCTTCGGGGTGGTCGAAGTTGTACGGATCCGCATGCGAATGCGTGAGCACCCACTCGGGACGCAGGTTCTGGTAAATGTCGGCAAGCCGCTCCAGCGATTCCGTGGTGGCGCGCAGCGGATAGTCGCCGAGATCGAAGAAGACAAGGTTCGATACGCCCAGGATTTGCGCTGCCCGCTCGGCCTCTGCACGCCGCTCGGCTTTCACCCGCTCGAGCGTCATCTCCGAATCCTTCCAGAGCTTCTGGCTTTCCCCCTTTTCGCCGTAGGAGAGACAAACCACGGTAATGTCCCAGCCGCGGCTGGCATAAAGGGCGATGGCTCCGCCGGCACGCCAGATGAAATCCGCCGAATGGGCGCTGACCACGAGTCCTGTTTTTACCTGGCTTTCCATAAATAGGGAGTTCCTTTACTCTTCAGGCAATTTACGATTCCGGCAGATAGACAGAGCCCGATTGCACGGCTGGGGAAGCCGCACGCAGCATTACACGGACGTATAAATCCGGCAGGGTGTCCCTGTCAAGCACAAGAATCGGAGGGGATGCGAAGGAGCCGTTGTGGAGCCGCGGGCCAGCGCGCCATGCGCGGATCCGCGGCTTGCGAGCTGGCGATTGCGCTAAGCGCTCAACTCCGCGCCGTGCTTCTCGCGGCCGGCCAGGGCCATGACCGAGGCCAGGACGAAGACGCTGATGGCCATGAGGGCCATGGCCGTGGCGTAGCTGGTCTTCTGGGCGTATGCCGCTTCAAGGAACGGCGCGGTGCTGGCCAGAATGCCGGCGCTCTGATAGGCGAACCCAGGCAGCAGGGCGCGCACCGAGGTGGGGGAAAGCTCCGCGAGGTGGGCGGGAATCACGCCCCACGCGCCCTGCACCATGAACTGCATCAGGAAGGCGCCCACCACCAGCAGGGTCAGGTTGGGCGCGTAGGCCCAGATGGGAATCAGCAGCGCCCCGAGGACAAAGGCGAGAACGATGGCCTTGCGCCGGCCCCACAAATCGGAGAGATGGCCGAAGGCGAGGCCGCCAAGAATGGCGCCTACGCCCGAGATGGCGGTGATTGCCGAGCGCTTGTCCGGCGAGAAGTTCCACTCCCGCTGCAGGAAGGTGGGATACATGTCCTGGGTGCCGTGCGATGCAAACAGCATCATGGTCATGAACAGCAGCAGGTAGAGGAACAGCTTCCAGTGGGAGAAGATCTCGCGCGCCTGCGCAGCGACCGAGACGCGGGCGCTGGAGGTCTTCTGCCACACCGCGGATTCCGGGACCTTGAGGTAGATATAGGGGATGAGGATAAAGCCGGGAATGGCGCTGAGGATGAAGAGCATGCGCCAGCCGAGATGATCGTTCAGGAAGAAGTAGAAAAGCGCAGCCAGCACGTTGCCCGCGGCATAGCCCTCCTGAAGCAATCCGCTGAGCAGGCCACGGCGCTTCGCGGGCGCAGCCTCCATGGCCAGAGAGGCGCCCACACCCCAGGTGCCGCCCATCACGATGCCGAACAGCGCACGCACGATGAGCAGCGACCGGTAACCGGGAACCAGTCCGGTGAGCACGCCGGCGACCGCGTAGGAGGCCATGTTGATCATGAGCGGAATACGGCGGCCGTAGCGATCGGCGATGAAGCCGAACAGGAAGCCGCCCACCGGCCGGAAGATCATGGTCATGGTGATAATGAGAGCGATCTCGGCGTCGGACTTGTGGAAGTCATGCGCCATGGCGGTGAGGCAGAAGGTCACCAGGAAGAAATCGAAGGCATCCAGCAACCATCCCGAGAAACCGGCGATGACCGCTGGAACATTGGTCTGCTGCGGTCCGTCGGGAGTGGGCAACTGCTGCCCGTGGACCGACGCCGGTTTGAACTCCCGCATGCGGGCACCTCAGGAAGTACGCCGCTTTGCCTGCTTGAGAATGCACACGGCGCTTTTGTAATGGATCGAATGCAATGGCGATTGTATCGCTGTCGAATCTTTAGGAGTAACTCCGCGGAAGCATCTTTCAGGATTGGCCCGCGATCCATATCGAAAGCCCGCCAACCGCGTGGCGCGCTCCAGAATCATACTAGCGCACGGCAATGCGCCCGTTGCAAGCGAAGGTCATGCACCTCAGGGCAAACGCACCATAGTTGCCGGAAGCGTTTTGAAAGGGCACGGCTTTAGCCGTGCCGATTGATGCCGTTGAAATGTGGGGGCTTTAGCCTCGGAGGGATGGGTCTTCAGGATATAAAACCTTCCCTCCGGGCCTAAAGGCCGAGCTTCGCTCGGTACTTTGTGCGGCACGGCTGAAGCCGTGCCCTTTCAAAACCATGCTCATCCCGCACAGCTTGTATGGTGCGTTTGCCCTGTCGTGCGCCTGGCTGCGCGCTCCGCGGATTGCCGTTCATCTTCGTGCGCATGGACGCATGGTAGGATGGCCTCATGCACCGGCGGTTGCTCACCCTCGCCACAGCGGCACTCATCCTGATGATGGTGGCGCCCCCGGTGTGCAACACGTTTGACAAGTGGGATAAAGGCCACGAATTGCCGCTGGCCGGCCATGATGCCGAAACCACCCTCATGGTCATGGCCTTTGAGGTGGGCATCAGCGTCGCCGTGGCCTGGGGCTCGGCTCTGCTGCTGACCTGGCTGGCCGCAGTGCTGCTGCCGGGCTTCCTGGAAGCCTCTCCGGCGCAGACAAGCCGCGGCGTGCGCGCCACCGAGTATCTTCTCCTGCTCTTCTCGCCGCCCTGGCGCGTTGTGTCTCTCCGCATCTAGAACTCCCGGCTCTTTCTGAAGCGTGTTCGTGTGCGCATGCACTGCCGTGCGTGTGTTCCTTCTCGAACTAACGATTCGCGGGAGTTGTCATGAAATTCGTTCTTTGCTCCGCCAGGGGCAAGCGGCCGCCCGTCGCCCTTCCGGCGGCGATGGCCCTTGCGCTGCTCGCCTCCGCCGGCACGCTGTTTGCCCAGGCTTCCAGTGCAGATGTTGTGACGGTCGAAAGCCAGCCGCAAACATCCCGATTGAGCGCGTACGGGCAGGTTGCGCCGGTCAGCCTTGTGACGGTGAGCGCAGCCGAAACCGGCGTGATCACCGATCTGAAGGTCCGGCCCGGATCGCACGTGCGCGCCGGACAGACGCTGGCGCATCTGAGCGGGCCCGCCATCGATTCGCTGGTGGTGCAAAGCGAGGCGAATGTGCGCAGCGCCCGCTCGCAACTGGATGCGGCGCAGAAGTCGCTCGCCATCGCGCAGCAGCAGTTGCCTGCACACCTGACTACACGACAGGCCGTACAGCAGGCGGAAAGCGCTGTGGCGCAGGCCCGCAGTGGGCTGGTGAATGCGCAGTCGCGGCTCGAAACCGTTCGGCAACTGATGACAATCGCCGCGCCTGCGGACGGCATTGTGCTCCAGCTCAACAGCGCCGATGGCGCGTGGGTCAGCACCGGCCAGCCGGTGCTGACGGTGCAACCGGCCCAGGGCCTGTGGCTGCTGGCCGACTATTACGGAGCGGATCTGGTTTCCATCCGCGTGGGCATGAGCGGCCAGTTCGCGCCGGCGGACGGCGCCAAGCCGGTGAAGGTGCGGGTCGCCTCCATTCCCGGAACCATCGCGATGGGCGGCGGCGAATCGATCGCGCTGGAGCCTGTTGGCTCGCATAGTGCCTGGCTGAGCGGCGAATCGGGAACCGTGACTCTCGACCTGCCCGCGCGGCAGATGGTTGCCGTGCCCACCCGCGCGCTGGTGCTCAATCAGGGCACATGGTGGGTGATGGTACGTACCGCCAAGGGCGATCGCGCCCAGCAGGTGGTGCCCGGGCCCACGCGAGGATGGCAGACATTCCTCGTGAGCGGACTTGCTCCCGGCTCCAAGGTCGTGGTCAACAACGCCTACCTGCTGTTCCACGCAAGCATTGCCGAGCAGTACCAGATTCCGGACTAGGAGCCATGGCCGAGAACACTACGTTTCGTCGTTTGCTGATGCAGCCTCTGCTGTGGTCGCTCATCTATGGGGCGCTGATCCTGTATGGCCTCTACGCCTACTGGAAGATTCCGGTAGAGGTGCTGCCGCGCTTCAATTTTCCCGAGATCAGCGTGATGAGCCGGGAATCGGGAGCGACTGCCGCGGAACTGGAGTCGGAGATCACCTGGCCGCTCGAGGGCGAGATTCAGGCGCTGCCCAATCTCGTGGACGTGCGTTCGAGCATGGGCAATGGGCTGGTGGAGACCGATATCCGCTTCCGCGAAGGCACCGATCCCCAGCAGGACCTGATGGCGGTCAACGGCGCGATCGACCGCGCGCGGGGACAGCTTCCGGCGGCCGTGCAGCCATTCGCCGAGATCATGGGCGCGGCCATCAATGAGGTGGCCGACTACAGCCTCGATATTCCGGCCGCGGACAATCCCGCCGCAGTGCAGCGTGCGGTGCTGGCCGATGTGGTCCCGGCGTTGCGCGCCCTGCCCGGCGTGTACCGCGTGGACGTGTACGGCAGCGGGCAGGAGGCGCTATGGGTGCAGCCCGACCTCGCCGCCATGTACCGCTACGGCGTCCCGATCTCCTCACTGGTTGCTGCGCTGCAACAGGCGGTTGTGCTGCAACCCGGCGGTTACCTCACGCAGGGGCACCAGGATCTGTTCATCGAGGTGCGCAGCCTGCCGGCACACATTCACGATCTGGAGCAGATTCCGGTTCCGAGTATCAACGGGCCTATTCCGCTGCACGATCTGGCGCGTATCGTGCGCGGGGCCGTGCCCACGCTCAATGCCGCTCTGCTCGACCGCCGGCCGACTATTGCGCTGGTCGTGTTCAAGCAGCCGGGCGCTTCCACCATTCCGGTGGACGAAAGCGTGCAGCGCACGCTGACCGACTCGCTCAAGCAGCTTCCGGCTGGAGTCAAATGGGTCAGCATCTACAGCCAGGGGCATCTGGTCAACGTGGTGGCATCCGATCTGGGTAGAAACCTGATCGTTGGCGGAGTGCTGGCGATTGCAGTACTGCTGTGGGTTCTTGGCGGCGGGCGCGGCATCTGGATTCTTTCCCTCAGCATTCCGCTCTCGGTCTTGCTTGGCGTCGGCTGCCTCTACGCAACGGGGCAGAGCCTGAACCTGATGACGCTGGGCGCGCTGACCATCGCGGTGGGATTGCTCAGCGACGACGGGATCATCGTGCTGGAGAGCATCTATCACCGCTGGGAGCAAGGCGAAGAGCGGTGGGCCGGCGTGGCCAACGGCCTGCGCGACATCGTCGGACCCGATGTTACGGGAACGCTGACGACGGTCTCGGTTTTCATTCCGCTGCTGTTTGTGGGCGGTCTCGCCGGGCTTTTCTTTATCCCCTTCGCGCTGGCGATGACCTTCTCTCTTCTGGCCTCGCTGCTGATCTCTGTCAGCCTGATCCCGCTCAGCCTGGGGTTTCTGAAGGCGAAGGCCCGTGCAACGCCGACCACGGCAGGCAAGGCGCTCAACTGGTTGCGCGTGCGCAACGAGCGGCTCTTCGACCTGGTTGCGAAACGACCCAAGCTCAGCCTGGGCGTGTGTGTGCTGCTGCTGGTGGGCAGCCTGGCGAGATTGCTGCTAGTGCCTGTGAACTTTCTGCCGCTGCCCAATGAAGGCGTGCTGCTCGAAAGCTTCACTCTGCCACCCGGTTCTTCTCTGCTGGAAACCGAGGGCGTGGTCATGAACATGACGCGGCGCATTGAGGCCGATCCGGCCGTGGCGCACGTCTTCGCCCGCATCGGCTCGCCGTCAACCGGGATATACACCGAACCGGCCTATGCAGGCGAGATTCAGATCACTGTGAAACCGAACGTGGACGTTAGCAGCCTGGATGCAATCAGCAACCGGATCCTGAAGGAGACCCAGACTCCGGCGGTGCAAACCTCCATCGACACGCCCACCATCGAGCGGGTGGGCGAGAGCCTATCGGGCTTGCCCCAGCCGTTCGTGATCGACGTCTACGGCAGCAACATCAACCGCCTGCGCAGCCTCAGCGAGCAGATGGTTCAGCGGCTGCGCCCGATTGCGGCACTGACCGGAATCTTCAACAACGACGGATACCTCATCACAGAGCTGCAAATTACCCCGCGCATCTATGCGCTGGCCGCGCGGCATTTGACGGCTGCCGATCTCTACAGCCAGATTCGGCCTTTGATCAATGGAGAGATCGTCGCCGAGATCCCGGAGGGCAATGTGCCGCTGGCGCTCTACGTACGCATGGCCGGCGCGCCCGATCAGTCCATCGAAGACCTGGCGCGGCTGCCGATCCGCACCGATGGATGGACGCCGCTGGGACAGCTTGCCGACATTCGGCTGGTGCCCACGCCGGACCAGATTCGCCACATCGACGGAGCGCGCGCGCTGGAGATTATGGCCACGCCCACCGGACCGCTGGGCAGCACCATCGCATCCGCGCGCAAAGCCCTGGCCGGCCTGCAACTGCCCGCTGGCTACCGCTATCAGTTCGGCGGGCTTTATCCGCAGCTCGAAACCGCGGTGCTGGGATTGAGCGCAGCGGCCATCGCCGCCTTCCTGCTGATGATCGCCATCATGATCCTGCAATTCGACGGCCTGCTCGTCCCCGGGCTGCTCCTGCTGCAGATTCCCCTTGCCTTCACCGGGGGCGCGCTGGCGCTGCTGGTGAGCGGAGTGGGATTGAACGCGATCGGCATGGTGGCGTTTCTCACGCTGGTGGGGATCGGCCTCAATCACGGCATTGTGCTGCTGTATCGCACGCGCCGCAACGAAGCCGGAGGAATGCCGCCCGAGGAGGCCGTGAAGGAAGCTGTTCACGTGCGCTTCCGCCCGATTGCGCTGACCACACTCACGGCGGTCCTGGGCATGCTGCCTACGGCGCTGGGCTGGGGCCAGGGAGCCGCTCCCGAACAGGGACTGGCCGCCGTGGTTCTGGGCGGCATTCTGTGGAGCGCTTTGCTCAGCACCAACCTTCTGCCGGCGCTTTACCTGCACATGCGCCGCCGCCAGATCGAGAAGGAGGCACGGGCATGAAGATTCCAGCCTGGCTCAAGCATTCAGCGGCCGTCTTGATCGCCTCCGCGGCGTGCGGCTGCGCGCATTACCGGCCCAGTCCTCTGCCCACCGCGCCGGATTTGACCAGCGCGGCCCAGCTCACCGTCCCCGCCGGACAGCTCGACGTGCCGGGCCTGACGCCGCACACCGTCTCGCCGCAGGGCCTGGATATGACGACCGTGATGACGCTCGCGGTCCTCAACAATCCCGACCTGAAGGCGGCGCGGATTCAGGCGAACGTCGCCAGCGCGCAGTTGCTCCAGGCCGGTCTTCTGCCCGATCCGCAACTCGGCGCCGGCTTCGCGTCGTCGGCGCTGAACTACGGCGGCGTGCTCACGCTGGATCAGAACATCCAGGCGATCCTCACGCGCGGCGCCGCCAAGGCAGCCGCCAAAGCATCGGCGGATCAGGTCCATCTGAACATTCTGTGGCAGGAGATTCAGGTCGCGGAGAAAGCGCGCGAGCTGTTCATTCAGGCGCGCAGCGATGAGCGCCTGCTCAAGGTCCTCCAGGCGAACCAGTCGCTGCTGACAGAGAACTATCGCCGCGCTCGGACGGCCATGCAACGCGGGGACGAGACATCCACCATCGTTGCCTCGGATCTGATCGCGGTGAGCGATGCCGATGCCACGCTGCGGCAGGTTCAGATGGACATGAACCTGACACAGCATCAGCTCAATGCGCTGCTTGGGCTGCAACCGGAGGCGAGGCTGCATCTGCTGGGCCAGCCGCAGCTTCAACCCCTGCCCCGGGCGACATTCGAAGCGGCGGTGTCCGCGCTGCCGCACAGGCGGGTGGATCTGCTGGCGTTGCAGGCCGGCTATCGGAGCCAGGAAGAGGCGCTGCGCCGCGCCATCCTCGCTCAGTTCCCCTCCCTGAGCGCAGGTGTCGATCTGGAGCGCGATCCGGTAGAGGGCGTGAATGCGTTCGGGCCGGAGGTCACGCTCACGCTGCCCCTCTTCAACCGCAATCGAGGCCAGATTGCCATTCAGCGGGCCACGCGCGACCTGCTGCGCCAGCAATATCAGTCCCAGCTCGATGCCGCGACCAGCCAGGCCGACGAGGTCTGGAAGGCCAGCGAGATCATGGCCGCCCAGCTCAAGGACCTGGATGGCCAGTTACCCGCGCTCAAGAACACCGCGCAGGCGGCCGAGCAGAACCTGCGCCAGAACAAGCTCGATGCCGGCCTGTATGTGACGGCGCAAACGAACTTCCTGGCCAAGCAAACTGAAGCGATCCGGTTGCAGGCCTCTCTGGAAAATGCCCGTTCGGTGCTGGCAACGCTGTTGGGGATGCCGTTCGACGCGCAATAGCCCGGCAGTGGCTTAGAGGGTGAGCGAGGGATCGGCGCTGAGATCGGGCGGGGCAAACTCGCCGGCCTGGAGGCGCGGCCATGCAGCGGCGGCGATCATCGCGGCGTTGTCGGTGGAGAGCACGAGCGTGGGGAAAGCAATGCGCAGCCCGCGGCGCGCAGCCTCGGCGCTGAAGCGGCGGCGCAACTCGCGATTGGCGGCCACGCCGCCGGTGACCAGCACGCGGCTTGCGCCCGTGGCTTCGGCGGCGGCGAAGGTCTTCTTCATCAGGTCGCCCACAACGGCGTGCTGAAAGCTGGCGATCAGATCGAGGGTGGGTTGCGGGCAGAGATCGAGGGCCGCTTCCCTGGTTTGGGGAATGCGCGGTCCGGGTTGCGGGGTCTCCCCCGTCTCAGAAGCGGAACTCTTCGGCAAGCTCAGGGCAGGCTCGGGGGCACCCGAATTCCGAGTGGGGAAGAGGCGGGCGGCGCGGGCTTCGGCTTCGGCGCGCAGGTTGTGCAGCTCGACGTAGCGCAGCACCGCGGTCTTGATGCCGGAAAAGGAGAACAGAAAGTGCGGATCGAGGGCCGCGATGGGCGCGGTTCGGGCCGCCTTGGTCCGTGGGGCCTTGCCGGCTAGGTGCGCCTTGGTCTTGATCTGCGCAAAGGAGAAGGGCACCGCTTCGGGATTGCCGAACTGAGCGAGGGTGTCGATCCACGGCCCGCCTGGATAGCCGAGGCCGAGCAGCTTGGCCACCTTGTCATAAGCTTCGCCGGCGGCATCGTCGAGGGTGCGGCCCACGAGCCGGTAGCGCCACGCGCCATGCGCAGGCTGCGCCAGGTAGAGATGGGTGTGGCCGCCGGAGACGACCAGGGCCAGGGACTGCGCGTCCGGCGAATCGGACGGGCTACCGCCCGTCCCCTGCGGCGGGGTGCCCCATCCTTCGAGCGTATTGTGCTCGAAGGGTGGGAGACCACGAGTCTCCGTCAACCCCTGCTCGCGCTCGTTCAGCAGCACCGCGTGGATGTGGCCTTCAAGGTGGTTGACGGCGATGAGCGGCAGATTGCGCGCAAAGGCCAGCGCCTTGGCGTAGGTGATGCCGACCAGGAGCGCGCCGGCCAAACCCGGGCCGCTGGTGACGGCGATGGCATCGAGGTCGTCGAAGCCGATCCCGGCCTCGGCCAGAGCCGCGTGGACGACCGGCACGATGGCGCGCAGGTGCTCGCGGCTGGCCAGCTCCGGCACCACGCCGCCGTAGCGCGCGTGGGTGGCAATCTGCGAGGCCACGGTCGAGGAGAGCGTGCGGGCGCCGCGTTCCACCACCGCGGCAGCGGTTTCGTCGCAGGAGCTTTCGATGCCGAGGATCAGGCCGGTGGGCATGATTCCAGTTTATCGAGCCACCTGCGGTGGGGCGGAGCTTTGGAACAGCGAGTCGGCAAGTCGGCTTGGCAGCGCATCCGAACCATTCGAGGGCCCAAGCGCCGCTTAGGGCAAAATAGGGTTGAGTATGCTGTCCGCATCACGCCAATTCGAAGCTGCGCTTGGCATCGTGAAGAAGCTGCGCAGCGAGGGCTATGAGGCCTATCTGGCGGGCGGCTGCGTGCGCGATCTGCTGCTGGGCCGCGAGCCTCTCGACTATGACGTGGCCACCAGCGCTACCCCCGATGTGGTACTGGAGATGTTTCCGCGAACCTTCGCGGTGGGCGCCCACTTCGGCGTGGTGCTGGTGGCTCACTGCGATGCGGCAGAGACTTTGGAGAGAGGTTCGTCCGAAGGATCGAAGGGCGAGAAGCCCACGGAGGTGGCGACTTTCCGGTCGGATCTGGCGTACTCCGATGGACGCCATCCCGATGCGGTGCGCTATACGCAGAGCGCGGAAGAGGATGTGAAGCGGCGGGACTTCACGATCAACGGATTGCTGCTGGACCCATTGCGGGGGGCCGGCCCTTTGAGCGAGCGCCGCGGTGGGGAGAAGCTGCTGCGCTCCGCGGTGCTGGACTACGTGGGCGGCGTGGCCGATCTCGATGCCGGCATTGTGCGCGCCATCGGCGACCCGCACAAGCGCTTCGAGGAAGACCATCTGCGCATGCTGCGGGCGGTGCGCTTTGCGGCGCGCTTCGGCTTTGAACTCGAAGCAGAGACTAGGCGCGCCATTCGGGCCCTGGCGGGCCGGATTCACGCCGTCAGCCGCGAGCGCATCCGCGACGAGCTGACCAGGATGCTAACCGAAGGGCACGCGCGGCGGGCCTTCGAACTGCTCGACGAGACAGGCCTGCTGGCGGAGGTGCTGCCGGAGGTAAGCCGCATGCACGGTGTGGAGCAGCCGCCGCAGTTCCATCCCGAGGGCGATGTGTGGATCCACACGCTGATGCTGCTGGAGCAGCTCCCGGCGGGATGCCCGATGACGCTGGCCTGGGGCGCGCTGCTGCACGACGTGGGCAAGCCGCCGACCTTCATGCGCGCGCCGGACCGCATCCGCTTCGACGGTCACGTGGAGGTTGGCGTGGCCATGGGCGCGGAGATCTGCCGCCGCTTCCGCTTCTCGAACGAAGAGACGCGGCAGGTGCTGGCGCTGATTGAGAACCACATGCGCTTTGCCGACGCGCCGCGCATGAAGGAGTCGACCCTCAAGCGCTTCTTCCGGCTGGAGTGCTTTGACGAGCACCTGACGCTGCACCGCATGGATTGCCTGGCGGCGCACGGTAACCTGGACATCCACGACTTGGTGCGCGAACGCCGCGCCGCGCTGAGCGAGGAGGCGGTGCGGCCCAGGCCGCTGGTCACCGGCCGCGATCTGATCGCCGCCGGCTATCCGCCCGGCCCGGCGTTCAAGGAGATGCTGACGGCGGTGGAGGATGCGCAGTTGGAAGGGGCAATTGCCACGGCGGAAGAGGCGCTAGCGCTGGTGCGGGAGCGGTTCGGGAAGTAGCGCGCGATTTGCTGCTCGTATGCACTGCCCTCCTGAGGCGCAGCCGAAGGATCCGCGGTTGCTTTTCAGGTCTCCATCCGGTCGAGTGAACGATGATCATCGGGCGAGTCGCCCTGCTCCCCAGCTTTTTCAAAGCACAAGTGACCGTGCCCCCGGTCCCTCGCTTTTGGGGACCGGGGAGGAAGAACGGCGAGTGGCGTACCCTTCTTTCTCCTGGTTCTCCCGCGATCAGGGGTGCCCTATCCTTCGCTTTTTTCTAGCGAAGGGCAGGAGAGTGAGGTCAGCGTTGCCGACAATAGGCCCGCGACCCCATTCCAGCACAAGCTCCGCTGCTCTTA
>DAIDLI010000102.1 GCA_027449545.1 Acidobacteriaceae bacterium | reverse complement strand
GGTTTATCCAAATGAGGGGCATGGCTTTGTCAACCCGCAGCACCGGATCGATGTGCTGGAACGGGCGGTCGCATGGTTCGGGCAGTATATGCCGGAAAAGCGGGGAGCAGGGGGCACGGATTAGGCAAGAGGGGTGGAGATGAGAGCTCCCGTTCGCGGGCCCCTGATTCCTACGGCAAGGGCGTCAAAACACCGTGCCTGCTGCGGGTCCGCCCTGTTACACTTTTCCTTTAGTTTGGGAACTTGTCTGCGACCCGTGGCGTCCGCGCGGATGTTCGGGGGCCCGGCCGGAGAGCTGCGTGGAAGGCTCGCGCACCGCCTCCGGAACGGTGGCAGAGGGTTTTCCTGAAAACTGATTCTGACGGACCGGAAAGAACCGTTCCGCGGCCACATCGAGCGGGACGGGGAGGATTCATGCGGCGGTTTTTGGCGCTTGTTTTTTTGGTATCTCTGGCAATTCCGGCTGGTGTCTCCATCACCGGCTGCACGCGCAACCCGGGAGCGAGTACCTGTAACGGCCTGGGTTTCGGCCTGAAGACGACGGACGTTGCTTCGATCGTGCTGCAGCCCCAGATCGCGGGCATTTCGCTGGCCTACGGCCAGACCACGCAGGCGCGCGTTCCCACGGCCTATAGCTGCAAGGGCGACACCATCCAAGTCAGCGGCAGGGACTATACCTACGGAACCTCGAACAACCAGTTGGTGGATATCTCCCCGTCGGGAGCGATCTGCGCCGGCACCTGGAATCGCAACTCCGGCGGCGGCATTCCCGACTACACCTACTGCAACCCTCCGGCGCCAGCGCCCGCCACCGGCAATTTGCCCTACGCCGTTGCGTATATGACGGCGACGGCCCATTCGGTGACCTCGAACCCGGTGGCCGTGTACGTACATGCGCCAGTGACCTCTGTATCGCTCGTGGGCCCGCAATCCTGTCAGTCGCAGGGAAGCGTGAATCAGCTTGATGCCGAGGCTTGCTACGCCCAGCCGGACAGCACCGGCAAGATCCAGCAGTATGAGATGTGCGCTCCGGCCTCGGTCCGCGCAGCGAAGAGTTACTCCTGCCCAGGCGGCCTGGCGCCAGGCGTCACTTCCGTTCCCGAGTGCCCGGCTTCGATCGGCACGATGAGCTTCATCGTGGGCACCGCCAGCGTGGCGAAGATTAACTCGGTGAATAACCAGATCACGGCCGAGCAGCCGGGGACCACAGCGATCACCGCCTCAATTGCCGGTTCGGGTTCTTCCGCCGGCTACTTCTCGACCTGCCCTCCGGCGTCGATCACAACTACCCTGGCGAACGGCGCGACTTCGGGCACCGTCACGCAGGGCACGCCGCAGACTGTCGCAACGACGGTTTACGATACCAACGGCCAGCAGATTACCGGTCTCGATCTCACCTATCAATCCACGAACCAGCTCGACATTAATGTCGGCGCAGGCGGCACGATCACCAGCAGTTTCCCGGGCGTCGCCTCAGTGACGGCGATCTGCCAGCCGGGCATCTGCAACCCGGCTCCCATCAATGTGCTGGGCATGAATGGTACCGGTCTTTCGATTGCTTCGAACCCGGTGAACATCATTACGCCGGGCACAACCAGCAATTACATCTATTTTGCTGCGCCCGGAACGTCCCAATATTTCGTTACGCTGCAACAGCTCACCGGAACGGGAGGATCGACGACGCGTTTGCCGTACGTTCCCAACTCATTCGTCATGGACGAGAGGGGCGTAAGTCTTTATTTCGGCTCGCCTCGCGAGTTGATGATGTACAGCACGACCAGCGATGCTATTGGCAGGCAGGATACTTCGGTGCCGGGTGTCGTGCTGGCGGTAGCTCCCGACAATTCGCTGGTGCTGATTAACGACCAGGCGCGCCATCTGTTTTATCTCTACAACCCGTCCAGTGGATCGGCATCGAGCTTCCCTGGGATGGGCAATGCGGCCGCGTGGACGCCTGACGCCAAGACGCTGTACATCACTGACAACGCGGAATTGAATACACCGGCGGCCTGCGGCACGCCTTTGATCTCCGGGCACACGGATACACTTTATGTCTACAACGCGAACACGGGGTGGAACGAGTATCCTTTGCCGCCCAGCCCGCTGCCGCCAGACGAGATTCCGTCGTGCTCGCTGTTGCCGAACACCGCGCCTCCGATTCCAGTGCAGCAGAATCCGGCGGTCATGATTCCCAGCGTGGGCGCCTACCTGCGCGGCACGCCGACCGAAGCGCGCACCTGGTGCCCCTCGGGCACGGTGGGCGACGCGGCCTCGATCACCTACTACCCGCTGGGCGATCCCGGTGAGGCGGTGCAGAGCGACACGCTGGCGGCCACGGTTGAGGGTCATCACATCCTCAGCGCAGAGTGGACGGCAGGCGGTGGCATTACCTTGCACGACATTTCCATCAATATTCCCGGAACCAAGGTGAACGGGATTCTCTCGCCGCAGGCCTGCCAGGTCACGACCAATCCGACGACGAATGCGCAGACGATGTCGCCGCTGATCATTGGCCCGACCTCGGTGCAGAATGTGCCGCTGCCGGTATCCAGCACGACCGGGGTGAACCAGGTGGTGACGGGAGAGACTCCGGTGCCAGTCCCGGGTGAAACCGGAACCAGCCTGGCTTTCGTGACCTACGACGGAACCGGGACCAACGCGGTATTGCCGTACTACCTGCCTGCGGCGGGCGGCGCAGCCGGTTCGGTGGGCCAGGTTGCACTGACTGGCGCCTCATCGATTACGGCTCCGCTGGTGGGAGTCTTCAGCCCCGACAACACTTACTTCTACTTGTCCACAGCAGGCGACAACAAGATCCACTTCATCCAGATTCCAAACTCGATCAGCGCCACGAGCGTGCCGACTGACTCGTTGCAGATGAGCCCGAATCTGCCCTCTTGCAGCGTCACTACAGACGGGGGATGCACCTATACAGGGAGCGCGCCCGTCGTACCCGCAACGGCCATTGTGGTGAAGCCGAGGCCGGTGACATAGCGCCGAAGCTGGATCGGAACGCAACAATGCCGGCTGAGGCCGGCATTGTTGTTTCTGCCCTGCACTTGAGCATTTTGGCGTTTGAGCGCGGCCGCGAGAGGAGCCGCCGCGCACGTTAAAATCGAGATATGGTGAAAGCAATTTCGTTCCTGCGCCGCGCAGGCAGTAAGGATGCTTACGACCGGCTGACCGGGTTTCTGGCTGCGCTCGGGTTTGCGCAGGGCGTAGGCTGGCAAGACGGCACGACGCGCGCGGCGAGCTTTTCTGTTCCCCTGGGCAAACTGGAGCTGATCGACGGTCCGCAGCAGTATCCCGCGGAGATGTTCGTCGAAGTCACCTCTCTGGATGCGGCCAGGCAGGCTGCGGAGGAATGGCTGCGCGCGACCGGCGGCGAGGCGGCGCTGGTGCGGCTTTCGGAGATTGCGGAGACGCATTGGAAGTCGCGCATGTTCACGGTGGAGCCGGAGCCGGGATTTGCTTTTGGCTTCTGGGCGTGGAGCGATCCGCTCCAGGGTAAGCCGGTAGCTGCGGAGGGCGATCTCTCCGCGGAGGGTATGAAGTTCGCCATCGTGGTCGCGCGCTGGAATGCGGTGATTACCGATCGGCTGCTGGATGGAGCTCTGGACGTGTTGCTGCGCAGCGGCGCGCGACGGGCCGATATCGAAGTGGCGCGCGTGCCCGGCGCCTGGGAGATTCCCGGGGCGGCGCGCACGATTGCCAATCGCGGCGGGGTCGATGCGATTGTGACGCTCGGCTGCCTGTTGCGCGGCGAGACGGCGCATTATGAGGCCATCTACAACGAGGTGGCGCGCGGCATCGGGCAGTCGCAGCAGGAGACCGGCATTCCGCACAGCTTTGGCGTGCTGACCTGCGAGACCCTGGAGCAGGCTCTGCATCGCGCCGGCATCAAAGCAGGGAATAAGGGATTTGAGGCGGGAGCAGCGGCAATTGAGATGGTGAGTCTGAAGCGCAAACTGGAGCAGGACAAGCGGCAGGAAGGCGGCCACGCTTGAGCGGTGGATCTCATCCCGGCGGCGCACGCCGCAAAGGCCGCGAGATGGCCATGCAGATGCTGTTTCAGGCCGACCTGGGCAAGCAGAGCCCCGACCAGGTGCGGGCGACGTTCTGGAAGTCCAGCGATCCAGTCGATCCTGCCGCGCGCGGGTTTGCCGAGGATCTGTTTCGCGTGGCTGTCGAGCGGCAGGAAAGCATCGACGAGCTGATTACGGCGCACTCGCAGAACTGGCGCCTGGAGCGCATGCCGGCAGTGGATCGCAATCTGCTGCGCATGGCGGTTGCGGAGATGCTCGGATTCAAAGGAACGCCATTTCCCATCGTCATTAACGAGGCGCTAGAGATTGCCCGCCGCTATTCCGCCGGGGAGTCAATCAACTTCCTCAATGGCGTTCTCGATTCGATTGCCCGCAGCCAGCTAGCCAAGTAAGCGCTGCTCTTCCTCTTCGGCTCCGCGCCGTCGCGATCCACAAACTCTGTGCATCGCGGCGGCTGGACGAGCATCTATCTTGGTGCTATGAGCAAACTGGCTACGGGATCCCTGCGTAAGCTCGGCAACTCCGATCTGGCGATCACGCCGATCGGCTTCGGCGCCTGGGCTATCGGCGGCGGCGACTGGCAGTATTCCTGGGGCGCCCAGGACGACAATGACTCCATCGCCGCCATTCATCGCGCTCTTGATCTGGGCATCAACTGGATTGACACCGCCGCCATTTACGGCCTGGGGCACTCGGAGGAAGTCGTGGCGCGTGCCCTGCGCTCGGTCAGCAAGAAGCCGTATGTGTTTACCAAGTGTTCGATGCGCTGGCGCGAGGACCAATCCATCTACAACTCGCTGAAGGCCGCCTCGGTGGCCGAGGAGCTCGAGGCCTCGCTGCGCCGCCTGCAAGTAGACGCCATCGACCTCTACCAGGTGCACTGGCCCAATCCCGAAGACGAGATCGAGGAGGGATGGGAGGCGCTGGCGCGGCTGCGCGAGCAGGGCAAGATCCGCTGGATCGGAGTCTCGAACTTCAACGTGGAGCAGATGAAGCGGGTGCAGAAGATCGCTCCGATCACCAGCCTTCAGCCGCCCTACTCCATGCTGCGCCGGGCGATCGAGGCGGAGATTCTGCCCTTTGTCCAGGCCAACAATATCGGCGTGATCAACTACT
Source organism: Acidobacteriaceae bacterium (assembly GCA_027449545.1). Classification (GTDB taxonomy): domain Bacteria; phylum Acidobacteriota; class Terriglobia; order Terriglobales; family Acidobacteriaceae; genus Telmatobacter. The sequence continues at coordinate 17,335 of DAIDLI010000102.1, read as the reverse complement.
CGCCGATGCTTTCGGGCATGCTGACCGGCAAGATGAGCGCGGAGCGGATCGCCGCAATGCCGGCTGATGACTGGCGGCGGAAGACCCCGGAGTTCAACGAACCGCGCCTGGGCAGGAATCTGCGCCTGGTGGAGTTGCTGCGCGCGATCGGCAAAGAGCATGGCGTGGTGCCGGGAGTGGTGGCCGTCGCCTGGACGCTGCACCATCCTGCCGTGACCGGAGCCATCGTAGGCGGGCGCAATGCGCGTCAGGTGGAGGAAACCGCGGCGGCGCTCTCCTTCCGGCTGAGCGAGGAAGAGTACGGCCGGATCAACGAGTTCCTGGCGGCGAATCCGACGTAACAGAAGGCACAAAGCGAAAGCCCCGGCGAGCGCCGGGGCTTTCGCTTTGGAATCTCAGCCAGACTACATGGCGGCGACGAAGTCGGGAATCATACCGGCCGCGTAGTTTTGCAGCAACTGCGTGGTGCGGGCAGCCATCGCGGTGTACATGGTCGCGGCGCGATAGGCATTCACGCGAACGCCTTCGGTGCCCTGCATGCAGGCATACTGCGCCAGTGCTGCGAGAACGCAGATGCGGACCTGCATGGCATCGCTGTGCAGGGTAGAAACCAGGACTTTATCGACGCCGTCGCAGTTCTTGGCCGCATAATCGGCCATTTCCATCATGATCTTGGCGTTCTGGAACATGACCCAGAGGCCTTTGGGGCCTTCCATGCGCTTCCATGCGTCCTCGGGGGTGGTGTTCACGCCTTCCTGCCAGAGGAAGCGCTCGCTCAATTCACGGGCGCTCCACTCGGGGCGAAGCTCAGCGAGCAGCGTCTCCCACGTCTGGGTATTGCGGCGCCGGACATTCGAGCGCCAGCGGTACAGGTAATATGCCACCGCGGCGATGACGACGATTTGGAGAACCGGCAACATCATTCGTGCCCCTTGTGGAGGGAAGTCTAATCCCCCCCTTACGAGAGAGAGCCCTCGTCGATTCCAGGTACCTTACGGTCGATATCAAGAATATCGCCGAAAAAGGGCCAAAAATCAACTGGTTGTAACCCGTTTGTGTTAAAAAGTAACCGCCCGAAGGGACAATGGACCAAAGTAACCCCGGTCAGGTGGCAGCACGCCATCGACCCCATCGGGCACCTAAAGCCCTGGCGGGGACAGATTCACGAGAATGCGGCGGGAGCGGAAAAGTGCCCTCGGTCCTCTTGCGCAGTGGAGTCGGGTTCGATTGGGCGGGACTGCTGAGCCTCGCCCAGGGGCGCAGTCGCGCTGGCGTCCAGCCAGAAATAGTGCAGCCAATAGGCAAGGGCGCAAATGCCGGCTAGAGGCGTGAAGAGGTCGAGCCAGTAATATTGGTGCCCCACCTTGCCGTTCACGTAAAGAACGAGCACTGCGAATGCAACCAGGCTCTCCAGACTCATGCCTATCATGACCCGGAGTTCGCGCTCAGGCCAGTGGAGTTTGAGTGCGTTGCTCCAGGTTAGGAGCGCCAGAACTGCGGCGATCGAGCCGATGCTGCTCGCTTGAGTCAAGCGCAGATCCATCCAATAGAGAAAGGGCAGGTGGGGAGGATTGGCCCAGCGCACCAGCGGCCAAAGAAGCAGACTGGAGCCGCCGAAGAGGAGCGCCGGCCACTTGATCCAAGCATCGGTGGGCATTTGGTTGCTGCGCAAAACGTTTCCACCGATTTCGGCTAGGACGGACATGGAAAAGATGAGGTCGAGCACGGAGACGCCCAAGTAAACGGCACGATAGGTATGGTGCACAGAGTACATCGCCACTGTCGCCACAACCGCTTCTGCAATGTAGAGCCCCATATAGGCTGTAAAAGCCGGCAAGATGCGGGCGATCCGCCGAATGATGAGTGTGGCAAACAGTGAGAGCGACAAGATGCCTGCAACGAGCGCTTCCATTGTTTTCAGGAATGCTTCGTTCATCCCGTAAATGTCTCCTCTGTCCCGTGGTCTTTGGTAGGAGATGGCAACAGGCAACGTCCGGTTAGAATCTCCGAGAAATTGCTGGAGAAGTCACTTTTCCTCAAGCGGTTATCGTTCCAATTTCTTTGTTCCGTGAGCGGGATCCTGCAAGGCAACGCGAGCTGCATGAGCAGTGCCGGCTACTGCCAGCAACATGCTCTGCATCTGCGGGCTGAATTCGCGGCGCGCCTGTTCGGGCTGGGCGAAGCTTACCGTCCAATAGAGCAAGGAACAAAGATAGCTGGCAATGACCAGTTCGTCCAGATGATGAAACTGCATGTTCATCGATGGGTAAGCGTAAAGCATCGCCACCGCAAGGCTGACGACGGCATTGAATCCAAGGCCGGTGGCGATCTGCAGTTCGCGGTCTCGCCAGCCGATGGCGAGAAACTGGCTGCAGCACGCTATTCCCAGAAAGACCACCACTCGCAGGAGGTAGAAGGTTTGCTGGAGGTGAAGGATCAGAAGCAAGTGGGAGTCGGCGGTGGGTGGAACTGCGATTCTCGCCAGCGGCCAAATAGCGGCGCCAATCACGAGGATGAGACCAATAATGAGATAGAGCAGGCGGCGCGGCGGCGCAGGCCGTAGCGGACGGAGGACTGCCCATACGAGTTCGACCAGCACGCCAAACAATAGTGCTGAGTCGACGACGAGCACGCCAAGGTAAACCATTGCGTATCCGGCGAAGTGGCTCCGGAAGAGGGCATAGCCAGCGGCGCTGGAGATCAGCGTCCAGACAGAATACGAAAAGAAGAACGGAAAGGCACGCCACATGCGGCGATAGATCAGCAGCGCGATGACTATCGCTTCACCGGCCGTGCCAGCGAGCCACAAAACGCTGTCAATATTCACAATGTCCTCGTCGTTCTTGCTGTTGTTCTGAGTCTAGCAGTACGGACGAGGCGAATCGAGTGTCTCCGGCTGATTAGCTCACAGCCGGCGGCAGCGGGATAAGCGGCTGAGCGGCGGCGACGGCGGGCGGCAGCGGGATAAGCGGCTGAGCGGCGGCGACGGCGGGCGGCAGCGGGATAAGCGGCTGAGCGGCAGCGACGGTCGGCGGCAGCGGGATAAGCGGCTGAGCGGCAGCGACGGTCGGCGGCAGCGGGATAAGCGGCTGAGCAGCGGCGACGGCGGGCGGCAGCGGGATAAGCGGCTGAGCGGCAGCGACGGTCGGCGGCAGCGGGATGAGCGGCTGAGCGGCGGCGACGGTCGGCGGCAGCGGGATGAGCGGCTGGGCGGCAGCGACGGCAGGCGGCAGCGGGATAAGCGGCTGAGCGGCAGCGACGGCGGGCGGCAGCGGGATAAGCGGCTGGGCAGCGGCGACGGCCTTCGGGAAGGTCGGCTGTGAGCTGGCCGGGCTGGAGGCGAAGCAAGCAGTAGCGCCAAAGGCAACAAAGATACCGAACATCATCGAGCGGCTGACGAACGAACGCATGGGGGCTCCTTAATTGAGGAAAACTTTGCAGGGCATAGAGTAACCCAAACGGGGTAGCTTGAATACAACAAAAGTAACATAATTCAAATTATTTGAAGAGAAAGAGGGTTAAAACGGGACTTATTGGATGGGAATGGTGGAATATTCGCCTAATGTTTGCATTATTGGTAACCTTTGCAGGTGATTAAGGAGTTACCTTTCGGCTGCCGACTGCGTCTTCCTGGCGGCTTCAAGCGTCTCTGGGACAAACGCACCACTAGAAGAGGCGTGCAGCGCTGAAAGCGAATGGCTGGCGATTTCCTCCCTGGCTGTACGATCAGTGAATCCGAAGATACATCTTTATCGTGGGAACACTTTTGTGCTGTAGCTTGGGCGGGATAACTCGGCTAGAGTGGATGGGTGGGGAATCCCCAGAGTGGAAGACTCGATGAGTACACGGAAACCGCAACAGGATCTTCCCGAGGCAGAAGCGGAAACGCGCAAGTTCACGGGGCAGGATGTGCGCTGCGCGGTTCGTTTCCCTCTCGAGATTCCGGCGGTGCTGTGGAACGAGGCTGGAGAGTTTCCGGCGATCACAAGGAATATCTCTGCCAGCGGGGTGCTCCTTGAGATCGGGCAGCGGCTCGAGCCGGGGGAAAGAGTGCGGTTTTCGCTGCGCATGCCCCGCGAAGTGATGCATACCAGCAAGGATGTACTGGTTCACTGCACCGGGCGTGTGGTACGCTGCTCTTTAAGCCAAAACCAGTACCTTGCTGCGGCCACGATTGACGACTATCAGTTTGGGGAGCAGTGAGAGGCCCCGTGGTTTTGCCGCCCTATTCTATGGACCTTCAAAACGCTCCCGACGCCGAAATCCCCGAGGCACCGGATAAGCCGGGCACCATCCGCATTATCCTGGCAGACTCCCAGGCTATTTACCGTGTCGGGATCCGCAAGATCTTCGCACTGGAAGACGATATTCGGGTGGTGGCCCAAGTGGACTCGCTGGAGGGTCTGCGCACCGCCATTGAGCGCTATCCCACGGACGTAGTGTTGCTGGAAGGGAATCTTCTAGCCGGTACCGCCAACGTAATTCCCGATCTGCTCCGCCTTGCCCCCGATGTGAAGCTGATCGTGCAGGCGATTGCCTCTGAAGAGGACCACACAGTGGAACTCTACCGGCGCGGCGTGCGGGGCATCATCTCGCGTTCCATCTCGCCCGATCTGCTGGTGCGCTGCGTGCGGAGAATCGCGGCGGGCGAAACCTGGATCGATAACCAGAGCGTGAACTGGGTGATCCAGGCCTATCGGGCCCAGGCCGCGGCTCTGGTGTGCCCGCGCAATCAACCCCGCCTGTCGCCCAAGGAGATGGCGATCATCACCTGCATCACGCAGGGCAAGCGGAACAAGGAGATTGCGTTCCAGTTAGGCACGACGGAACAGGTGATCAAGAACTATCTGCGCAAGATCTACGACAAACTCGGCGTCAGCGACCGTCTCGAACTGGCGCTTTACTGCCTGCACAATAAGATCATCCGCGGAGACGGGGACGAAGAGATGATGGTGCAGAAGGTTATGGGGCAATAGCCGCGGGCGATCCTCCAGCCGGATCCGCAGCCTCGGAAGGGTTCTCATTTTCATCCCGCACGGGCAGCACACCCAGGGCGGCATCCTGATGCTCCAGGGTGGTGCTGCGTGCGCGCGCCAGTTGCAGAAGACGGTTGAACACCCCCAATTCCTCAGCGTTCATGTGGCCCAGCAGCTCCGCGGGCACACGCGTCATCACGGGTTCCATCGTGGTCAGCAGTTCAAGCCCAGTCTCGGAGATCTGGGTCCAGACGATGCGGCGATCCTGCCGGTCGCGATGCTGCCGAACCAGCCGCATCGTCTTCAGCCGGTTCAACAGCCTGGTGATGTCGGGTTCGGCGGCGATCATGCGGCGGCCGATGGCCGCGCAGTTGAGCCCATCGGGCTGTGCTCCGCGCAAGATGCGCAGGACGTTGTATTGCGTGGCGGTGATGCCGAAACGGCGCGTGCTGCGTTGGAAGGCTCGATTCAGAGAATCGCAGGAGCGCGCCAGATTGAGGAGCACCTCTTCTTCCGGGCTGGAAAGCGGACGTTCCTGCTCGATTTCCTGCTTCATGCTCGCCATAGCCAGAAACTCCGTGGGCCAGTGGGCCGGCAGCGGCCGGGCGCTGCCGGCCCGGCTGCTTGCTACTGTTGCTTTGCGACGTCGAGGTCGATTGTGAGCGTGATCTGGTCACCGATCACAGCGTCCGGATACTTGGGGCCGATGCCGAAATCGAGACGGTTGATGAGGGTGGTTGCGGAGTAGCCCATGTGCGGCTTGTGGTCCATTCCATTCACCGGCCCCATCGGGCCCACTACGTGCAAGGTGACCGGCTTGGTCACTCCGCGCAGGGTCAGATTGCCGGTGATGGTCAGTCCGCCGGGGCCCTCGGCTACTTTGGTGCTTTGGAAGCTGGCAGTGGGATAGGCCGCGACATCGAAGAAGTTTGCACTGCGGAGATCGTTGTCGCGCGCGGGCACGCCGGTGTCAACAGCGGTCACATCGATGCTGACTTGCACGGAGGATTGGCTGATGTTCTTGGAGTCGAAATGAATGGTCCCAGTCACTTTACCGAAGCGGCCGTGCACGTTGGTGAGGCTGAGGTGGCGCACCGTGAACAGCACATCGCTGTGGGCGGGATCTGGGGTCCAGGTGGAGGTTTGGGCCACGGCCAAGGGCGCGGCCAGGGCCAGCACACCTGCAAGGGAGAGGATCCTTCTCATCGTTTTGAATTTCCTTTGGCGCAGCGGCAAGCACTTCCGGCTCAGGTGGGTGTTGCAACGGGGAAATACGCCCGGGTCCCAGCCAGTCAGCGACGCAGCACGCGCATGCAGATGAATTCCCGTTCATAGGGGACGCACGGAGGGCGGGATAAGTTTCACGAGCACCGGAGCACTGCGATTGGGGAATTCCGCAATCCGGACTCTTCGACGGGCGCAGTTCGCACAGCCGGTTTCGGCGCAGGTCAGCGGGACTGGGCGGGTCCAGGCTTGCTATCTTCTGCCGTTAGACCGGCAAGCTTGTAATCGTAGTATTGATCGCTTACAGCCGCTTGTTGTCCCCGCAGACGCCACCAGAAATACTCGAGGACGCCCTGCAGGGCGGGGAACTTCGTGATGGTTGTCATCCATGCGTAGCGTCGCGCATCCCGCGCGCTCCATCCCCGGCGGCGGATGCTGGCGGCAATGCGCGTGATGACTAGCAGGTAGCCTGCCAGCAGGCACAGAGAGAGTCCTCCAGTTACCGGCACTAGGGAAAACGCGGCCAATGGCAGCAACAGTCCCCAGAGCCAGATGCGGAAGATCTCGCGCGAGTAGACCTTTTGGCCTCTGCGGCTCATGAGCGCCGCGACCTGCGCGTAGGCGAAGCCGGTGCGGCGTGCGCGCCGCCACATCTGGTGGAAGTGGGTCATGGCGATGTCATGGCGGGCCATGGGCGCCTCGATATGCAGAACCTTCCATCCTGCGCTGCGCAGGCGAAAGCAGAACTCCTCGTCTTCGCCGGCAATCAGGTCAGTACGAAAGCCGCCTGATCCGCAGACGAGCGCGGTGCGTGTCATGAGGCGCCCCGCGCAGGCATCGATTTCGCCGGCCGGCTGCTGCCACTCGATCTCGAAGACTTTGTTATAGGGAGTGGCATCCGGATACATCTCGTGCACGGTGCCGCAGACGATGGCTACGTCGGAGCGGGCGTCGAGCGCGGCTGCGCCCGCCTCCAGCCAGCCCTCCATCATCTCGCAATCGCCATCGAGAAATTGCACATATTGGGCGTGGGGAGCGAGCGCCAGGGCCGCTGCAAAGCCCTCGTTGCGCGCGCGGGAAGGGCCGAAGGGCCGGGCCGGATCAAGGTCGATGACATGGCAGCCCATGGATCGGGCGAAATCCGCGCTGCCGTCCGTCGAGCCGGAGTCGACATAGACGACCACGCTCGTCTGTGGCACAACCGAATGCAGGCACACTTTCAGTCGCTCGCCTTCATTGCGCCCGATGACCACCACCGGCGGATTGTCCTTTCTTTCTCGCATCGCTTTACCAGGGACGCGGCGGGCTCACGCGGCCTCCGCGGGTTTCCTTCCAAGCCTGCCGCAACAACGACGATAGCAGCGCCGCTTCGCGCGCGCGTTCGCGACGCCGGGGATCCGCGCTGTAATGATTCCGAATCCTGCGCGCCATGTATATGCCATCTTCGAGCCATCGCGCCACCCACGCCTGCCAGGCGTGATGCTTGCGATAGTAGAGCAGGGTGGAACGCATACGCCACAGCACCACCTGCGCGGCCGATTCAGAGAAGGTGAGTGGAACCTGGCGGCTTGATTCGCCGCCAAGATGCGTGACCACAACATCCGGCCAATACATTACGCGGAAACCCGCCTGTTGGATGCGCCGGCAGAGATCGACTTCTTCGTAATAGAGGAAGAAGCGGGGATCGAAGAGGCCCGTTCTTGCCAGCGCGTCGCGGCGCAGGATCATGAATGCGCCGGTGATCCAATCAACCTCCGAGGTCTGGGCCAGGTCGGCCCAGGTGCGATCGAGTGCGGCGAACAGGCGCGACTTCGAGTAAATTCGCGCCAGCCCGGTTAGCACACACGCATCGCGCAGCACGGTGTGAAACATACGGCCAGAAAATTGCATTTGGCCGTCACGGCCGATCAGGCAGGCTCCGCCGGCGCCTGCTGCAGGCTCTTGCTCCATGTGTTGCATCGCGCGACCGAGCGCACCGGGGTGGAAGAAGGCATCGGAGTTGAGCAGGACGAGGTACCGGCCACGAGCCGTTTCCATGGCAAGGTTGTTTGCTGCACCGAACCCGAGATTGACCTCACTGCGAATCAGTCGGACGGGCACAGCAGTTTGGGCAAAGTCGCGGGCCACCATGTCAGCCGAACCGTCGCGTGAGGCGTTGTCGACGACCAGAAGTTCTGCGCGTGTTCCTTCAGGCAGGCGAGCGCACTCGGCCAGCAGCGACTGCAAGCACTCTCTCAATAGCTCGCGTGTGTTGAAAGAAACCACGATCACCGACACGGCGAACTCGTACTCTTCGCAGACCGCAATCAAGAGCGATTCCTCTCTGCGCGTGGCCGTAATGAGAGACGAAGCGTGCCGGCGGCCAGCTTCGCCGGATTGGGAATCTGTACTTGCATCGAGGTGCCTCAAGTATAGATGGAGCAGCGAGTATCATAGAAAAATCCCAGGGGACAGTTCGCCGGAATGGCCCATTGCGCCGCACCGTACGATAAAAGACGACCCGAGAGTGAATGCTGCGATGAAACCCGGAACCCGGCGTGCTCTAATCCTGTTCCCGTTGCTGCTGAGCGGGCTCGCCGCAGGAATCCGACTGCGCTCCGGGCACCCTGTGGGCGCGGTAAGTAATGTCACCTTGCTCACTGTCACGAATCATGTTGTGCTGCCTCGGGTGACGCGCCTGGGCATCAATCTGGGCGATCAGGACTTCTACGACTCGGGGCAGATGACCAGGAATCTGCTCTATCGCAATCCCGGCTTCGAGGGCATGATCTACCGCAGTATCTTTCATTGCCAGTCCGGCGGGGAGAGCCGCTGCGTAGATACTCGCCCTGGCATTCACTTTCCGGACGAGTTCTGGGCAGGCGCGAGCTACCGGGTGATCGAAGGAGCTGCCGTCGGCCGCTTCGGCTCGGTGATTGCGGCAGTTGCCGAGGACAGCGGTTATTCGCTGCATTTGGATTTTCGCAAGAAGCCCATCGGGACGGGCGACTGGATTGCCGTGGAGAAGCGCCTTCCAGGCGATCCTGCGGCAGGCTGGTGGCCGGTGCTGAAAGATGGCGCGCAGCTCGCGGCAGAGCGCACCGACCTGCCGCTCGGCACGCAAGGCCAGCAGGCTTTGCGCATGGAGGCTCCGCGGCCTGGTCAGTTGGCGGAGGTGGACTCCTACTTTGACACCACGCCGGGCATCAGTTTCATCCATCTGCGCGGAACCTACCGGTTGAGCTTCCGAGCGAAGGGGCTGCGCGGTGGGACGGTTCTGCACGTGCATGTGGGCCGCAACGTGCCCGGATTGCCCCGCTATCTGGTGCGCGATGTGCGCCTTAAGCCGGTGTGGGCAAATTACTCCGAAGATTTTACGGCGCATGAGGTGAATCTGCCGCCGGCGTCCGTCGAAGCAGGCTTTGCGGTCCGCGGCGGCTCGGTATTGCTGGATGATGTTTCGCTGGAGCGGATCGATGGCGACCCCAGTAACCACACCGCCTTTCGCGATGCAGTGGTTGACACGCTTCGACAGCTGCATCCCGGTGTCTTGCGCATGATGGCCAGCAGTGCCGGAATCGGGAGCACCATCGACAATCTGCTGGCGCCGCCTTTGGCGCGGCAACGTTCCGGTTACCGGGTGAGCTTCCAAGCCGTCGACGATGTTCCGGTGGGGATTCCCGAGTTTCTGGAGCTTTGCCGGGAGGTTGGCGCGGAGCCATGGATCGTGATTCCTACCGCCATCACCCCAGAGGGAACGCAGAAGCTGGCGGAGTATCTTGCCGGAGACGCCACCAGCGAGGGCGGCGCCTTGCGCGCTTCGGAAGGCCAGGCGCAGCCATGGACTCAGGTCTTCTCGACGATTCACATCGAGTTGGGGAACGAGCCGTGGAATCCGATCTTCGCCGGCGAGTCCATGGAGGATCCTGCCGCCTACGGCCGCCGCGCAAACGACGTCTTTCACTCCTTCCGTGCTGCTGCCGGTTCTGCGGCCCGGCATTTCGACCTGGTGGTGGGCACCAATGCGCGCGATCCCTGGCGCAACCGGGCGCTGCTTGCCGCCGCGCCTTCGGCCAATACGCTGGCTATCGCTCCCTACCTGATGATGAGCCTGACGCAGTGGGGCAACGACGAGCAACTCTACGGACCGCTGCTGGCGCAGCCGGAGCAGATGTCGCGCAGCGGCTACGTGGCCCAGAGTGCCGCCTCTGCCGGTGGACGCCAGTTGGCTGTGTACGAAGTAAACCTGCACACCACAGGCGGCGATCCGCCGCAGGATGTGCTCAACCGGTTTGCATCGTCGGATGCTGCGGGCGTGGCGGTAGCCGGGCACATGCTGCGCATGATGCGCGATCATGCAGTCCGCGACGAGATGCTCTTCAGCCTTCCGCAGTACGATTTCCAGCGCAACGATGGAAAAACAGTGCGGCTGTGGGGCAGCGTGGTGATCATGGGCGAGCGCAACCGGCCGCAACTGCTGGCCGAGATGCTTGCGAACCGGGCGATTGGCGGCGATTTGGTGCAGGTGGAGATGAGCGGAGAGAATCCCACCCGTGATCAGCCTGAAGGCAATGACGGTGTGCATCTCAATGGCATGCACGAGATCGACGCGTATGCGTTTCACAATGGTGTGCGCCACGGGTTGATTGTCTTCAATTACAGCCTGCGCCGGGCGCACCGGATTGATGTGCGGGGCGGGGGACTAACCTCGTCTTCGAGCCTGCATCTGGCACAACTGCTAAGCAGCGGTCCAGGCGATACCAACGAGCAGACGCAGCAGGTCCGGATCGTGCAGCTTGACGGGCAAAAGCCTGAACTGACGCTGCCGCCTTGCTCGATGACGGTTTTGCAGTGGTGATCTGATTTTGTAGAACTGCAGCGCCGCCTTGCAGAGTTGATGTACGAGCGGCGTCTTGCTGCGAGTAGGCCGGTGTGGGCCCGGAGGCCCACACCACAGCCGACCGGGAGGTCGGCGCTACTTTTCGGGGAGATGCGGTCGCACGCTACTGCCTGGTTTCCGGCTTCCAGCGCAGGATCGGGTTGCGGGCTGCGCGAACTTCATCGAGTCGCGAAACGCGCGTGGAGTGCGGCGCAGTCTTGACCAGCTCCGGCGTCTCTTCGACCTCGCGGGCGATGGCGCGCATGGCATCGATGAACAGGTTCAGTTCCTCGACAGACTCGCTTTCCGTGGGCTCGATCATCAGCGCGCCGGGTACGATCAGTGGAAAGCTGACCGTGTACGGATGGAAGCCATAGTCGATGAGACGCTTGGCGATGTCGCCGGTCTTGACGCCTTTGGCCGCCTGCCGTTTGTCGCTGAAGACCACCTCGTGCATGGAGGGCGTCTTGTAGGGCAGCTCGTAGAGGTCCTCGAGCTTTCTGCGAATGTAGTTGGCGTTGAGTACGGCGTCCTCCGTCGTCTGGCGCAGCCCGTCAGGGCCGTTGGCCAGGATGTAGGCCAGCGCGCGGATGAACATGCCGGTGTTGCCGTAGAAGGCACGCACCCGGCCGACCGAGTGGGGACGGTTGTACTCCCAGCGCAGCGGGCCGAGACGCGATGCGTCTCTCGCCTCCACGTCGAGAGCCGGAGCGCCGAACATCTTCGACTGGGCCGGCGCAGGCGCACGGAAGATGGGACCGGCTTCGAGCTCGGTTGGGTCCGCATCGGTTTCTTCCCAATCTGCCGCCTGCTCGTGCTGCGGAGTGCTGTCTCCACGTACCAGAACGGGGGTGGGAAGAAACGGCTCCAGGAACGCCTTGCAGGCCACCGGGCCGGAGCCGGGACCGCCGCCGCCGTGCGGCGTCGAGAAGGTCTTGTGCAGGTTCAGGTGCATGACGTCGACGCCGAAGTCGCCGGGGCGCACCTTGCCCACCAGCGCATTCATGTTCGCGCCGTCCATGTAGAGCAGCGCTCCCTTGGCATGCAGGATGTCAGCGACCTTGTGAATCTCGTTTTCGAAGACACCCAGCGTGGAGGGATTGGTGAGCATCAGCGCGGCGGTGTCCTCGTCCACCTGGCGGGCCAAGGCTTCAAGGTCAATGCCGCCGAGCGGGTTCGACTTGAGGTTCTCCACCTGGTAACCGCAGATGGCCGCCGTGGCCGGGTTGGTGCCGTGGGCGGAGTCGGGGATGAGGATCTTTTTGCGCGGATTACCCTGCGACTCGTGCCAGGCGCGGACCAGCAGGATGCCGGTGAACTCACCGTGCGCGCCGGCAGCCGGCTGCAGCGTGATGGCGTCCATGCCGCAGATCTCCTTGAGGCAGCGCTGCAGCAGGTCGATGACCTCCAGGATGCCTTGGGCCAGGGACTCGGGCCGGTAGGGGTGGGCGTCGGCCAGGCCCTCGATCCGCGAGACGAACTCATTCACGCGGGGGTTGTACTTCATGGTGCAGGAGCCCAGCGGGTACATGCCCAGATCGATGGCGTAGTTCCAGGTCGAAAGCCGGGTGAAGTGGCGGATGATCTCGATCTCGGAGAGCTCGGGGAGCTCCGCGGATTTCGCGCGGTACTCGTTTTGGAGGAGCTTTGCGGCATCCACAGGCGGCACATCCAGCGGCGGCAGCTTGTAGCCGCGCTTGCCGGGCGCGGATTTCTCGAAGAGCAGCCCCTCGTTCTGGGTGGGATGGAGCCGGACCTTGCCGGTGGTGTGTGGACCTGCGCTACCTTCTGACATTCTCTTGGCCTCGTTCAACTACCAGTCCAGTTTCAAAACCTTCTAGTTCCTTAGCGGTTTGCCTGTCTTCAGTGTAAATGCGATGCGCTCCTGGGTCTTCCGCTCCCCGACCAGAGAGAGGAAGGCCTCCAGCTCCAGGCCCAGCAGATAGTCTTCGTTCACCAGCGTGCCCGCCGTGACGCGGCCGCCGGCGAGGATGTAGGCGATCCACTTGGCGACCTTCTGGTCGTGCTCGCTGGCGTAGCCGGCTTCTCCCATGAGGAAGGCGGCGGTTTCCATCAGGGCCAGCGCGCTGGCGCCCGGGGCCGGAACCGTGCGCGGCTGCGGCGGCGTGTAGCCGCTCCCGGCGATCGCCAGCGCCTGGGCTTTGGCATCGAGCAGCAGGCGGTCGCGGTTCATGGTGACGCGGTCGCCGGCCGAGAGAAATCCCATGGCGCGCGCCTCAGGGGCTGAGGTTGACACTTTGGCCATCGCGATCAGCTCCAGGCGATTTTTGAGGGCGGTCATCATCTCGGCGGATTGCGCGAAGCGCGAGGGCGGATCTTTCGGGTCCGGCGGCGCCAGTGCCGCAGCGAGGTCGATGGCGTGCAGCAACGACTCCTTAGTGCCGCCGCCGGCGGGAATCAGGCCGACGCCGGCCTCTACCAGCCCCATGTACAGCTCGGCGTGCGGCTGGCGGCGCGCCACGTGCAGCACGATCTCGGCCCCGCCGCCCAGCGTCAGTCCAAAGGGCGCGGCGACTACGGGGCGCGGGCAGAACTTCACCGCGGCGGTCATCCGCTGGAAGAGCCGGATCATGGCGGCGACTTCGTCGAACTCGCCCTCCTGCGCCGCCAGCAGGAGCTGCATCAGGTTGGCGCCGACCGAGAAGTTGTCGCGGTCACCGGAGATGACAAAGCCGGCAAAGTCGCGCACCGCCTCCGATTGCGCATCCAGCGTGGAGACGATGAAGTTGAGCACGTCGCCGCCGATGGCGTTTTTGAGCGAGTGCATCTCGATGCAGCCGATGCCGTCGCCGAGGTCAACGAGCGAGCAGCCAGAGTTGGAGCGGATGACCTTGCCCTGGCGGCGGAAGTCGGCCACGCGCGCGTGGCCCGGAATCGTTGTCATTGGCTCCATCGAACCGCTGACCGGGTTGAAGCAGGCGTAGCTCTCGGTGGAATACCACGAGGAGCACTTTGCGTCGAGCAGGTCCTGAACCTTGGCGCTGATCGGTATCGCGAGCGCTTTCATGCGCTCCACGGTGGCGGCCAGGCCCGCGGCGTCCCACAGCTCAAAGGGGCCCAGCTCCCAGTTGAAGCCGGCGCGCATGGCGGCGTCGATGGAGGGCACATCGGCCGCCACTTCGCCGATGCGGTCGGCCGCGTAGTTCCACAACCCGCCGAGCAGGGGCCACAGAAAGCCAGCAGCGCGGTCGCGCGCGGGATCGGCGCTCAACAGCACCTTCAGCCGCTCGCCGACGGTGCCGGCGTTCTTGGCCATGTCGAGTTGCGGCAGCTTCGGCTTCTGCGCGGGGCGGTACTCCATGGTTGCGGGATCGAGCACCAGCCTTTCTTCTTTTCCATCCGCGCCGCGGGACTTCTTATAGAAGCCGCCGCCGGTCTTATCGCCGAGCCAGTTGCGCTTCAACATCTCGTCGAGCAGCGCGGCGAAGCTGCCTCCGGTAGCCGGTTCGGGAAAGTTGCGGGCCACGTGGGCCAGCACGTCGATGCCGATCAGGTCGGCGAGACGGAAGGTGCCGGTGCGCGGGAACCCGAGCGCTGGGCCGGTGAGGGCGTCCACTTCTTCGATGGTGAAGCCGCGGTCGAGCATGAGGTTGGCCGCGGTGAAGACCAGGTTCACGCCAATGCGATTGGCGATGAAGTTGGGCGTGTCGCTGGCGTAGACCACCTGCTTGCCCAGCATGCGCCCGGCGAAGGCGGCAAAGCGGGCCACGATCTCGGCGTCCGAGCCGGCCGTCGGGATCACTTCCAGCAGCTTCATGTAGCGCGGCGGATTGAAGAAGTGCGCGCCGAAGAAGCGGGGCCGGAGCGCGGCGGGAAGCGCTGCGGCGATCTTCGAAATGGGCAGGCCCGAAGTATTCGTGGTGAGGATGGCCTGCGAAGAGAGATGCGGAACCACACGCTCCAGCAGCGCGGACTTGATCTCCAGGTTCTCGGTAACAGCCTCCACCACCCAGTCGCACTCGGCCAGCTTGGGCAGGTCGTCGTCGAAGGTGCCGGAAGTGATGAGCGCCGCGCGTGCTGCTTCGAAGAGGGCGGCAGGCTTGGATCTGGCGAGGGCGGCAACGGCATGTTGCGCCAGCGAGGGCTCGCCGGGACTTTTCGCGGGCAGATCGAGCAGCAGGGCAGGGATGCCGGCGTTGGCCAGGTGGGCGGCGATGCGCGATCCCATGGTGCCGGCGCCGAGGACGGCGGCGCGGCGGACCAGCAGCGGCTGCGCGTTACGGCGAGGTGTGGCGATGGAAACGGGTGCGGCGGAGCTCATGCGAAATCTCCCTGCGCGACGGTTAGGAAAGGAATACAGACGGCGGTATTTTGCACTGCGCGCAATTGGTTTGAAGCAGCGCAACGGCTCGACAGCCGCTTGCAGCATAGTGAAGGCTGCCGCGCGGGGTCAAGGCGGGGTGATCCGTTTTCGCATACCCCGATTGATTTATGATGGCCTTAATTTTTAGCGGAGAAACAGCAGTGAGTGAGCTTGCGAAGACGGAAACTTCTGGCCTCGCCGTGGTCATCCTGGCCGCGGGCAAGGGAACGCGTCTTAAATCGAAGCGGCCCAAGGTGCTGCATGAGATCGGCGGCAAGCCGCTGCTGGCGCACGTGATCGCGGCGGCGAGCCAAGTGGTGGCTCCTGAACACATCTATGCGGTCATCGGCCACGAGGCCGAGCGGGTGCGCGCGGCGGTGGCCGCGACCGGCGTGCAATTCGTGGAACAGAAGGAGCAGTACGGCACCGGCCATGCCATCCAGTGCGCGCGCGCCGCCATTCAGGGGTACCAGAATGTGCTTGTGCTCTCCGGGGACGCGCCGTTGATCCGGCCGGAGACGCTCGCGCACCTGGAGCAGTTTCATCGCGATGAGAAGGCGGCGATGACCATTTTGACTGCCCGGCCGGCGAATCCCTTCGGCTACGGCCGCGTGGTGCGCAAGGCCGCGGGCAGCCCTGAAGTGGAGGCGATCGTCGAGCAGAAGTCGCTGGCCCCGGGGCAGGAGAAGATTGCCGAGATCAACTCCGGTTTTTACGCCTTCCGTACCGAGCCGCTGCTGGCCTACTTGGACAAGCTCACCACCGCCAATCCGCATGGCGAGTTCTACCTGACCGATATGGCCGGCCTGCTGCGCGCAGCGGGCGAGCGCGTGGTGGCGGTGGAGGCGCAGGACGCCGGCGAGATCCTGGGCGCCAACACCATCGCCGAGATGATGGAACTGGATGCGCACATGAACCAGGCAACCGTGGCGCGGCTGATGGCTTCCGGCGTCACCATCTTCCGGCCGGAGACCTGCGTCATTGAGCCCAGCGTGGAGATCGCGCCGGACACCGTCATCGAACCGTTTGTGCAGCTGCGCGGCGCGACAAAGATCGGATCCGACTGCTTGATCCGCTCCTACAGTGTGATTGAGAACTGCACCTTGGGGGAGGACGTGCTGGTGCGGCAGAGTTGCGTTCTGACCGATAGCAGCGTCGCCAACGGCGCGCGCATCGGCCCGTTCATGCACATGCGTCCGGGCAGCGAGATCGGCGAGAACGCGCACGTGGGCAATTTTGTGGAGACCAAGAAGGCGCGGCTCGACAAAGGTGCGAAGGTGAACCATCTCAGCTACATCGGGGATGCCGAGGTGGGGGAGGGGACCAACGTGGGCGCAGGCACCATCACCTGCAATTACGATGGTGTCAACAAACATATAACCCGCATCGGAAAAGGTGTGTTTGTGGGTAGCGACACCACTCTGGTAGCCCCGATCACGGTGGAAGACGGAGCCTACATCGGAGCTGGATCCTGCATTACGAAGAACGTTCCGGCGGGCGCCCTGGCGGTGGGCCGCGGCCGGCAGGTGACCAAGGAAGGCTGGGCGGCGGCGCGCAAGGCGCAGCGGGACGCCAAGCGTTCCGGCAACGCCTGAGTCCCTGCGCCGCGGCTACTCCAGGTGGGTGTCGACCTGATGGAGTGGCAGCGGCATACCGCCCTCAAAAGTTCCCAAGAGAAAATTCATACATTTCCGCTTCGATCCGATAAGAAGAAAAAACGGAACCGCGCCGCTCGCTGTGCCGTACCTGTATGATAGGAGCCATCTCCAGCCGCTCTCAAGCTGCCCGAGACGCTGCAACTTTCGTGTCATTCCAGGGTGAAGGGGAAGCATTGAGACGACTCCGCGGCAGTGATACATTCAGGCTGGCTGGCTCTGTTCGGGTCAATCTCCAGGCGTGCTCCGGGGAGATTGGGCGGGGGAGCCCCGGGGCCCCTTCCCCGGCAGGCCGGGA
>DAIDLI010000101.1 GCA_027449545.1 Acidobacteriaceae bacterium | reverse complement strand
AAAGCCCCGCTCGCGCGGGGCTTTTTCCTGCTTGGCTGCTTGACGCTACTGCAAAGTGAGGTTGGCCACCAGCGGCGTGTCTTCGCTGGAGCCGCCGACCCGGATCACGAATTTGCCCGGATCGATCTTCCAGTTGTGCGCGCTCTCGTCCCAGTAGCTGAAGGCCCGCGCATCCAGTTCCAGCGCTACGTGCTTCGTCTGCCCCGGATCGAGACGCACCTTTTCAAAGCCCTTCAGCTCGCGTTCCGGCCGGCTTACCTTGGCCGAAGGATCGGAGACGTAGAGCTGCGCTACCTCCGCGCCCTTCACGTTGCCCGTATTGGTGACGTCAAAGTTGACGGTCACCGTTGAGCCGGACTTGGCCGCTCCCGGCACATGCAGGTTCGAGAACTTGAAGGTCGTGTAGCTCAGTCCGTAACCGAAGGCGAACAGCGGCTGCTTGCCCACCGTGGTCCAGTAGCGGTACCCGACCATCAGCTTGTCGCCATAGACGGCCGGCAGAATCTCCACCGTATGCAGCTTGCCGGTTTCCCAGGTCGTCTGCATCGGCTTCTTCTTGGCGGGATCGCCGTAGTACCACTTGGCGGACGGGTTGTCGGTCCAGGCGCGATCCCAGCTCACCGGCAGCCGGCCTTCGGGATCATGCTTGCCGAAGAGCACGTCGGCCACTGCCGTACCGCCCTCCTGCCCGGGATACCAGGCATCCACCAGCGCCGGCACCTTGTCCAGCCAGCGCATCACGTTCATGCCGCCCCCGCCGTTGAGAACCACGATGGTGTGCGGATTCGCCGCGGCCATGGCCTCCACCAGCGCATCCTGTCCCCAGGGCAGATCGAAGGTGCGGTCGGAGCCCTCCTGCTCGGTAGAAGGAGCAAAGCCGACGGCGACCACCACCGCATCCGCCTTCGCGGCAAACTCCTTGGCGTCGGCTGAGATCATCTCCGGCTCGTAGGCCACGCCCATCCCGAAGCCCAGCCCCGCGGCGTTGGGCACGTACTCCGCCACGATGTGCGCGGTCTGTCCTGCGCTCAGGTCCAACTCCGCGGACTTCGGCGATTCGCCTTCGCCGCGCGCCTGGTTCAGAACCTCCTTGCCGTCCACCTGTATGCGGTAAGTATCGCCGCCGTTCGCCGCCGCCAGCAGCAGATACTTGCCGGCCTTGTCCGCCTTGAAGCCGGCCGTGTAGCGCACGCTGCGAGCAGGCCCCGCCCGTTGGAACTCCACATAATGCCACTCCGCCAGCCTGCGCTCGGTCCCGGTGCTCGGCGTGCCGGTGAACTTGGCGTTCTCGTACTGCTGCACCTGGATGCTGCCCGCCCAATGCGTATCGAGGAAGATCTCTTCGGGAGAAGGCAGACCGCCGCTATACAGCACGCTCACATCCGGACCGAGCACGTTCCCGATCCCCGTCACCATGCTGATGGGTGCGAAGGCCGTCGCATGCGACGAGCCGCCGCCGCCCGTCACCGCCGGCCACGCATTCGGCCCGATCACCGCAATCGTCTTGATCTTTGCCGCATCGAGCGGCAGCAGATGGTCCTGATTCTTGAGCAGCGTGATGCTCTCAAGCGCGCCCTGCAAGGCTACGGCGCGGTCCTTCACGGAATAGGTAGCATCGGCCACGTCAAGCTGCGGACGGTCGGTGAACCCATAGCGCAGCTCCGTGCGCAGCAGCCGCAGCACCTTGTCGTCAATGGTGGACTCTTTCACCTGTCCGTCCTTGACCGCGGCCAGCAGCGTCTTCTCGTTCATGAAGGCGGCGTCGGGCATCTCCAGATCCAGGCCGTTGTTCGCCGCGGCGACCCCGTCATAGGTGGCGACCCAGTCGCTCATCAGGATGCCCTTGAAGTCCCACTCGCCCTTGAGCACCTTCACATTCAGAAACTGGTTCTGGGTGGCGTGCTCGCCGTTCACAAGGTTGTAGGAGTCCATCACCGCGTCCACATGGCCCTGCTTCACCGCTGCCTCAAACGATGGCAGGTAGATCTCGCGCATGGTGCGTTCGTCCGCGATGGCGTCGATGTTGTGGCGGTCGAACTCCGAATTGTTCATCGCATAATGCTTCACCGTGGCGATGACCCCTTGCGACTGCACTCCCTCGATGTAGGGCACAACCAGTTGCCCATTCAGATAGGGATCTTCCGACAGATACTCGAAGTTGCGGCCGCTGACCGGCGAGCGCGCGATATTCACGCCCGGGCCGAGCAGAAAGTTCACGCCCCGCGCCCGTGCGTCGCGGCCCAGCGCTTCGCCCAGCGCGCGCGCAAACGCCCGGTCCCAGGTGGCGGCCAGCGCTACCCCACCGGCATAGGCGGTGGTCGGTCCCCAGGTGCGCACCCCCACCGAAGCATCGGACATCTTGAAGCGCGGCAGGTCGATGGAAGGCATGGCCTGCGTGTACATGCCGTCCACCCCGCCCAGCAGCTTGATCTTTTCCTGGAGCGTCAGCTTCGAGAGCATGGCCTGCGCCTTGGCCTCGATCTGCTGGGAGTCGGGAACTGGCGCCTGCGCCCAGGCTGCCGAAGCGGCGCAAAGCACAACGCCGGCGACGAGGCACACAACAGCTCTGCGCCAGCGCGAAGGAATGCAGCAAACAGAAGTTCGCATAGTAGACAAAGGTTAGCCTAACGGGCTTCGAAGTGTATATGACCACGCCTTCACCAGCCCCGGAAGCCTACGTGATCTAAATCACAGGCTCGGGTGAATGGAGTCACTGCCGGGCTGGCCGGGTTGCGCCGACGCTGATGCAAGGATGCACGCAGTATCAGCGGTTGCAGGAGGGAGGCGTCCATGAGTTTTCGTGGCGGGTTGAAAACCGTCGTTGTGGCCACCGATCTGCACGGCGAAGCCGAGGCCGCGCTGGAATATGCGGGGAAGCTTGCCGGCGCTTACGGCGCACGGATCGTTCTGGCCCATGGTCTCGATCCTCTGGAGTACGCCGCCATCGACGACGTGCCCGAGCAGGTGCTGGACGAATTGAGCCAGCAGGCGCGCAACGTGTTGGCGAAGCTTTCGGGCGATCTGCTGGCCGAAGGCATCCGCAGCCACTCCGAGATCCGCCAGGGTGATGTCGTGCAGACCCTCGTCGACGTGGCGCGCGACTATCAGGCCGGACTCATCGTCCTGGGCAGCAAGGGAAGGGAAGGCGCCGGCCCGGTGCTGGTGGGCGCCATTACCGAGCGGCTGGTGCGCACCGCGCCCTGCCCGGTGCTGGCGGTCTCCGCCGACTGGAACGCCGGCCCCTACCGTCCCACTCCCGGCGGACCAGTGCTGCTCGCCATCGAGCGCAACGAGGCCGCCTCGGAAGCAGCCCGCACCGCCTACTCCCTGGCCGAGACCTTTCACCGCCATCTGCTCATCCTGCATGTGCGCACCCCCGCGGAAGCCACCGCCTTTCTGAATCCCTGCAGCACGCGCATCGAAGACTACGGTATTCGTTCCGGTGGCAGCGTGGTCGTGGACTGCATCGTCAAGGACGGCCATACTGCAAACGCCATCCTGGAGACAGTCACGCAGCGGCATCCATCGATCCTGGTGATCGGCGTCAAGCGGACAAGCCATACCCCCGGACCGCACGGCACAGCCTTTACTCTGCTGGCGGGCTCGCGTGTGCCAGTTCTCTGCGTGCCGCCGCCGCCCGAGTCCCAGCGCGCGCAGCAGGAAGAAGTGGTCGCCGTCGAGATGTGAACGCAAGATGGATCTCCTGCTTCGGCCTGAGGGCCGGACGCAAGCAAAGTGTTGCTGGGCTTCGGTCTGCGTGCAGCTTCCCCCGGGAGATGGGAGCAGTTCGAAGCCCAGGTTGAAGGTTTCCACGAGTGCCGCTGCGGAAAAGGAGGAGCGTCGCGCTGTGCACGCTATCGCAAACAAAGGACGGTCGGCCACGCTCGGGGT
Organism: Acidobacteriaceae bacterium; assembly: GCA_027449545.1. Taxonomy (GTDB): domain Bacteria; phylum Acidobacteriota; class Terriglobia; order Terriglobales; family Acidobacteriaceae; genus Telmatobacter. The sequence continues at coordinate 760 of DAIDLI010000101.1, read as the reverse complement.
CCATCCGGTCTCGGAACTGCTCGAGTGCCCGCCGGAAACCAGCCTGCTGCTCACCGGCGCCGCGCAGTGCGTCCATTTTGACGCCGGCGACCCCGTCTTTCATCAGAACGACGGCTGCCTCGGTTTGTACCTGGTCATCTCCGGGGAATTTCTGCGCCGCTCCGACCGCTTCAGCACCCGCATCACCCTGGGCACCGCGCGGGTCGGCGAACTGGTGGAACTGGCCGCGGCCCTGGGTGAGCGGCGTCATACCTACACCCTCTCCGCGCTCACCCCTGGAGTCCTGCTGCTGTTGCCCATCGATGCCCTGGAACGCGCCTTTGCCTCCCATCCTCCGCTGCGCATGCACCTGCTCGAAGAACTGGCGCGCGAGGTATCAAGAGCCTACAGAACCTCCTGCTCCAGCCGCACTTCACCGGCGCGGCGCAGACCCAATGGAGCTGTCTGCTGCTGAGCCGGAGTGCTTTTTGAGGTGTCCGGGTGCGGGGCGCGGGCGCGTACAGAAATTCGCCGTTCCACCCCACCAAAATCAGATATACTTCAGATAAATACCCCAGGGATAAGGTATGGCTGTGCTCCATTCCCATCACCCGCCGGAAGATTGTTTGAATTGCGAGCATCGCCATCTGCGCATGTTCTGCAATTTGACTCCCGAGGCGCTCGCGGATTACGACCAGATCGGAATCATGATGAGTCACGCTCGGGGAGCCAAGCTGTTTTCCGAAGGCGATCCCGCGCGGAATGTCTTCGTGATCTGCTA
>DAIDLI010000100.1 GCA_027449545.1 Acidobacteriaceae bacterium | reverse complement strand
GGCTCACGCAGCCGAGCACAAAGGCCACGGAGGGTGCTGCGGCGGACACGGCGGATGCGGCACACACAAGGGATCCCACGCTTCCAGTTGCTGCGGGTCTTCAACTGCGGAAGGAAACTGAAGCGGGGATTCTCAGCCGGCCACGATGCGGATGCGGTCGGGGTCTTCCTCGACCTCGCCGCACAGCTCGCTCAGGCCGCCGTACCGCCGCTCGCGGCGCTGAAAGTCGGCAATCGCCTCAAGCAGGTGAATGCCGCGAAAGTCGGGCCAGAAGCGCTCCGTGACGAAGATCTCGGTATAGGCGATCTGCCAGGGCAGGAAGTTCGAGATCCTCATCTCGCCCGAGGTCCGGATCAGCAGATCGGGGTCGGGCATGTGCGCCGTGTACAGATGGCGGTGAATGTCTTCCTCGGTAATCCGCTCCGGCCCCATATGCTTGTGCTGCATCTCCGCGGCCAGCGCGCGGAAGGCATCCACCAGTTCGGAGCGGCCGCCGTAGTTGAGCGCCAGTGTCAGCGTGGTGCCGGTATTGCGCGCCGTGGCGTCCTCCGCCCAGCGCATCTTGTCCTGCACCTCGGGGGGCAGTTCATGGGTGCGCCCGATGTAGCGGATGCGCACGTTGTTGTCCATCATGCGCTGCAGATTGCTCTCCAGATAGCTCCGGAGCAGCCGCATCAGAAAGTTGACCTCGGCGCGCGGGCGGCGAAGATTGTTCTCCAGCGAGAAGGCGTAAAGCGTCAGCCAGGGCAGCCCGATCCGGGAGGCGGTCTCTGTGACCAGTTGCACGCTCTTGGCGCCCTGCTGGTGCCCGAACAGGCGCTTCAGCGACCGTTGCCCGGCCCAGCGCCCGTTGCCATCCATGATGATGGCCACATGTTCCGGCAGCCGCTCCGGCTTGAGCTTGTCGTAGACAGTCCTTTCCTCGGGGCTTAACTCGCTGATACGAAGAGTGCCGGAAGGATACAAGAAGATCGCCTCAGTGCTGTTCCCGAAGTCTCCGGGCGGGCGCCCGGTATTCGCTTCCGCTCAGAAGCCGGAAAGTGGCGCTTGCGGAACAACGCACAATCACTTTCCATGCGCTGCTGCACCGCACAGACCGAGCCCTCATGCCGCATCGGACGCCGGCGCGGCCCGAAAGGGAGCAACATCTCGACCCTATAGCATTTTCATGATTCCTGCAATGGAACGTGCGCGCGCGGCCACCCCGCCGCGCAGTCGTCGCCTCCGCCAGCATGCCGGCGCTGTCGCAGGGGCCCGGCGACAGCGGTTATGCGGTCCGCCGCCGCCCCGTCGCCGCGTCCCGCAGCGAACTCAAAAACAGCGTCCGTTGCAGGGAATCGAGCTGCGGCAGCAGGCCTGCGATCTCCGCCAGGAAGGGATCGGCAAAGATCGCCGCTACCTCTTCGTCGCGCCGGCTGCGGGCATCCCGCACCAGCTTGCTCACGTCCACGTCCAGTGCCGCCGCCAGCCGTTCCAGTGAGCCCAGTGTCGGAATCGCCTTGCCGTTCTCGATCTTCGAAATGTAGGTCCGCGGCACCTGCATCCGCGACGCCAGTTGACGCTGGCTCAGGTGGCGCGCGCGCCGAATCTCGCGCACCTGCGTCGCCACCTGCGAGGCGGCCTCGTCGCTGGGCTGGCCGGGGGCCGTGGTCACAAGTTGCGGAGCCAGATGCGCCGGCTCCTCGAGGTCGAGCGGCTTATGGCACTTTCTGCACAGGGAATTGCTGGTGCGGTACTGCATCAGCCTGCAGTGCTCGCAACGCATGACTTCGCGTGTATCCACGCTCACAAGGGTGGTCGCCATGGGTCGAGTGCGGAGCGCCAGAGCGGTGGTACTCCGGGTGCAGTTTTTTGCACCACGACAAGCCCACTTTCGCGGATGGAACCATAATTGTCAAGTGCAAATTCGGGCACAATCCGAAGAATCCCCCACAAACCCCTAAGAATGCCGGAGTTCCGCGAACCACAGGAGTCAACACCCTCCGTCACGGTCACTGTCGCGGAAGGCTTTCTCCAGCCAACCGCGGGATAACGCCCGCCCGTAGCGCCGACCTCCCGGTCGGCAGTCGCGTGGGCCTCCCGGCCCACGCCGCGCATCATCCGAGCACCGGACCCGCTCCACCCTCCGCGCAACTCTCCGGGCTGGCACCTGCGTCGCACCGCCGCCCTTCCATGCCCGCAGGCGATAATTGCCAACGGGAGGAATCATGTCCATCGATCCGCGCTATAGCCGGGAAGCTGCCTGGAACCTGCTGACCGAGTGGACCGCGAGCGAGAACCTGCGCAAACACGCCCTCGCTGTCGAGGCTTGCGTCGTCGCCTGCGGTGAAGCTGAAGCCGATCGCCTCGCCCTTTCCCCCGAGCAGCGAGCCGAACTCCTCAACCTCTACTCCACGACGGCCCTGCTCCACGACTTCGACTACGAGCGGCACCCCACCCAGGACGAACACCCCTTCGTGGGCGTGCGGGAGTTAGAGCGGCTGGGCTGGCCGGAGTCCATGCGCACCGCCATCCTCGGCCACTCCGAGTACTCCGGCGTTCCGCGGACCACCCATCTGGCCAAAGCGCTCTTCGCCTGCGACGAACTTGCCGGTTTCCTGACCGCCTGCGCGCTGGTCAAGCCCAGCCGCTCCATTGCCGACGTCGAAGTGCCCGGCGTGCGCAAGAAGCTGAAGGACAAGGCGTTTGCCCGCGGCGTGAACCGCGAAGACGTGATCCACGGCGCTGCCGAACTGGGCGTCGACCTCGACCGGCACATCGCCTCCTGCATCCAGGCCATGCAGCGGCGCGCCCCCGAACTGGGCTTGTGAGCGGCGCACGCGCTCCACGCCTGCCGCAAAATCTTTCTTCTTGCCGCCTTGCAAATTCCCCGATTCCCAAGCATCCTAGAGACACCCCCAGAGATGCGTAGGGAAAGGTCTGTCACCCTATGCCTGAACCGCCTTCATCTTCAAACGCCCTGTTCCGGTTCTTCCGGCGCAAGCGTAATCCCTTTACCCCCTGGGAAGAGATTCGCCGCCGGGAACTCAAGGCCAGCATGGCCGTGCTCCACGAGCGCCGCAAGATCGAGCGCCAGGAGCATCATGCGCGCGTGCTGATCAGTTACTGGCCGGTCTTTGCCGGTCTGCTGCTCAGCCTCTTCGCGCCCCTGATCCAGCACTTCGCGGAGTCGCTCGGACCCTGGGCGATGACCCTCTTCTTTCCCTTCGTGATCGTTGCGCGCCGGCCGGAGATCGACCTTGGCCACCTCGCGGCCATCCTGCCCACCATCGTCCTCTATGTGCAGTTCCCCATCGAGGGCATGTTTGCCCGCCTGGTGCTCAAGCGCGGCCTCAAGCCCGTCACCGTGGCCGGTCAGGTCTGTATGTTCCACCTCATGGGCATCCTCGAACTGGTCATGCTGACCAATCTGCCCATCCATCTGCTGCGCCACTGAATCTGGCTCGCGCGCGATCGTCGGACTGCGGTTCGCGGAGTAAGCGCGGCTGCCACCAGGCGCGCCTATGATGGTCGGCCCAGGGTTTGTGGAGTAAGCGCGGCTGCCCTCAGGCGCGCGTATGATGGTCGGCCCAGGCCTCCTGGAGCAGCGCGGCTGCTTCCTTGCCCGGAATCCGGCGTCTCGGATCGGTGCTTCTCTGCTGGTTCTTGAAGAGGGCCCACGCGGTCAGCACCGTCGAAATGCCGAAGATATACAAAGGCAGCCGGAGCATGCTCTTTCTCCTCCACGTCGCTGGCTTCGATGCGCTGTCTTCGAGCCAAGATGCAGGCTGCGGCCCGGAATAGAAGCCCAGCCCAACCCATCAGCGCCGCAACAAGAGCGCCGAACAGGAGCTCTGAACCAACCGTAGCGCCCCGTAGCGCCGACCTCCAGGTCGGCTGTCGCGTGGGCCTCCTGGCCCACGCCAGCGATTCACCCCCAAAGCCGCAACCGCCCTCCGCTGGTTCGCTCAGAACGGCTTGGTAGCTCGCAACTCGGCCACGATCTCCTGCGCCGCGGCGCGCGCCTCGTCCTCCCGGTCGGGCGGAAAGCTGATCGCCCCCACCCGCGCGTGACCGCCCCCGCCGTAGCGCTCGCAGATCTGCGCCAGGTTGGCCATCTTGGCCGGATCGGCCTTGGTCCAGGGATTGGAGCCCACCGCTACCTTCGTCCGGAAGCTCGACTTCGACAAGCCGATCGAGTACACCGCCTGCGGATGCAGGTAGTAGGGAATGAACTTGTTGAAGCCCTCCAGCGGGTGATCTGTGATGTCGAAGAAGATGGTGCCGTCGCGCTCCTCGGCGCGGCTGCGGATCAGTTCGAGCGCCGCCTGGTGGCGCTCCAGCAGCGGCGGCAGCAGCGGGGCCACGAACGGCTGCTCCAGAATCTGCCCCAGCGGCATCTCGGTGAGAAGCGGAATCAGCCGGGGAATGAAGACCGGGTCCTGCGTCGACTCGATGATCAACGTGAGCTTCATCGCCGGAGCCGCCATCTCCACCGCCGATTCGGGGCTCTCGTACTTGGCGCCATCCACAATGTCGGCCCAGTGGACCAGATCGGCGACCGGCGCGGCATCAAAGCCGAACTGCGTCGACGCGATGTGGGCGATAAAGCTGGTGCACGAGGTGTACTTCGGGTCGAAGAACTTGCGCCGCGCGCATACCGGATCGCGCTGGCAGGCGCGGAAGTGCTCGTGGTCGGCGGGGGTCAGGAATGCCGACTGGTGATGATCGAACCACCAGGTGATCTGCGGCGAGGCCGAGTACTTGAAGTCCACGATGGCGTTCTCGTCCCCGGTGAACGCCGTCTCGTCAAAAAGCGCTCCGGCGCGGTGCACCAGGCCGTGGTACTCGTACTGAACTCCCTGTGCGATGCGCTCGCGATGGAAGCGCGTGAACAGCGAGGCCGAGCAAGCTCCATCGAAACATTTGTCGTGATAAAAGACGCGAACCCGCAAAACCCGAGATCCTCCTGAGCCTGGATGAGCGAAAGCCGGAACTGTCTAGCATCAAGGCGGCGGCCCCCTATGTCAAGCTGCGGCGCTGAATGGAGCCGTCCGCGCTCCCATCACCGCCGTCACAGCGCGCAGCCGGGCCCATCATTTACGCTCAAAATGTTCGCCGCCGATGACGCACCAGGACCCTCATGCCCGCTATCCGCTGACCCAGGGCGTGAACCCGTGGCTGGTGACCTGCGCGGTGATGCTGCCCACCTTCATGGAGGTGCTCGACACCGCCATTGTTTCGGTGGCGCTGCCCTATATCGCCGGATCGCTCTCCTCCTCGAACTCGGAGGCCACCTGGGTGCTCACCAGCTACCTGGTGGCCAATGCCGTCATTCTGCCGGCATCGAACTGGTTCGGTCTGCGCTTCGGGCGCAAGCGCTTCCTGCTGACCTGCGTCATCATCTTTACCATTGCCTCGTTTTTCTGTGGCGCCGCGCCCTCGCTGAGCATCATTCTGCTGGCGCGCGTGGTGCAGGGCGCCGGCGGGGGAGCGTTGCAGCCAATCTCGCAGTCCATCCTGCTGGAGAGCTTCGAGCCTCGCGACCGATCCAAGGCCATGGCCGCCTACGCGCTGGGCATCGTCGTGGCGCCGGTGCTCGGACCCACCCTGGGCGGCTGGCTGACCGACTCCTTCAGTTGGCGCTACTCCTTCTACATCAATATCCCGGTCGGCGTCTTGGCGGTGATTATGATCTCCCGCTTTGTGCACGACCCCCCGTACATTCGGCACGCCAAGGCCAAGCCCTTTGACAATATCGGCTTTGGACTGCTGTGTGTGTGGACCGGCTGCATGCAGGTTGTGCTCGACAAGGGGCAGGAGGACGATTGGTTCGGCGCGGTCTGGGTGCGCTGGGCGGTGGCCGCGCTCATCGTGACCCTCCTGCTCTGGATCTGGCGCTCTTGGATGAATCGCGACGGCCTGGTCGATCTGCACGCGCTCAAGGACCGAAACTTCCGCACCGGCTGCCTGATGATCGCGCTGCTGGGCATGTGCATCTATGCCACCATCACCTTCCTGCCCCTGTACTATCAGGAGATCCTGGGCTATACCGCTTTTGCCGCCGGCCTGGTGGTGGGCCCGCGCGGCATCGGATCGTTTGTTGGTTCCCCGGTGGTAGGCTTCCTGGGTTCCCGCATCGACAATCGCAAGCTGCTCACCTTCGGCTTCCTCGGCTTCGCCGCCTGTTCCTATATCTTCGGTTCGGTGAACCTCGACATCGGACCCTACACGCTGCTGATCCCCATCACCTTGATGGGATTCACGCTGAGCTTCGTGTTCGTGCCGCTGTCGACTCTGACCACGCTCACCATCCCCAGAGAGGAGATGGGCAACGCCACCGGCATCTTTAATATGCTGCGCAATATCGGCGGCTCGGCCGGCATTGCCATGGCATCGACCGCGCTGATCCGCCGCGCCGATCTGCATCAGGTGGACCTCGTCCAGCACCTCAGCCCGACCTCCCCCGCGCTGCAGCAGAAATCGGCCATCATGGCGGCCTACCTGGGCAAGCAGCTCGGGCCGGCTGTCGCCCGCCCGGGCGCCTTTGGCGTGATCTACGGTCAGGTCATTCAACAGGCGATGCAGCTTGCCTACATCGATGTGTTTCGCTGGACTGCGGTGCTGGCCGTCATCTGCGCCATCTTAAGCTGGCTCTTCGAGAAACCGCCCGAACACCTGATGGCGCCGCCGGGGATGCACTGAGGCAACCTTGCAGATTTGCAGGGCTTCTACTTACGCCGGGAGCCGCGGACCAGCGCCGCGCGTTCCGTTTGCGGGCAGGGGCGGGAGGTTTTCGCGATTTCTCTCTCTTGCTGGCGGCGAAGGAGAATCGCAATGGCAGCCGCCGGACCCTGCTCGTCCGAAAAAACGCCTTCCTGGGTTGCGAGGTATTTCCCCTGGATGGCGCATCATGGTCGCGGCGGGATTTGCCGCCGCCGGGCGCGCCGCCAGGAAGCCTTCGAACGCGCTCGGTCGCAGCCGGCTAAGTCATTGAATCGAAAGATGATCGTTGTAAGCTGCTGAGCCCGGCGAACATAGCCGATACCCCTCATCTAATCCCTTTGTTGTCGCGAACTTGAGCAAAAACCGGGTGGGGGGATACTAGCGGCGGCAGGCGGCCATCGCTGCGGCCAGCGCTTCTTCCGGCTCCGGCCGAACGCGATGATCGGCATAAGCCTGCGCGTAGAGGATCCTGCGGTCGCGGTCGACCACGAACGTGCCGGGCAGCGGCAGCCGCCACGAGTCCTCGCCATTGATGAAAGGGATATTCAGCAGGATCGAACGGTAGTAGTCGCGCTGAAACTCGGGAACGCTGTAGGCCAGCCCATACTCCTCGGCCACCGCGCAGCGCGGATCGCTGAGTACCGGGAAGGGAAGCCCGTGCTGGCCCACCATGAAGTCGCTTTGCCGGCTGCTCTGCGGGCTGATCGCCACCAGCAGTGCACCGGCCTCGCGCAACCGCGCATGCTCATCGCGCCAGGCCTCCAGCTCTGTGGAGCAGTAAGGATCCCAGCGGCCGCGGAAGAACTTGACCACCAGCGGCCCCAGCGCCAGCAGGTCGGCGGAGCTCACCAGCCGCCCGGAGGCATCATTTAGCTCAAACTCCGGCGCCGCGGCGCCCACAGGCAATACCTTGTCTTCGGCTCCGGAGTCGAACAGCTCCGTAATCGCGCGTTCGCTCAGCGCCATCCGCTCCGGCTGGACCAGCGTGCGGGTCCGGGCGGTGATCTCGTCGAGCTGGTCCTGAAGGGCGGTCATCTCTCTGCCGTGGAAAAGTGCATCATACGAAAATTCGAGCAAGATTGCAGTGATCCTCTACCGCCCGAACCGCTGCTTGGGGTTGAGCGAGTTCAGCCCGCCGCGCAGCATGCTCTTGGCCAGTCCGCCCTTGCCCATGCTCTTGAACATCTTGGCCATCTGCGCGTACTGGCGCAGAAGCTGGTTGACGTCCTGCACGCTGGTGCCGCTGCCGGCGGCGATGCGCTTCCTCCGCGAGCCCGAGATCATCTCGTGGTTGCGGCGCTCCTTGGGGGTCATCGAGTTGATGATCGCCTCCACGCGCGCGAACTGCTTCTCGTCCACCTGGCTGGCCGCCTGCTGCATGCCCGCGAACGGACCCACCGAGGGCAGCATCTTGAGAATCGACTCCATCGAGCCGAGCTTCTTGATCTGCTTGAGCTGGTCGCGGAAGTCCTCCAGCGTGAAGCCGTCGCCCAGTAGCGCCTTCTTGGCGAACTCCTCGCTCTTCTTGCGGTCCAGCTTCTCTTCGGCCCGCTCAATGAGCGAGAGCATGTCGCCCATGCCCAGAATCCGGCCCACGATGCGGTCGGGATGGAACGGCTCGAAGGCGTCCGGCTTTTCGCCGGTGCCGATGAACTTGATCGGCTGACCGGTCACGTGGCGGATGGAGAGCGCCGCGCCGCCGCGGGAATCGCCGTCCATCTTGGTCAGGACCGCGCCCGTCAGTCCCAGACGGGTATGAAACTCCTGCGCGGAGTTCACGGCGTCCTGGCCGGTCATGGCGTCGGCCACGAACAGGATCTCCTGCGGCGAGAGCAGCTTCTTCAGGCTCTCCATCTCGGCCATCAGGTCCTGGTCCAGATGCAGGCGGCCGGCGGTATCCACGATCAGCGTGTCGCAGCCCCAGATCACGGCCTCGCGGCGCGCCTCCTTGGCCAGCCGTTCCACCAGCGCGGTGCCGGCGGCCTCGCCCTTGGTGTCGCCCTCGTACAGTTTGGCCTCCACCTGCTTGGCCACGACCTTCAACTGCTCACGCGCGGCCGGACGGTAGACGTCCACCGACACGAGCATGGGCCGGTGCCCGCCCTTCTTGAGCCAGGCGGCCAGCTTGCCGCTGGTGGTGGTCTTGCCGGAGCCTTGCAGGCCGGCCATCAGGATCACCGTGGGCGGCTTGGACGCGAAGTTGAAGCGGGCCGTGTCTTTGCCCAGGAGCGCAATCAGTTCGTCACGCACCACCTTGATCACCTGCTCGGAGGGCGAGAGCGCGGTCATCACCTCGGTGCCGACGGCCTTCTCGCGGATGTGCTCAATCAGGTCGCGGACGACATTGAGGTTGACGTCGGCCTCGAGCATGGCCACGCGGATCTCCCGCAGGGCCTCGCTGATGTTTTCTTCGGTGAGGGTTCCCTGGCCGCGAAGGTTTTTGAAGACGCGCTGAAGTCTATCGGAAAGATTCTCAAACATAAGGTCCAGTTCAAGTCTACCGGAGGTGGTGTGGTTCGTGCTTCCTGGCCCGTGAATCGTGGCGAAGGGGGCGCTAAACTGATGGCAGGAGCAGGGCATGAGCGACGGGCGCGAAGAGCGGCAGGAACAGGAGCAGCGGCGGCAGTGGGAGGAGCAGCGCGACCGGGATGACCGGCTGGAACGCTACCCCACCGATCCCCGTCGCCCGGAGCGCCGTGAATCGTAACCCATCCATAAACCAGTAGCGCCGGTCTCCTGACCGGCTGTCGTGAGGGTCTCCCGACCCTCACCTGGCGCCCTGGCCTAACCCCGGCCTGAAGAGTTCCCACCGATTCTTGCGCTTTACCCCGCCGGTGCAATCAGATACTGCTCCAGCTTTCCATCCGGATAGGTATAGGTCGTCAGGCGCAGGCGCTGCCCGGGATAGGTAATCAGGAAGGACCGGAAGACCATGCCGCCGCGCAGGTTCTGGCCGGTCAGGCGTAGCGTGAGCGGCTCGCCGAGCGGGCCGAGACTGTTTTTGAAGTCCGCCAGGGCCTGGGCCGTGAAGTAGCCGTCGAGGTTCGGCGCCAGCAGCGAGCGGTCGATCTTGCCTTGTTGCAGTCCATGGTAGATGTCCAGTGCCTGCTGCTCGGGCGGCGCAAGCGGATCGCCGGCGATCACCGGCAGCGCGATCCGGGCGATCTGGCTGGCGGCCCCGGCAGCCATCTGGTTGGTGAGCACCACAATCGCCACGCCGTCATCGGTCAGCAGCTCGTTGTCGGCCACAAAGCCCGAGACCTCGCCGGTGTGGCTGATGACGTGGTGACCGTCGCGGTTGCCGATGAAGACGCCCAGCCCGTAGCCGCTCCCCTTGCCGTCCTTGAGCTTCACCTCGGTAAACATTTCCTTGTAGCTCGCAGGCGAGAGAAGCGACTGGGAGAGCAGGCTCTCATCCCAGATGGCGAGGTCGTGCGCGGTCATGGCCAATTCGGCAGCGGCGGACATCCAGCCCGGCCCCTCGGGCAGCGCCGGCCGCAGCGGCCCAAGCGCGTAGCGGTGATACCCCGCGGCGTCCGCCCTGGTCAGCGGGTGCTGGTCCGAGTCCCACACCGACTGCATGCCCAGCGG
>DAIDLI010000099.1 GCA_027449545.1 Acidobacteriaceae bacterium | reverse complement strand
ACCCGCCTGACCGGTTGAGTGCGGCTTTCGGGGCCTCAGGGCCGAGCCCCGAGATCCTGGATATTGCAGGCGCCGGCAGCGTGCGGCAACTTGCGCCTCACGCCGGCCTGCGCCCGCTTTGCTGGTGTGGGGGCGCGGGGTAGTTGCACAGCGATTCGATGGCACGCAACAATTCGCTGGGGCCGGGCAGGACCTCGCAATCCACATCGTAGTAGTGGTCGCAGCGGGAGCGGATGGAGTGGACGCGCAGCACCCGGATCTCCGGGTTCGAGCGCCGCAGGGTCTCGGCCAGACTGGCGGCGCACTCCGCGCTCAGGGTGTGGCACAGGACGGCAATGTGGAAGGAGCGCACCCAGTCGGCGTTCAGAAAGGCGCGGCTGGAAACGGACTCGACCTCGTAGCCCTCCTGCATGAGCACAAGTTCGCGTGAGAAGCGGATCCCCTCGTCATCGCAGATCGACAGAATGCGCACACCCTTCCGACGTCTCATTGCAGCTTTCCTTGCGGACTGTTGGGCTTCATGATCGGCGAAACGGATTGGATGGTAAGAGGCGAGCCCGGCATCAATATGGATTTGCACCTGTTTCTCATGGTCGGGCGGATGGCTGTGGCCCAGGAACGGGACTTTGGCCATGGGAATTCCCGAGCCAGCCTCGATAAAGCGCGGTGGCGACGCCTTGCGAAAGATCTCAACGACATTCGGGAGGGCAGCCGGCCTATCCACAACAACCTTATTGCGACCTTGCAGAAAACTACGCAAGGCATCGGCGGCGGGTCCGCCAGTCTTGATCGAGCGTGCATTTGCCGATGGGGTTAAGGTTCTGCCTGTTCTGGCTTGCGAACAGTCCTGGGTGGTCTGCCGCGCCGCCGGCTTTTCGCCTGGCGTCGATGAGAGGGCGGTTCCTGCGGAAACGGTAGCATCGGGTGGGACAATTCCCCTTGCCAAGACATCGTGCACAGCGGCTTCTGCGTCGGAGCGCACGGACTCCGCGGCATGCTGATCGATTTTCATGGCAGTTCCAACCTTCTGCAAATCGGGGAAAAATTTCAAAAGGTAACTTGCATCTTCTTCTGCCTCCAAAGTAGACAGTCCATTCCACGAAAGGAACTAGGGGAACTCCTAGCTGGGCCACAATCCGATGCTGGTTGTGGAAATTTCCTGAGCGCGGCCTTTCCCGGATGGCGGCTGTTGGCAGCGTTGCCTTTTCAAACGGGCGCTAGACAACGATACCGCGGGAAACAGCGTAGCGCGTGAGCTCCGCGGTGGTGCGCACGCCCAGCTCTTCCATCAGGCTGTTGCGATGGAACTCCACGGTTTTGGGGGAGATGTTCAAGAGCGCGGATATCTGCTTGGTGGTTTTGCCTTCGGCTACGAGCTGCAACACCTCGCGCTGGCGGGGTGTGAGGCGCGCGCCGAACATGCCCGCGGGATTGCGGCGGGGATCGAACTGCGCCATCTGCGCGGCCTCTTCTCCGGCCAGCGGGGTGACGTAGTAGTGGTTGTGCAGCGCCAGGTGGATGGCCTGGATCAACTCCTTGCCAGCCGACTGCTTGGCCACATAGGCCTTTGCGCCGGCGCTGAAGGCCGCATGCAGATAAGCCGGGTCGAGCTGTTGGGTCACGAAGACGATCTTGATGGCGGGTTGCGCCTTGTTGAGGCGGCGGGCAGCTTCGATGCCGTTCAGCTCGGGCATGCCTACATCCAGAACCACGACATCCGGGTGCAGGCGCTCGGCCTCCTCCAGCAGCGCGCGGCCGTTTTTCACCGCGCCCACAATCTCGAACTCGCTCGACAGCATGCGCGCGAGCCCTTCCAACATCAGAACGTGATCATCGGCCAGCAGAATGCGTTTGGTCATGGGGATGGTCAAGGGGAATGTTGACGGTTACGGTTGTGCCCTGCCCGAGCGCGGATTGAACCTCCAGGTGTCCTCCCGCGAGGCGAGCCCGCTCTTGCATGGAAATCATACCCAATCCGGAGGGTGAGATGTCAGCCTCCTGATCGAATCCGATGCCAAAATCCATGACTTTGAGCTGCAACCCGTCGGGAATTCCCGACAAAATCACCTTCACGTGGGTTTTGCCGGCGTGTTTAGCGACGTTGCGCAGCGCCTCCTGGGCGATGCGATAGAGGGCGGTGGCGGCCTCCGGAGGCCACTGGTCCGGCAAGTTCTGGCTCAGGTAGGTGGCGGGCATGCTCTCGCGCTCGCCAAATTCGTTCACCAGCGCCTGGAGGGCCGCCGAGAGCCCCAGGTCGCTGAGAATTGCGGGATGGAGCCGGTGCGAAATCTGGCGCACGTCGGTGTTGAGCGTCTCAATCTGCGCCTGCGCCTGGCGGACACGGTCCACGTTATCCGGCGAACCGCTGGCGCAGTCGATGGCGTGAATGAGCATAGCCAGCAGGCTGAGGCGCTGGCACACGTCGTCGTGCAGTTCGCGGGCGATCCACTGGCGTTCCTGTTCCTGCACTTCCATCAGGTGTCCGGCCAGGCCGCGCAGCTCGTCCTGGGTGCGGTTCAGCTTGCGCGCGGCGGTGGCGATCTCGCTCTCCAGGGCCTGGGTGTGGCGCTCGATCACGCGCTGGGCTTCGCGGCGCAGGGTGATATCTTCCACCATCATCAGCAGCACGCGGCTGCCGTCGGTGGCCAGAATCTGGGCCTTGAGGAGCAGCGATTTGCGGAGCTGGGTGGTGGACTCGTGCTCCAGATCGAGCGAGGCTCCGAGCGGCGAGGCCAACAGCGATTGCAGTTTTTCGCTGAGCCCCTCGATGCCCCACAGCAGGCGCGCCAGGTCGGGCAGGGAAATGCCTTCCAGTTCCTTGGCCGGCATCTGGACGAGCTGGCGGAAGGCGGTATTCACGGAGCGGATCGTGCAGTCTTCCTGAAGCACCACGATCGGCACCGGCACGCTCTCCAGCACCGAGCTGGCGAAGTCGCGGGCATCCATCAGGCTCTGCTGGCTGCGGCGAAGCTGGTCGATGTCCACCAGCACCACCACCAGACCTTCGATTTTGTTCTCCGCGGTGCGATAGGGGCGCACGCGCAGCAGGTGCCAGCGGCCCTCGCGGTCCTGCACCTCCAGCTCGCGCGTGCTCAGCGACTCCAGCACCTCGGTGAGCAGCGGCTCGATGTTTTCGATGCTGAGCTGGAGGCGAATCTCGCTGATCGCGCGGCCGATGTCGCTGGGGCGCACGCTCAGCAGCCGCTGCATGGGCGGCGTGAACTGGCGGATGTGCAGATCGTTGTCCAGCATCAGCAGCGGAATGTTCACGCTGTTGAGCAGGTTGCTCAGGTCGTTGCCGGTCTGAGTGAGCACGTTGTTGCGCTGTTGCAGCTCGTCGTTGACGGTCTGCAACTCCTCGTTTGCGCTCTGCAGCTCTTCCTTGGTGGTCTCCAGCTCCTCGTTGGTGCTCTGCAACTCCTCGTTGGCAGACTGGATCTCTTCGTTGGCGGAGACCAGTTCCTGGTTGCGGGCGTCGCGCTCCTCCACCAGCGATTGCAGATGAAAGCGCGTGGAGCTGAGGTCCTGCCGCAGTTGCGCGATCAGGCGGTCCTTTTCGTCCACCGATAGCTGAATGGGCGGAGCGACCTCCGCGGGACGGCCGGTCTCCTTCTGGAGGTACTGGAACAGAATCAGGAAGCAGCGCGGCCGGGCGCCGGGACTGGTGATGGGCAGCACGTCGATCTGGATCTGCTGCTCGGCGTTCTGCTCGTCGATGAGCGAGGAGACGGTGCTGACGGGAATGTTCTCGCGGATGGCGCGCTGCGCTAACTCGCTGACCTCCCGGGCCAGTCCGTCTTTGAGCACGCGGAGCAGGTTCCAGGTTACCGAGCCGGGCGCGATCTCCATGAACTGCGAGGTTTGCCCGCGCGATTGCAGCACGTTCAGGCGATCGTCCACAATGAGCCCCGGCGGCCCGAAGCGGGCCAGCACGATGCGGTCGGCGGCGCGCTGCAACTCCATCTCCGGCCATGTGCTGGTCTCCATGTCCAGCGCGGGCGGGCGGATCATGCCGCCGGCGTGGGGCACTGCGTAGGTGCGCGGCGGCTCGTAGCTGAAGGGCAGGGGGGCACCGGTCTTGGTGTAGATCTTGTGCTTGCGATCGACCGTCGCGAAGATCTCGCCATAATCACGCAGGCCCTCGGACATGCCCAGCAGCATGTAGCCGCCCGGTTCCAGCGCGTAATGGAAGGTGAGAATCACCTGTCTCTGGAGCGCGGGGTTGAAGTAGATCATCACATTGCGGCAGCTCAGGATGTCGATGTGCGAGAAAGGCGGATCGCTGCACAGGTTCTGGTGCGCGAAGATGCAGGCGTCGCGCACCCGCTTCGATACCTGGTAGCCGCGATCCACTTTCACGAAGTAGCGCCGCAGGCGCTCGGGCGAGATCTCGCCTGCCAGCGTCTCCGGATACACCGCGGTGCGCGCGATTTCGATGGAGCTTTCACTGGCGTCGGTGCCAAAGACCTGCAAGGGCGCATCCAGCCCGTTCTGGGAGAGATATTCCAGAACCAGAATGGCCAGGGAGAAGGCTTCTTCTCCGGTGGAGCAGCCAGCGCACCAGATGCGGATGGGCTTGTCCGGCTGCCGGTCCTGAAGCAGGGCGGGAAGCACGTTCTGGCGCAGCGAGTCCCAGAAGGGAGGATCGCGGAAGAACCGCGTCACGTTGATCAGAACGTCGTCCTGCAAGGTGCGCAGTTCCTCGGGGCGAATCTGGAGAAAACGCACGTACTGCGCGAGCTGGTCCATGCGCAGCAGGAGCATGCGGCGGGCGATGCGGCGGCGGACCGTCTCCGGTTTGTACTGGCGCAGATCGAGTCCGGAGAGGGTGCGCACCAGTTGGAGGATCTTCTGGTAGCTCTGTTCATCTTCGGGCGAGATCGCGCCCTGTTCCAGGGAGCGCACCTCGGGGCGCAGAAACTGCTGGGCCAGCCGGCCCAACTCGACGGCGATGGCGGCCGGCGGAATCACCAGATCGACGTGGTCGCTGGCGATGGAACTGATCGGCATGCTCGACTGAATTGCCGACTCCGGGCTCTGCACCAGGGCGATGCCGCCCTCGCCCTTGATGGTCTTCAACCCCAGCGATCCATCGGCATCCGCCCCGGAGAGGACGACGCCAATGGCGTGATTCTTCTGGTCCGCGGCCAGCGAGTAGAAGAAGCGATCGATGGGCTTGGGAATGCGCTCCTCCGCCGGGCGCGGCTCCACGTGCAGCGTTCCTTCACGCAAGGTCACCTGCTGCCCGGGTTGCAGCACGTAGACGTGGTTGGGCAGCGGCCGCTGCCCATCCTCGATGGCGTGAACCGGCATCTGGGTGTAGCGTTCGAGAATCTCGCTGAGATAGCTCTTCTGATCGGGCGCAAGGTGGGTTACCAACACGAAGGCCATGCCGGTGTTGGGGTCCAGGTCCTGAAGAATCTCCTGGAGCGCCTGCAAACCGCCCGCGGAGGAGCCAAAGCCAACCACCGGGTAGAGCAGGGCAGGGGACTGCTGCTGCTCCGCGGCCGACTCCACCGACAGCGCGAGGGCCGGGCTCTCAGCGTCGGCGGAACGGCTGCTGTCCTCATCGGCTTCGCCGTCGGGCTGCCCGTCCTCTGCCGCGGTCACAGCGCTCTCTGTTTCCGACTCGCGCGGAGACGACGCGGCCTTTTGCGCAGATTGCTTCTGCTGTTTTGCTGCCCGCCGCTTACCGTTCGGTGCCGGCTCAGCGTTCTGATCTGCCGGGGGAGTGTCTTGATGTGTTTCGTCAGGCATGATGGCTTCCGATCACGATAACCGCTCTCAGCATATACCGGTCATGCGCGCACATCGCCGATCCTGCGCGGTTTTGCGTGGCGTCACTGAAAGCGGTGCAGATTTCCCGGGAAGAACCCCAGTATCCGCACATTCGTCGAAGCGAGACAATGAGAGAACCGAGGCTCAATTTCGAGGATTTGCGGCGTATGCTTCTTCCCACTTCCGCCCTTCTACACGAGTCCAATCGCGTCGGCGTGGGATTTCTGCTGACGCAGTTGCAACTGGGCTCTACGTTCCTCGATCTTGCCAGCGGGGAGCAGACGCCCGAAGGCCAGTCGCGGTATCTGGATCGGGCACGCGAGCTGCACGATCGCGTGCGACGCCTGATGCCACGCGTCACCTTGACGCCCGTGGAGCAGGTGCACATCGAACGCGACTTGGCTACACTGGCCCGCGCGCTACTGGCGGCGGGGTGCGAAATCTTCTCCTGAATGCGGCTTGCAGGGATTGTTGCGCCGGCGGTTCAGCGGTGGATGCGCGAGATCAGATACAGCAGCAGTGACAGGACGACGCTGATCAGGATCGAAGTTCCGAGAGGGAAAAAGAACGAGACGTGCTTGCCGCGGTAGGAAAAATCCCCCGGCAGCCTGCCCAGCGGCAGCCCGATGCGTCCCGCGATCAGCAGCAGTGCGCCGGTCAGCGCGATGGCCAGGCCAATACCCAGCAGCGCCTTTCCCAGTTCCGACATCATGCGCGCGCCTGTTCCAGGGACGCGCCGGCGCCGCTCAGCGCTTCGGCGGGACGCCGTGCCAGCCTTCGCACCGTGAGTACGGTGATGTCGTCCTGCTGGCCGAAGGTGCGCGCGGTGTCGGCGATGGTGAATGCGGTCTGATTGCTCAGGTTGTGGACGCGGTCGAAGCCGAAGAGCTCGCCGGTGGGACGGCGTGCTTCGACAACGCCATCGGAGAGCAGCAGGATGCGGTCGCCGGGGTGCAGATAGAGGCGGATCTCCTCGTAGCTGGCGTCGGCGAGCACGCCGAGCGGCAGTCCTCCGGCCACAGCGACCTCCTGACTGTTCAGGTAAGGGGGCAGATGTCCGGCGCTGGCCAGCACCAGCGAGCCATCGGCTCCAAACCACGCGGCCAGGCAAGTGGTAAAGCTGTCGTTGCCGGTCAGCACGCGATTCATCGACTCCAGGATGCGTGCCGGGCTGTGCTCATGGGTTCGCCGCAGCGCGCCCATGATCATGGAGACGCTCATCGCCGCCTTGAGGCCCTTGCCGGCCACGTCGCCAATTACCACCAGCACGCCGCCGTCCTCCATGGGCTGCACGTGGTAGAAGTCGCCTCCCACCTCGTTGGCCGGGCAGTAGACCGACTCCACTTCGAAGCCGGGAGTGGCCACCCTCTCCTGCGGGATCATCAGCTCCTGAAGGCTGCGCGCCGCCGACAGCTCGCTGTTGACCCGCTGCTGCTCGCGCTGGATGCGCACGAAGCGCCCGAAGATGATGATGACGATGGCCAGCACGCCGGTGAGATCGGCGATAGAGGCGAAGTGAATGGGGATGGGCCCCGCCATGACGGTAAGCGGGGAGTGATAGGGGCGGCCCAGCGCGTCGGTCATGCTGGCCGTCACCACCGGCTCGATGACTCCGACCAGGCTCAGCACCAGCGGAACCAGCAGCAGGCCGGCCTCGAAGTTGCGCTTCACGGTGGCCGCGATGAGCGTGGTGAAGATGAAGATCAGCCAGCCCGAGATCCACACCAGGCAGCCGAGGAAGACCACAACCAGGACGAAGCCTGCGGAGCGAAGGTGGCCGACCAGGAGCAGCGAGGGCGCGGCGGTGGCCAGCACGGGGGCGAGATAGCGCAGGCCGCGGATGTACCAGCGCGGACGCAGCGCCAGGAACGAGACCAGGAACTCGAAGAACAGGTAGGCGGAGATGAGCAGCAACTGGAGGATGATGGCTCCGTACCAGAGCGAGTCGATGCGTCCGGAGCTGCCGGCCAGCTCGATGTAGGCGATGGGGGCCTGCACCAGCTCGTGCAGGGCCAGCCACAGGTATTCGTTGTGTCCGCGCTGCACCATGTAGAGCGCGAACAAAAACAGCGCCAGCACCACCAGCACCAGGGAGTAAACCAGTTGCGGCAGCCGCTCGAAGAGCATGCGGTTGCGCCACACCAGCAGGCGGCTGTCCAGATCGCGCGGCTCGCCCAGGCGCAGTGTGCGTGTGGCAAAGAAGTTGGTGTAGGCGTTAAAGCCGAAAGGGATGTACAGCGTGCGCACCACCAGCACCAGCGAGGTCTGGTCCGGCGGAACTTTCAGGTCGTACATCCGCGAGATGGTCTGATAGCGCTGCGGATCAGCGCCGTTGGGTCCTTCGGGCCGCACTTGCTGCCCGTTGGCAAAGACCGTCACCCCAGGTCCGCTGGTGCTGACCTCGATGGTGCTGCTCTGGGTGACCGGCATGTCGACCAGCAGGGCAATAGGACCGTGATTGGGCGCCAGCTTCAGATGCAGGCGAAACCAGGCATAGCGCCGGTGCGGGCCGCGGCGGGGTTCGCCGGCGGGTGGGGCGGATGCCGAGCTGCTTGATCCTTGCCGGCCGGTGCTCGGCTCCGGCACTTCAGAAATCGCTTCTTTGGCCTCGCGAATGGCCCATTGCGAATCGTCAAAGTCCGGCTGGGCGGCAGCCGGATCGGAGGTGATGCCTACACGCCAGCCGGCGTCGAGGAGAATGGAGTGTCCCAGCCCGGTAGCATCGATGACCGGTCCGGAAGCGAGTGTCGCTTTGGCCGGAGCGGGCTTGGCCGTCTGCGCGCGGGTGTGGGCAGCAACTCCGCTGCCTCGCTGGGAACGGGGACTCGACGGCTGCTGGGCCGATCCCATGCCTGGGCAGAGCAGTCCCGGGGCCATACCGATGATCGCCGCTAGGGTGAGCCAAACCTGTCGCCGCACTGGGGTTCCAGCCTTTCGTGTCCTCCACTCTAATTCACTCGGCGGCAAGCTCCAACTCCGATCTGGGTTGGTCGGCGGGAAGCGTCCCGGGTTGACTTCCTGTCGCTTGCGGGCGCCAAATTATTCTTTCTTTATGTGCCGTTCGGTTGCCTGCGCGCGTCTAATCGTTGAGCGAAGTGGCGGATCGAAGCGACCCAAGCGAATCTTCGCGCTGGAGGAGGGGTGATGAAAACCTTCCATTTGAGACAACATACGACCATGCTGGCCAGCTCAGTGCTGGTCATGGCGCTGGCCACAGGCGCATGGGCGCAGTCCAGCGACGCTTCCAAATCCACCTCCGCCACGCCCGCCGCGCAATCGACGCCGGCAGCGAGCAGCACCCAATCCGCGCCGGCGAGCCCTTCGGCTCAGGCCGCACCCGGCACTGCGCCGGTGGGCAGCGACCAGGCCGCGCCTCCGGCCAAGTCGAAATCCGCGCCAGCCAGCCAGCAGCCCAGTACCAGCCCCTCGGCCCAGCCGGCCCCGGGAACCACACCGGTGGGCAGCGATCAGGCGCCTCCGCCGCCCAATGCCAAGCCCAAGGATGAGGCCAAGAACGATAAGCACAACAACAAGAACAAGAAGAAGGACAAGAACGACGAGCAGAACGTGCAGGTCGATCCCGACAAGGTGGTCGGGGTGGGCAGCCAGATGATCAAGATCAAGCCCGGCACCATCGAGGATGTGAATGCGGTAGGGAACCGCAACATCGGCGGCCGGGGCCTCGGCAACTGGTACTCGACCGAGAGCGAGATCAAGATGGGCAAGCAGTATGCCGATGAGATCGAGAAGAGCGCCCGCTTCATCACCGATCCGGTCGTGGATGAGTACGTGAACCGCATCGGCCAGAACATCGTGAAGAACTCCGACTGCAAGGTGCCGTTCACGATCAAGGTTCTCGACTCTGACGAGATCAACGCCTTTGCGCTGCCGGGCGGCTTCTTCTACGTCAACTCCGGCCTGATCCTGGCTGCCGACGAGGAAGCCGAACTGGCCGGCGTGATGGCGCATGAGACGGCTCACGTCTGCGCGCACCATGCCGCCCGCGAGATGACGCGCATGAACTACGCGCAGATCGGCACCATCCCGCTGATCATGATGACCGGCTATAGCTGGACCGGTTACGGCATCTACGAGGCGTCGCAGCTCGCCATTCCGATTGCCTTCCTCCAGTTCTCGCGCGATTTCGAGGCGCAGGCCGACTACCTGGGCGTGCAGTACATGTACCGCGCCGGATACGATCCGCAGGCCTTCATCGACTTCTTCGAAAAGATCCAGGCTCTGGAGAAGCGCAAGCCCGGCTTGGTGGCGCGTGCCTTCTCCGACCATCCCCAGACCCCGGACCGCATCCTGCACACCCAGGAAGAGATTGCGCGCATCCTGCCGGCCAAATCGGAGTACCTGGTGACGACCTCGGAGTTCGATGATGTGAAGGCCCGCCTGGCGCGCATCGAAAACAAGCGCCGCCTGATGGATACGCGGAACAAGAACCGGCCTTCGCTGCGCCGCGCCAGCACCAATCCCAACGACAGTTCGCAGGGCAACACCAACGGCAGCGGCAACGGGACGGACCAGCCGACGCTCCACCGCCGCGACGACCAGAACTAGGGCTGAAAGCAGAGCCTGACGCCGGTCCTCCCGACCGGCCAAGGCGGGGACCACCGGGTCCCCACTTCTGCGTCAGCTCCATGCGGAATCTGCTTCTTGCCAATCCGCGTGTGCCCGCTTAACCTGAATCCGTCCCCACTTGTCCTATGAAGCGCATCGTGACCATTGCGGCGGTTTTTGCGTTCATCCTTCTGCTGACGAAGATTGCCAATCTCGCCGGCCCCGCTCCCATGCCCGGCATCTCGTTCTCGCTGAAGGCGCAGCGGGTGGTGGAGTGCAGCGCCAGCGACATTACGCTGGTGGACGTGCACGATGTGCAGACTCACCTGAACACGGATTCGAGCTGGCCGGCCTGCTCGTCCTATCAGTCGGGCCAGGTGCTGGACTTCTACCTCTCACGGG
>DAIDLI010000098.1 GCA_027449545.1 Acidobacteriaceae bacterium | reverse complement strand
GCGGCATCCTGGGCCAGGCGGAGGCGCTCGGCGTGTTCCTCGAGCTCCTGTCTGGCCAGAACTTTATCGGTGACCTCGACGACGTAAACGAAGATCTCCTCCACCGCACCCTCGCTGTTGAGGATGGGCTGGTAAGTGAAGTCGAGGAAGACCTCCTGAGGTTGGTCCTCATCGGCCCGCTTGAGCAGAGCGCGCATCTCGTGCCCCGTGTGGGACTCGCCGCTGCGATAGACCTGGTCCAGGAGCCGGCGGAAGCCCTGATCTTCGGTTTCCGGAAAGCTTTCGAGCAGGGTCTTGCCAACGAAATCTGCGGAGTTGCTGCGGCCCGAGAGCCGAACGAGGGCCTGGTTGGCAAAGGTCCAGCGATGCTCGGGGCCGGTCAGAATGCCTAGGGCTGCCGGTGCTTCGGCAAGAATCTTTTGCGTCTGTGTGTTTTCGCGCTCCACGGCCAGCAGGCGCCGTTCGGCGTCAACGCTCTTCGCCCTTTCCTCGGTGACATCGCGGCCTTCCACGAGCAGAAGCGCCTCCGGGCCTTCACCTATCGCCTTGCGCAGGCTGAGGGTGACCGGGCGGGTCTCGGCGCCCCCGTTCCGGAGGAGCGAAACCTCGATTGAGATGCGTTCTCCGCCTGCCGCCTGCGCTACTGCCTGGCGCAAGCTGGCTGCGGATTCAGGCGTGCAAGGGAGGGCCTCCCAGAGGGTGCGGCCTGTGGGCACAACACCGGCGGCGCGCACCGCAGCCCGGTTGCTCTCGATGACCAGGCCCTCGGGCGTGAGCAGGAGGGCGATGCAATCCGAGCAATCCAGCAGCGCCTGGGCAAGTTCCGATCGCGCCTGGGATTCTTCGGAGTGCAGCGCGTTGCCCACTGCCTCGTTCTGGGGCCCTGTTGGTTCCATGATGTTTGAAAGCTCCACCCCTGCGCAAAATTCTCCCCGAACGCAGCAGGACACACGGAGGAGGTAGCAGCATTCCTGGGTTGGATGCCGCGAATTCAGGCCGGGTTGTGATGGGGGAGGACCCAGCCCGGGCGGCGATGGATTGTTTTCACGGCCTTTCCCTTCGCGTTGGAGATGGACTATAGTGTTCTGATTCCCGGACGGGGTAGGACCGGGAAGGGCAGTTCCCCAAGAAGAATGCTGGCGCAAGGAGGGTCGATGAGCATCACCGATACGATAGGGTTGGTCCTGAAAAGCAAGCCGAAGCGGGTCCTGGCGGTGACGCCTGAGCAGACCGTCTATGAAGCAATCGAGAAGATGGCGGAGCACGATATCGGGGCTCTGCTCGTTCTGGACGAAGGGCGGCTGGTGGGCATCGTCTCAGAGCGCGACTACGCGCGCAAGGGCGTACTGATGGGCCACCTGTCCAAGGAAACCAGGGTTCGCCAGATCATGACCAGCCCGGTGATGTATGTGACGCCACAGCATACGGTTGATGAATGTATGGCTATCATGACTCAGCACGATTTCCGCCATCTGCCGGTGCTGCAAGGGGAGGAAGTTTGCGGCGTCATCTCCATCAGCGACCTGGTGCGCTGGGTGATCAGCGGACAGGCGCAGGCCATTCAGGAACTGGAAGGCTACATTACCGGGGCGTATCCGGCCTGACCGCCAGGGGCAAGGAAACAGTGAACAGTGAACAGTGAACAGTGAACAGTGGGCACTGTTCACTGTCTACTGCTCTAATTGTGCTTGCCCTTCCACTCTTCGTAGGGACCCTGGAAGTCCTCGATCCGGCCGTCCTGGAAGACCCACAGCCGCGTGGCGACCTCGTCGATGAGGTCGTGGTCGTGGGTGACCAGCAGCACCGTGCCCTCATAGCGCTGCAGCGCAATATTCAGCGCGTTGATCGATTCGAGGTCGAGGTGATTCGTCGGCTCGTCGAAGATGAGGATATTGGGCTTTGTCAGGATTAGTTTACAGAATGCCAGCCGGGCTTGCTCGCCGCCGCTGAGCGCCTTGATGGGCTTACCGCCCTCTTCGCCGCTGAACAGCATCTGCCCGAGGATGCCGCGGATATCTTCGATATGAGCGGCGGGGTTCCAGCGGTGCAGCCACTCGGCAACCGTGAGGTTGGGCTCGCTGGCGGCATCGATGGTCGAGCCCACGTCCTGCGGGAAGTAGCCCACCTGGGCCTCGTGTCCCCAGAACACGGAGCCGGCATCCAGCGTGAAGGTCGCCTCCGCCAGGCCGGGATAGTTGGCCAGCAGGCTCTTGATGGTGGTGGTTTTGCCGGCGCCGTTGCGGCCCATCAGGCAGATCTTTTCGCCGCGCAGCACGTTGGCGCTGAAGGCGTCCAGCACCTTGAGGTCGCCATAAAATTTGGTCAGGCCGTTGATCTCAAGCACATGCTTGCCGCTGGGGCGGTTCTGGTCGAACTTGATGAAAGGGCGCTGGATGTTGGAGCGCGCCAGCTCGTTGGTTTGCAGCCGCTCTACCTCTTTGCGGCGGCTGGTTACCTGGCTTGAACGGGTGCCGGCGGCAAAGCGGGCGATGAACTCGTTCAACTGCGCGATCTTCTTCTCGCGCTGCGCGTTCTCGGACTCCAGGCGGGAGCGGATCTGGGTCTTGGCCAGCACCATGTCGTCGTAGCCGCCGGTGTAGGTAATGATCGTCTGGTAGTCGATGTCGGCGGTGTGGGTGGTGACGCTGTTGAGGAAGTGGCGGTCGTGGGAGATGACGATCAGCGTGCCGTCGTATTTGAGCAGGAAGTCCTGGAGCCAGTGGATCGAGTCGAGATCGAGATAGTTGGTGGGCTCGTCGAGCAGCAGCGCTTCGGGATGGCCGAACAGGGCCTGGGCCAGCAGCACGCGGACCTTCTGGCCGCCCTGGAGCTCGCCCATCTTGCGCTCGTGCAGGTCTTCCTTAATGTCAAGGCCGTCGAGCAGCACGGCGGCGTCGGCCTCCGCGGTGTAGCCGTCCTCGTCGCCGATGACGCCTTCGAGCTCGCCCAGGCGCATGCCATCCTCGTCGGTCATCTCGGTCTTCTCGTAGATGCGGTCGCGTTCCTCGAGCGCGGCCCAGAGGGGCTTGTTGCCCATGATGACGGTGTCGATGACGCGTTAGGCGTCAAAGGCGAACTCGTCCTGGCGCAGCACGCCCAGCTTGCGTGGACGCACTACCGTGCCCTTCTGCGGATCCAGTTCGCCGGTGAGGATCTTCATAAAGGTGGATTTGCCGGCGCCGTTGGGGCCGGTGAGGCCGTAGCGGCGGCCGGGGGTAAAGGTCGTGCTGACCTCCTCGAAGAGCACCTTCGAGCCGTAGCGCATGGTCACATTGCTGACACTGATCATCGTGAATCCTGTAAACGAGAGCGTAGTGCCGGCGGCGCGCAGCCTTCTCCGCTGCGGGCGAGGCGCCGCGAACGGCTGGTGAATCTCCTCGATGGCATGTGCGGAGGTGGGCAGGCCGCGAAAGGCCGCGCCGGAGAATCCTGCATCTCCAGTTTCTCACACGCGGGGCGGGGAAGGCGTGGGCGGCGGCCATCGGAAGGATCGGGTACTGCTTTATGATGAAAGCGGTTCCGCGCCCGGATGGCGAAACTGGCAGACGCAGCGGACTTAAAATCCGCAGACCTTCACCGGTCGTGGGGGTTCGATTCCCCCTCCGGGCACCAGGCTTAAAGGCGAATTCCTAAATTCCTCGAATCTATTCCAGCCGCGCCTCAAGAACTCCAAAGCGTCCGCCTGCGGCGGTCCAGCTTCTTTTGTCCCTTGCGGCAATGCTCGCGGCCGTCTTGCCATCGCTCCTGTCGCTCTCGGAGATATGCTCGATACGGCTCGTGCCGGTCCAATTTGCTTGTCACGGGTGATGCGCCCATAGGTATAATTGCCCCGCAAAAGAGTTCCTGGACATGCAGGTTGCTTGGGGGGCAGGTACCACCATGCCGAATTCACTCAAAGAAAGCGTGAAGAATGGAGTTTCTCCGGAAAGTCTCGTGAAGCTACGCCGCCTGCGAGACCTCGCTAGAACGGCCGGGAGGTGCTCGAATTTGACCGCGGTGGCGTCTGTCTATGGGACGGATAAGTGGGGTACACATTTTTACACCAAACACTATCAGAGATATTTTTCCGCTTGGCGCAAGCGAAATCTTAGAATCCTCGAAATCGGAGTCGGAGGGTACTCGGCATTTGATTCGGGTGGCGCCTCGTTGCGCATGTGGAGTCGATACTTTCCGCATGCGCAAATTGTGGGGATAGATCTCTACGATAAGACGCAGATATCAGAGAGCCGAATCACGGTTTTGCAGTGCGATCAGACCGATACAGCCAAGCTTGCCTCCATATCGGAGAGGTATGGTCCCTTCGACATCATTATTGACGATGGCAGCCATCTCAACCAGCACGTGATTGCAACATTTCAATGCCTCTTTCCGCTATTGAAGAGTCCTGGTTTCTACGCAATCGAGGATCTTCAGACTGCTTATTGGCCTTCTTGGGGCGGAGTTCCGGGCCAGTCCAGCATGGATTATTTGAAGAGCCTTGTGGACTGCCTCAATCATGCCGAGAACCCCGCCCAGCAGTCGCCCGCGTACTACGACCAAAATATCGTGGAGATTGCTTTCTTCCATAACCTTTGCATCCTTGCCAAAGGAAGCAATGACGAGCCGTCCAATTGTCCGGAACTGGTCGCAAGGGAGAGAGAAGCATTGAGGAAGAATGCGCTCTCCGTTTGAGCTTTCTTTTGCAGAGAGTGGCAACGCTGTCAGACGCGGGAGTTTCCCTTAGCCCAATTCCTCGGCTCCGCATAACAAAGGAAGCGTTCTTGGTCTCGCTGCTTTGAGAGCGGCAGTTGCGATTTCTCAGGGATCGATTCAGTGCTCAGAAGCTCAGCCGGGTCTGGAACTCCAAGCGGCGGTTGTCTGCGGACTCGGAGAAGCCGGTGCCGCCCAGGCTGGTGGCGCCGTAGGGCTGGTTGGCCTGGCCGAAGAGCGGCGAGGTGATGTTGCCGATGATCGGGCCCGGGTTGTTGTGGTTGAGCAGATTGCGCACCGCGGCCGAGATGGAGAGGCTGTAGCGGTGACCGGTCTTGACTACATTTTGCGACTTACTGCCGAAAGGACCGGTCCCGGATCTTCCTCCGCCTGCGGAGACTGAGCCAGCGGCAGCCGGCCCGAAGCCGAAGACCCGGGAGAGACGCAGGTTGAGCATGAAGATGCTGGGGCCGCGGCCGGCGTTGCGGCGCAGGATGGTTTCACCGGCGATGGGGTTGGGATCAAGCAGGCCGTAGGGGCTGCGCACCAGACCAGGCCTCGTGGTATCGGTGGCGATGCCGGGGCGGC
This sequence comes from Acidobacteriaceae bacterium, assembly GCA_027449545.1. Lineage (GTDB taxonomy): Bacteria > Acidobacteriota > Terriglobia > Terriglobales > Acidobacteriaceae > Telmatobacter. The sequence goes on along the minus strand of DAIDLI010000098.1, from coordinate 401 downwards.
CATTGAAGAGTGTGGTGCCGAAGATGTCCTGCCCGACAGTGATGTTGAAGGGTGCGCCGGATTGAGCGACGAAGAGCGGGCTCCAGCGCAGGCCGCCCCACGTTTGGAACATGCCGCCAAAGTTGACCTGGTGACGGATGTCTGTGGCTGCCGGTCCGTATTCTCCCGCGAAGTTATAGGGATTGGCAGGGAAGGTGCCCACGCCCAGGCCCTGAATGGCGATGGCGGGGTTGAAGTTGGTGTTTTGCGGCGGCGGAGAGTAATCGGTGTTGCTCATGGCGTGATTGAAGACATAGGAGCCGAAGAGCGACACGGAGCTATTCACCTGGGCATTCACGTTGGTGACCAGTTCGTTCTGGTTGTAGAGTCCCTCTGACTCGACGAGGAATGCGGGATTGGCG
>DAIDLI010000097.1 GCA_027449545.1 Acidobacteriaceae bacterium | reverse complement strand
GGGTGCGGAGTTTGTGTCCCTGTTTGACCTGCAGCATCGACTTCTCGGGCAGAGGGATTCGAGTCAGGTAGACTTCCGCTTCGTTCTTGCGCGCCCCCAATTCCACAAAGAAGTCATCGTAGTTGGCGCGGAAGGGACGATCATGCTCAGCAGAATAGGAATGCTGGTCCTGGGCGCGAATACAGGCGATTTCCCCAATGTTCATGGCATCCCCCAAGCCTTGCAGTGCAGCCACCAGCAGGGCAGCGGGAGCAACATCGTACAAGGCTCTGGTAGCGCTCTGGACCTGTTTCAGGAAGCCCTTGACGCCCTGGAGGCGCGAAATCAGGAACACGTCTTCGGCCGCTGAATGCACTGTACTGCCCGGCACAATGGTGAACGAAAGGATGTAGATTATCTGGCCGTTTGCCACCAGGTTCAGCGAGAGTTCTCCCTCTTTATCATGATCGCGGGGGAGACCTATTGTGATTTCATAGCGATTTTCCCCGTCCTCGAGCACGAGCACGGTCTCATCTCTCTTGAGGATGCTCAGCAGAAATGCACTGGAGAGCATTTCGTGCAGGCGGAGGTAATGGCGTTCGAAACAGGCGGCGCGCTCGGCGACGGTCAAGTTCCAGCTCAGATAACCCCGGGTGAGGTATTTGAAAGGAAACCGCGCTTCGCCCTGTGCCAGGCAGGCGTACTCAGGCAAGCGCAGCACCCGCAGGATCCGGCGATGTCTGCGGATGTTCGTGGCCACCCGCCATAAGGCGCCCGCCAGCAGTTGCGGAGACCACATCTTTTTCTGGCACGCCAGGACTGAAAGCGGTCCCAGCAACGCCCCGAGAAGCCTTGGCGGCGCAGGTTCGTTGTCATGTGCAGGGAGTGCAATACCGAAAGACATTGGGCCCTCATCCGGTGCCGCTCAGCTTGGGACGATTAGGGATTTGGGGACGTACCAAGGCGCAAGAACGAGCGGCTCTCAGTACCTGTATGGTCGGCTATTGTCTTCTTCTCCTCAATTCAACAATCAGGTGAGAGCATGGCTGTCCGGTACCCCTTGACGGAGGTTACCCAGGTTCCTGCCGCCTTGCATTCTGCAGGTCGCAGGCAATTGAAACGGGGCCTGCAGTTCGTGCGCCGAGCTTCTAGAAGATCTCCACCAGCCGGCGGAAGGCATCGAGTTCGATGAGGCGCTGACCCGGCGGGGCGGCATCCACCTCGGCGTGCTCCAGGATCCAGGTGTCCTTATGGAAGAGAAAAACGGCATGCAACCCGGCGGCCAGGGCGGGATTGATATCGCTCTTCGGGCTGTTGCCGATCATCCAGCTTGTATGCGGGGCTAGCTCGTAGCGCGCAATCACCTCGCGATATGTGGGTGGGTTCTTCTCCGGCACGATCTCAACCGCGGAAAAGTGCTGCGCAAGCCCTGAGCGCGCCAGCTTGTCGGCCTGTTCCGCCTCATTGCCCTTGGTCATCAGGATCAGGCGGTGCCGCGCTGCCAGTTCCGTCAAGGTTTCCTGGACCCCCGGCAGCAGTTCGATCTCCTGTTCCGCAATGGCCTGGGCGAATCCGCGAATCTGGTTGCGGTGTTCCTCGGTCACCGGCGCCGGGCTGAGCCGCTCATAGCACTCCACCAGTGAGCGCGTGAAGCTCGACAGCCCATAGCCGTGCGCCAGGATCGTCTCCCGCTCCACCTGGTTGAGGGTCTGCCGCACCTCAGCGGGAGTGTACTCATGGTGGTTCAGAAAGCCGATGAACGCGGCGATCACGCGCTCAAAGTAGATATTGTTTTCCCACAGCGTGTCGTCGGCGTCGATCAGCAGCGTCTGTCCGGGCGCGAACCTTGCCATGTGGCGAGAATACAGCAGAATTGCGCTGCCGCTCTTCCGCCCGATTTACAAATGGATCCATCCACAGCGGATGAGCAGCAGCGAGCTCACGGCCACTGCAATCCACAACAACACGCCCTGCATCAGCGGCCGAACGCCGACCTTGCGCAGCGTCTCCTTCGAAAGCCCGGTGCCGATCAGGTAGAGTGTCGCCGTCAGGCCGATGATGCCCAGGTGCTTCAGGGTGGCATAGGCTGGCGCAAAGGCGTGCAGGTACGTGTTGGCCACCGCGGCGAGACAGAAGAACAGGATGAACCACGGCCACTGAATTCGAGCCTTGCTCTTGCGCGTCAGCGCGGTGCCTACGGACATGGGCACAATCCACAGCGCACGCGCCAGCTTGACCGTGGTTCCCACGGCGAGCGCAATGGCGCCATACTTGGCGGTGGCGCCTACCACCGAGCTGGTGTCGTGAATAGCCAGCGCCGACCACAGACCGAACTGCGTCTGGGTCATGTGCAACAACAATCCAATCGCTGGAAACAGCAGCAGGGCGATCGAATTCAAGACGAAGATCGTGCCCAGCGAAACAGCAATCTCCTCCTCCTCGGCCTCTGCTACCGGGGCCACGGCGGCGATCGCGCTGCCCCCGCAGATCGCAGTGCCGGCGCAGATCAGGAAGGAGATCCGGCGCTGCACTTTGAAGATGCGGCCCAGCAGCCATCCCAGCAGCATGGCGAAGGTGATGCTCAATGCGGTGTACATAAATCCCGAACGGCCCACGCGCACGATCTGGCGCAGGTCCATGCCGAACCCGATCCCCACCACCGAGATCTGCAGCAGCAGCTTGGAGAGCTGTTTAGCCGGCTGCGCGAAGGGATGTGCAAAGGCCAAGCCGAAGACGAGACCGCTCGCCAACGCCAGCGGCGGTGAAACCAGTCCGCTCGCCGCAAGGATCAATCCGATGAAGAAGAGGTTTTTCGACACAACCTCAGTCTCGGGCCCGCCCTTCCGCGGTGTCCAAGCAGAAGTATTGATGCCTCATTAGCGCTTCTTATCGGGACTGGTCTTGGCTTGTGCCCTGGGCGGCTGTGCGGCCGCCTGGGTGATCAGAAATCGGCGAAACTCCTGCGCGAGCCCGGAAGGACGCGGACCGGCCCCGTAGGCCAGAAGAAGATCGCGCTCGATGCGCAGCTCATCGACGCGCAGAACCTTGAAACCACGATTCAGCCGCAGGTCGGCGGCAATTGCACACCGCGAAATGATGCCGACGCCCAGCCCTGCTTCCACGGCCGATTTGATCGCCTCCGTGGAGTCCAGTTCCATGGCGATGTGCAGTGATCCCAGGCGAACGCCCTGCCGCTCCATCGCCATCTCGATCACGCGCCGCGAGCCTGACCCGTGCTCACGCATGACCAGCGGTGTCCGGCTCAACTCCTCGAGCGAAATCGTCTTGTGCTGCGCCCAGGGATGTTCGACAGCCACGATGGGCACCATCTCGTCGCGCAGGAAGGGCTCGGTCTTGACGTACTGATTGTGCGCAGGGCCTTCGATGAGCCCCAGAACAATCTTGTTCTGCTCCAATGCTGCGACGATCTTTTCGGTGTTTCCACTGATCAGCCGCGGATGGACGCGGGGATGGCGCCGGCAGAACTCGCCCAGCAGCCGCGGCAGCAGGTACTGCGCAATCGTCGTCGAAGCCCCTAACGACAGCTTCCCGGCATGGGAACCTTCCAGCGAAGCGATCTCCCGCTCCGCCTGCACCATCAATTCGCCGCTTCTTTCGGCATAGGTCAGCAGGATCTGCCCCGCGGGCGTCAGAGCGATATGTTTTCCGGTGCGGTCGAAGAGCTGAACCCCAAGTTCGTCTTCGAGCGCCTTGATCTGCTGACTGACTGCCGGCTGGGTCAGGTAAAGTTCCTCCGCCGCCTTGCGGAAGCTGAGCGCCTCCGCCACGCGGCGAAAGACAACAAGCCGGAAGTTCTCGAGACTAGCCACGGTCTGATTAAAACACGCGGCGCTCTGCGGCCCGGCTGGAGGATCGCGCCTCGCGCCCCATTCCGGCCGCATTCGAAAAAGAGTGCCAGTTCTGCAAGAGCAGAGGTAATATGTTGCCGAAAGTGCGCAGCTTCACCGCGCCCATGTTGTATCGGAGGGTTCCGATGGGCCCCGGACGATTCCCCGCGGTTGGCGCCCAGGCACGCCGCAAAGCCGACGGCATCCTTGGCGAAGTCTATGCCACCGATCCCGCGCACCAGCTTCTTTCTGTCCGCTGGGCCACCGTGCCTGGCGCTTACGCCTGGGAAGACTACACGCCCGACCAGTTTGCGCGCTGCTGGGAACTCACCGGCATCCACATTCCCCGTCCGCGCGAGACGCATGCAGCCGTCGTCCTGATCAGCCTCCTGGTGCTGCTCTTCTTCGGCGGTGTCGTGCTGCACGATTCTCTCTCCTCCTACCACGCCTACAACTTCTACCAGCCGGTCAGCGCGGACGCGGGCATCCTCCACAACGCGGAGGCGCTCAACCGAAAATATGGCCTCATGGCTGCGGAAACCTGCGCCGCCGGAGCCGATGACTACATCCGGTCGCTGACCAGCCACAGCTTTCGTTGGGACAACACACAGATGCTGGCGCCTCATTTCGATCAGTTCAGCCACGCGGTTTCCGCTCCCGGCGTGCTGACGATGATCTCCACCCGCGCCAGCATCTCCGATGGATTCGGCACCTTTCGTCCCGTCCGGCTCGATTGCAACTACGACACACAAAGCCGGGAGGTACTTTCCTATGGGGCGGAGGGTCTTAAGCCTTAGGACTCGCTAAGGGCTGGGTGGTAGCCTCAAAAGAGGGATGCCTAACGCCTCTCAAGTGGATTTTCTGATTATGGGCGCCGGTGTCGCCGGACTGCGTGCGGCCATCGAGCTGGCCCGCTACGGCGAGGTCCTCGTCGTCACCAAGGAAGCACTCGGGGAATCGAACACCTACTATGCTCAAGGCGGCATTGCCGTCGCCATGGAAGGCGATCGCGACGTTGCCCTGCACCTGGAAGACACCATCCATGCAGGCGACGGACTGGTCTTTGAGCCTGCTGCCGAAGCCCTGGTCAGCGAGGGGCCGCTCCGCGTCACGGAGCTCATCGAGTGGGGTGCCTGCTTCGATAAGGAGGCCGGGCAGCTCCTCCGTACCAGGGAGGGCGCGCACTCTCTGCCTCGCATCCTGCATGCCCGCGGGGATGCCACTGGCTCCGAAATCAGCCGCTCCCTGGCCGCCTTTGCCCGCGCTCACGAGCGCATTCGCTTCGTAGAGTGGACGCGCGTGACCAATCTGGTCGTCGAAGAGGGCCGCGCCATCGGCGCCGATCTGGCGATGGCCAAGGAGTCTCCGGCCGGGGCCGCGCAGCCCGTCGAGCGCATCGCCGCGCGTGCCGTACTCATCGCCTCCGGCGGCGCGGGTCAGGTCTCCTCCGACACCACCAACCCGGCGGTCGCCACCGGAGACGGCATCGCTCTGGCTCATGTGGCCGGCGCCGAGCTGGCCGACATGGAGTTCTACCAGTTCCATCCCACCGCTCTCTCCCTGC
>DAIDLI010000096.1 GCA_027449545.1 Acidobacteriaceae bacterium | reverse complement strand
TGGAAAGCCGGCAGGTGGAGGAACTGGGGCTGGCGCCGATGGTGTCGCTGACCGACCACGACAACATCCACGCGCCCATGCTGTTGCGCACCACCGTGAGCGCCCGCCAGATCCCGGTCAGCGTGGAGTGGACCGCGCCCTATGGCGGCCAGCAGGCCTTTCACCTGGGCGTGCACAACCTGCCCAGCGCCAAGGCAACGCAGTGGATGGAGGTTTTTGCGGAGTTCACCGCGCGGCCCAGCGATGCGCGCCTGACCGCGCTGCTCTCCGCGCTCAACCGCGAACCCAATGTGCTTGTGGTTTTCAACCACCCCATGTGGGACCTCTACCTGGTCGGCAAGGAAAAGCACGAGGTCCTGGTGAACGAGTTCTTACAGAAGAACGGGCAGTTTCTTCATGCGCTGGAACTGAACGGTTTGCGCAACTGGGACGAGAACCGGGCGGTGCGGCGCCTGGCGGAGCAGTGGAACATGCTGTTGATCTCGGGCGGCGACCGTCACGGCGTGGAGCCGAACGCCACGCTGAACCTGACCAATGCCACCACCTTCACCGAGTTCGTGCACGAGATCCGCCGCGAGCGGAAGAGCCACGTGCTCTTCATGCCGCAATATGCGGAACCGTGGAAGCACCGCATTCTGCAATCGACGATCGACGCAGTGCGCCACTATCCGGACTTTCCGCTGGGGTCGCGCACCTGGGACGAGCGCGTTTTTCATCCCGACGCCAACGGCGTGGTCCGGCCGCTGAGCGAGATCTGGCCGCGGGGCACTGCGCCGCGCAAGGCGGCTGCGGTGATCGCGCTGGTGCAGTTGCTGGGGCGGGGCCTGGTGGCCGGCGGCCTGCGCTTCGCCTGGAGCGACGCGCACCAGTTGCGCCTTGCGCTGGGAGAGAACGAGGGCTAGCCGGCTGTAAATTCAACGATCGTGTAAACCTTCTTGACAGGGGTGCCGAAGCCTCGCTAGGGTTGCGTCGTCAAGCTGAAATGCGCTCCCCTGCGCAGGAGGTTTTCATGTTCAAACGGCTTTTGCGGATGGATTTTGTGCCGCTCCGTACCGGGGTGGGGCTGCTGCTGCTGCGCGTGATTGCGTTCGGTTCCATGTTCCTGAAGCATGGCACCGACAAGCTGTTCACCTTCGGCAAAATGGCAGCGCATTTTCCCGATCCGTTGCACATCGGCGCGCTGCCCAGTCTGATGTTCGCGATGCTCTCCGACGGCATCTGCACGCTGCTCCTGGTGGTGGGCCTGGCAACGCGGTGGGCGGCCCTGGTGGTGCTGGTGAATCTCTTCGTAGCCTGGTCGCTGGTGCACCATTTCGCGTTTCTCGACAAGGCCACCGGCGGCCATGGCGAACTCATCGTGGTCTACATTGCCGCTGCTCTGGCGCTGCTGTTCTGCGGGGCAGGACCGATCAGCCTGGACGCGCTGATCGCCGAGGAAAGAACTTCGGTCGACGAAGAGTCGCGGGTACCGGTGAGCTAGCCAGTAGTCAGGCGTCCGCTGCGCAGGTCGAGGGCGAAGAGGGTTTCCTTGTCTGTCATCATGTTCCAGCCCGTCCCGCGCAGGGTGCCGCTCTCGATCGCGGTGACGGTCACGCCCTCATCGGAGAGCTTACCGGACTCCCAGGCCTGTCCGCCGCAACCCCAGGCCAGAATCGAGCGGTTGCTGACGAACAGAAGCAGGCTTTCGGCCACAACGGCGCGAACTTCCAGCACTGGACGGTAGGGAAGCATCGTGAACCGCTCCGGTGCGGTGGTGTCGATGAGGTAGGCATACCCGCCCGCGACCGCACAGATCTCTTCCGGGTTGGGAGTCGGCCATAACCCGCTGGGCACGATCGGATCGCGGAAGCCAAGGGCGCAGGTAGCCAGAAAGGGCAGTGCGCCTTCCGGCGTCACCATCACCTCGAGTGCGCCACGCTCTACCTCTTCCGCGTGGCGGGGATAGGTGTAGTGGCGAGGTGGCAGGATAACCGGCCGCGCTCCCAGAATCTCGGCGCGCCAGCGGTGCGGGAAGGTCCGATCGATGGTGGGGCTACTCATCGGCGCACATCGTGTATCGGTTGCGAAAAGTGCTGCCATCCCCGCGCGAGAAGCGGCTCAGGACCTTGCGCCGTGAGCAGGGTCATCTGGGGCCTGCGGCGGTCGCGCCGCAGAATGCGGCCGATGCGGGTGACCGGCACGTCGTCGATGGCCTGCGGCACGCGCGCCGAGGCTCGCGCCGTGAAGAGCAACTCGTAGTCCTCGCCGCCGTGGAGCGCCTGTTCGAGAGTCGCTCCAGAGGCGATGGGAATTGCCTGCGCATCCACCTCGGCGGCCACCCGGGATTCTTCGCAAAGATGCGCGAGATCCGTGGAGAGGCCGTCGCTGATATCGAGGCCGGCAGTGGCCAGGCTGCGCCGGACCAGCGCTTCGCCCTGAGCGAGCCGCGGCTGCGGGTAAAGATGGCGGCCCAGCTCAGCGGCCCTGCTGCGCGGGATATTTGAAACCTCCGCGGACCCCGCGGAGGCGCGCCTCCATTCAGCCAGCCGCTGCAGGCCGAAGGCCGCGCCGCCCAGGGAGCCGGTCACGTAGAGCAGGTCGCCGGGCCGTGCGGCGGAGCGCAGCAAAGCCTTGCCCCGTCTCACGGCGCCGAGCAGGACGATGTCCGCGGCGAAGACGGTTGACTCGGCCAGATCTCCGCCTGCCAGGGGTGTGCCGGTAGCGTCGGCCAAGGCGAGAAAACCGTCCAGAAAACGGTCGATCCAGGTCTTTCGAGGCCGGCCGGTATGCTTCTCGACGAGTTCGCGGGGCAGTCCCAGGGAGAGGAAGGCGGCAACTGGCCGCGCCCCCATCGCTGCCAGGTCGCTCAAGCCGCGGGCCAGAGTGCGGTGTCCCACGGCCTCGGGCGGGTGCCAATCCATGCGGAAATGCCGCCCGGCAAGGCTTAGGTCGGTGGTGACCACGATCTCTTCTCCCGGGTGGGGACGCAGAACGGCGCAATCGTCGCCGATCCCCAGCCGGAGCTCGCGGGTGCGAGTGGCGACGGCGCGGAGCCGGATGCGCTCGATCAGTTCCAGTTCGGCGGGCGCGGAGGAACGGGCGGCAGGTGGGCGGCGTGCGGTCACCCCTTGAGGATAGGGCAAGCGGGCTGGCAGTCCGGGAGGAAAACTCTTCGATCCGCTGAATTTAGCAGCAGGCTTGGCCAAACCCAGGGAAATCCCCGGTTGCGCCCGCTGGAGGAGTTCCGATAGCCTCGTTTTTCCTCGGCGGTGTCGTTGACCCCCCTGGATCGGTCTGTTAGCCTGAATCAACATCGTCCTGCGAGCGAAGCTGCATCTGAATTGTTCGTAAGGTGAAAACAAAAATTTCTGCGCGCCACATTTTGAACCCCCCTGCGAATTGTGGGGCCTGTTGAATGGGCCAGAGGTGGAGATGCTGCGCAAACGCTCCTACATTCTTTTTGTGTCTCGGGACGCTGAAGGGCGGGTCCGCAAGGTTCCCGTACCGCTTCACTACGCCTACATTTTTGTGGCCGCGTCCGTGGTGGGTGCATTCACCATCGTGGGCTTGGCGGGATCGTACACCCGCATGCTGCTCAAGACCCAGAGCTACAATCAGGTGCGCCAGCAGCGCGAGGCACTGCGCAAGGATTACCAGCAGATGGCGCAGATCGCGCACGATCGCACCGTGCAGGTGGCCTCCCTGGGCGCGCTGGCCAGCGAAGTAACGGCGCTCTACGGATTGCGGCGGGACCGGGTATCGGCCGCGATGCACGAGTCGGCGGCAGCGCAGACGGCCAAGGCGCCGGCTCCCCCGTCTCTGGCCCAGCCCGACGATCTCAACCAGCAGCAAATTGCGAGTTCCATCGACCAGTTCTACAAACTGCGCAATGAGGCGATCTCCGGCCGGATCTCCCGCGCCCTTGAGAACGGTCTGGCTCCCGGTTTTGTGGGCGACTGGACCACGTTGGCTGACGCTCCCGATCTCTGGCCTGTGATGGGCCGGGTAGGCTCCAGCTTTGGCGAGCGCGAGGATCCTATCAACGGCGAGGGGGCCTTCCACCCCGGGATCGACATCGACGCGCCGACCGGCACGCCGGTACGCGCTACCGCGGACGGCGATGTGGCTGCCGCCGGCTGGGAGAGGGGATACGGCCGCGAGATCACTCTTAACCACGGCCACGAGATCTCGACCCTCTATGGGCATCTCTCTTCGATCGCAGTCATTCCGGGCCAGCACGTGGTCGAGGGCCAGATCATCGGCTACGTGGGCGACTCGGGCCGTTCCACGGGACCGCATCTGCATTACGAGGTTCGTGTCCACAACGTCCCGGTGAATCCGCATAAATACCTGCGCATGACCTATGCGCAGCAGGAGCCGGAGAGCGGCGCTCTGGCCTCCAACGGCCAGTAATCCGGCAGGCTATCTGCTCTTGGCAGCGCCAGTTTCCCGACTGGCTGTGGCGCGGGCTTCCCAGATTCGCGCGCCGCTCCGCGTACCCGGCGCACGTCCAAGCGACATCCGGTGAGAAGTGAGCCTAATCGCCCCCGCCCGCTGCGGCGCCGGGCTGGTGCGGCTGCCTTCTCCAGGAGCGGATGCTGAAGACGTACACGGCAATACAGAACAGGTTGGCCGGAATGAAGCCGTACTGCGAAGTACGCCAGCCGATGGCGCAGATCAGTACGCTGTTGATGCCGGCGAGCAGCAGTCCGGACCATTGCTTGCGTCCGACGAGGACCGTCGAGGCGACGGTCAGAAGACAGGAGAGATAATCAAGGCGGAACACGGGGGGAGCCTCTATAGGTCACTTTCGCCCCGCGCGCGCCGGTGCGCAGTGATTTAGCTCACTTGGGGCGGCGGCTGGGGAGCGCTGTGCAGTGTAGATGTGTTATGGTAAACCTCCCGTGCCGGCTTGCGGCGTGCGGAGACGAGGTACAAGGAGCAAGCGATGAGCCGTCCTGATCCGAATCTGAAGTTGGTGGCGATTCTCGAAACCGACAATCTGGTGTTCCTGGACCTGGCGCAGGCAGCCCTTGAGGACGCGGGGGTCGATTTTGCGGTGACGGAGCCGGCCCCGCCTGAGTTCGGACTCTCGCCCCTGGTCAACCCGGCTTCCCGCATCCTGGTGGCCGAGAAGGATGTGCCGCGGGCACGGGAAGTGCTGGCGGAACTTCCCGCAGAAAAGCACGCCGGGTAGCGGCTCTCGCGCGCTACCCGGCCTGGTTTGTGACGCTGGGTGCCGATCCGGCTACTTCTTGCTGCCTACGTAGATCACGTGCCAGATGGACCCTGAGCCGTCGTCGGAGACGAACAGGGAGCCATCCTTGCCCTCGGTGACGCCCACCGGGCGGCCCCAGACCGTGCCATCGCCGTTCGCGAAGCCGGTGAGGAAGTCCTCGAATTCGCCGGTGGCATGGCCGTCTTTCATCGGCACGCGGATGACCTCATAGCCGGTGCGCAGCTTGCGGTTCCAGGAGCCGTGCTCGGCGGCAAAGCCGTCGCCCATGTACTGTGCAGGGAACTGCGAGCCCTCGTAGAAGTGCAGCTCGAGCGAGGCAAAGTGCGGCTGCAGGATCACGTCCGGGGTGCGCACCTTGGACTTCAGCTCCGGGTGCTTGCCGGGGTGGCGGGGATCCTGGTGTCCGCCCATGTACCACCACGGCCAGCCGAAGAAGGCGCCTTCCGGCACGTGCGTGATGTAATCGGGCACCAGGTTATTGCCCAGGCCGTCGCGCTCGTTAGTGGAGCACCACAGCTCGCCGGTGGTGGGATTGATGGTCTCGCCGGCGCAGTTGCGAATGCCCCAGGCCCACACCTTCTCAAACTTGCCTTCGGGCGTGAACTCCAGCACGTCGGCGCGGTGGAACTCCTCCGGGTGGGTATCGGGATCGTTGATGTTGGACGCCGACCCTACGGAGACGAGCATCTTGCTGCCGTCCTGGGAGAAGACGATGTCACGGGTCCAGTGGCTGCCGTCGTGGGGCAGGCTGGCGAGCTTCTGCATGGGACCGCCTGCCTTCAGGTCGCCGTTGTGATAGGGGAAGCGCACCACCGCGTCGGTGTCGCCGATGTAGACCCACTGTGGGTTGTTGCCGTTGGGATAGAAGGCAATGCCGAAGGGTTGGTTGAGTCCGGTGGCGAAGACGGAGTGCTGGCGAGGCTTGCCCTTGGCGTCCACGCCGCGGTAGACGGCGATTTGCCCGGCCATGCTTTCGGCCACGAAGATGTCGCCGTTGGGCGCGGTGAGCAGTTTGCGCGGAGCAGGCATATCGGTGGCGTAGAGCTCCACTTTGAAGCCCTTGGGCGCCTTGGGCCAGGCGTTGGCCGGGCGGTCCACGACGGTGGCCGAGTTGTCCACCGATTGGTCCTGAGCAGGCGCGGGCAGATCGGCCAGCGTAAGGTGGCGGCGGATGCCCGGCGACTCATGGGCGGCATCGGTGAAGGCGGACTGGCCGGTCAGCACGGCATGAGGCGCGCTGGAATCGGCGGCAGGTCCGTGACCAAGGGCAAAAAAGAACAGCGAGGCACAGGAGAGAGAAAGGGGAAGACGACGGCGCATTGAGGCACCTCAGAAAGATTTTGGCTCCATGAAGATGATGGAGGAGAAACCCCGGACCGCTCAAGAGGCAGAGCGTGGGAATTGGCGACTGGGCCTTACCCGGAGCGTCAGAGGATGGGTATCCAACGCTCCGGGCGGCATATGCAGCAGGGAGCCCAAACTGATTGGGAAGCGCGGTTGATTAGTGAGATGCAGAATCGGGGGGAGAGGTTGTTGCTCCAGGTAATTTTTCTTGCAGGCCGGAGGGCGCCAGATCGGAGGGAGCGAAAAGGGAGGGGGAGATGGTGGCCGAAACGATGACCCGCTGCTTGCGGCGGCGGACCTGGGCGGTCTTGACTAACTCTCTGAATCCGTTGTTGATGGGCGTGTCCGCAAGGGGCGGCGCGATCTGCTGGAAGAGGGTGATGAGGGTATGCAGGGCTTCGGCCTGGCCGGCTGCAACCTGTTCGCTGGGCGCGATCTCCTCCACCCGGCAGCGCAGCAATCCCTCCAGGTGGAACCCGTTGGTCAAAGGCAGCGTGGGCGTCAGGCTGGCGATGATGGCGGTATTGTCCGGGATGGGGAGTTGCAGGCCCAGGATCGAGACGGAGCCGCTTTCCGAGAAGGGCAGCCCGATCTGCCCGACGCCCCAGGCAATGGAGAGCAGGGGCACGTCGCGGTAGTAGCGCTGAAGCAGAGTGGAGCGCGCGAAGGGCCATGCCGCTGTGTTGTGGCGGTCGATGATGGAGTGGATCTGTTCGGGCGTGGGAGTGTTGGAGACGGCCACCATGTCGTAGCCGATCTGGGAGACGCGGACGGTGCGGCCGTCCGAGGGAATGTCGTAGATCGTCTTGCCGGCATAGTTTTCGCGCGCTTCGGCATGAGCGGCCAGCCAGTCATTGAGCTTGCGCCCGGTGACGCTGACGACGAAGACCATGGAGTAGGCCACCGGGCCGTTGGGTCCGTTGGGGTTGGGCATGCGGTGCAGAGCGATGGCCACCTGGTCCAGGTCGCGCTCCCAGTTAATGCCGGTGGCGTCGATGAAGGCCTTGTAGTCGGGGTCGTAGTGCGGCGGCTTCAGGTCCTTGCGCAGGAAGGCGCGCAGGGGCTGGAGGTTGATGTAGATCATGCCGTCGGACTCGGGCAGCAGGCGGGCGGCTTCGGGGGGCGCCTTGGAGCGCAGGAAGATGGCCACGGCCAGCATGAGCAGGACAGCGGCGGCGATCAGGAGGGTTCTGCGTGTGCGGCGGTTCATGGGTGGCGCCCGGAGGGTTCAGAGATAAGCTAACACCTCCGGGTCGTCAACGCCGCTGATGCGGGGGCTACTGCCAGGGCAAACGCACCATAGTTGCGAAAGCGTGGCTTCAGCCGTGCCCTGACACAAAAGCCGGCTGGCGGAGGCGCGGGGGCCGGGAGATGATGGTGGTTTCCCCGGTCTCAGAATCGAGACCGGGGGCACCATCGGTTGAATCTTGAAAGGATACCTCTGAGATCGTGGCCACCCGCCCGTGCCCTTTCAAAACCATGCTC
>DAIDLI010000095.1 GCA_027449545.1 Acidobacteriaceae bacterium | reverse complement strand
GATTTTGGCGGCATACCTCGGCGGCCTGACGCAGAAAGCCATCAGGCGGAATCACGATGCCCGCCTCGCCCTGGATCGGCTCCATGAGGAAGGCGCAGGTGTTGGGGGTGATGGCGTCGCGCAGCGCCTGAATGTCGCCGTAAGGAATGATCTTGAAGCCCGGGGTCAGGGGGCCGAAGCCGTCGCGATACTGCTGGTCGCTGGAGAAGCTGATGATGGAGAGGGTGCGGCCGTGGAAGTTGCCGGAGCAGACGATGATTTCGGCCTGGTCGGCGGGGATTCCCTTGACCTTGTAGCCCCACTTGCGCGCGGTCTTGAGCGCTGTCTCTACCGCCTCAGCGCCGGAGTTCATGGGCAGGACCATGTCGAAGCCGGTGAGATCGTGCAACTCCTGGCAGAAGAGAGGAAACTGCTCGTTGCGGAAGGCGCGCGAGGTGAGGGTGATCTTCTGCGCCTGTTCGTGCAGCGTTTGCAGCAGTCTGGGGTGGCAATGGCCCTGGTTGACCGCGGAGTAGGCGGCCAGGCAATCCAGGTAGCGCTTGCCTTCGACGTCGTAGACCCACACGCCCTCGGCGCGTTCGATCACCACATCCAGCGGGTGGTAGTTGTGCGCGGAGAACTCGGTTTCGAGGTCGATAAGGTGCTGGGTACGCGTGGAGATTTCCATATGCGGAGTGGTCATCGTCTTGGTCCTATTCTAGTTGACCGGAATTTTCCGGTTGAACGGAGGATTATCCGAGGTGCAGGGAGGCTGCGCAGGCGGATAGCTGGCCGGGACGAATCAGGCGAGGATGCGAGGTCGCGGCGCCAGGCGGCGCAGGAAATCGCGGCTGTCCATGTGGTATTTGAACGCCTTGCGACCGTCGATGAAGACGACCGGAATCTCGTCGTTGTACTTCAGGCGCAACTCCGGGTCGGTGTCGATGTCTATCTCGCGCCACTCGAAGTCGGCCTGGCCCTGGGCCTGCGCAAGCGTCTCCTTGACGACGTCGCAGAGATGGCAGCCCGGGCGCGAATAGACCACAACTTCGTGCATGCACTTATTGTAAACGGATGGCCGGAGGCGGTCTGAAAGAGCAGCTCCAGTTGCGAGGCGGGTCCGCGCCGCGGAAGGGGATGGGACGCTGGGCAGCCGCTAGAATGAAGAGTTCATGCGAACCTTCCTCAACTTCTTTGCGCTGGCCTTTGGCGCGCTGTTGCCGGTCATCAACCCGATTGGCTCTTCGCTGGTGTTTCTGGGCATGGTGGGTGAGGCGCCCAAGGGGGTGTATCGCACGCTGGCCCGGAAGATTGCCATCAGCACGGCATTGTTCCTGCTGGCGATGGATGTGGCCGGGGCGATGGTCCTGAAGCTGTTCGGCATCTCCTTGCCGGTGGTGCAGTTCGCAGGTGGAATTGTGCTGGCGTCGATCGGCTGGGGGCTTCTCAACAAGGGAGAGACCCCGGAGAAGGAGGATGCGACGTCGCCTCCCAGCGATCCTTCTCCGCTCAGCGGCAAGATCTTTTACCCGTTCACGTTTCCAGTGACGGCAGGACCGGGGGTGCTGGTGGTGATGCTTACGCTGAGCGCGCACGCCTCGAAGGGGGGCATTCTTCAGATCGTAGTGGCGCAGCTCGGAGTGCTGGCCGGGATGGCGCTGATGTGCATCGCGGTGTTTATCTTTTATGCCTATGCGCCGCTGATTACGGCGAAGATTTCGGCCTCGACGGCGCAAGGCATTCTGCGCGTGATTGCCTTCATCCTGTTCTGCATCGGGGTGCAGATTGCGTGGAACGGCTTCAGCGCGCTCGAAAAGGGCGCGGGCATGTTGCCGCGGTGAGGCCACGCGGCCGGAAGGTGGGAAAGGCGCGGCTTGGGAAAGGGGGCAGCCGGTGCTAAAATCAATTAGTGCCGGGTCCTACGCGACGTAATCCCGCCAACCCCGCCAGGTCCGGAAGGAAGCAACGGTAACGGGCTAGTACGGGCGCAGTAGGTCACCCGGTACTTTTATGGCGCCGCGGGCGCCATTCGTTTTGTCCGCAAGCCGGTCGTCGGCTTCAGTTGCACTGGTTATCAGGAGAATCCCTTGAGTCTGAACGTTCGCCCCGTGGTGGGCCGGCGCGCGAAGATCACGGCGCTTGGAACTTACGTTCCCCCCGATGTGCTGACCAATCAAGATCTTGAAAAGATGGTGGAAACCAGCGACCAGTGGATTCTGGAGCGCACCGGAATCCGCACCCGTCACGTGCTGGGCAAGGGACAGGGTGTGAGCGACATCTGTGCGGCTGCGGCGAAGAAGGTGCTGGCCGCGCGGGGCATCGGGCCGGAGGATGTGGAGGTGATCATCGTGGGCACGGTGACGCCGGACATGATGTTTCCCTCGACGGCGTGCTTGGTGCAGCACAAGATCGGAGCGCCGCGGGCGTGGGGATTTGATGTCTCCGGAGGCTGCTCGGGATTCGTCTATGCGCTGCAAGCGGGCGTAAAGATGGTGGAGAGCGGCGCCTACAAAAAGGTGCTGGTGTGCGGCGCCGATGCGAATACGCGCATGACCGACTACAGCGACCGCACCACTTGCGTGCTCTTCGGCGATGGCGGCGGCGCGGTGCTGCTGGAGCCGGCCGAAGACGGCGAGATCGGCTTCATCGACGCCATCAACGAGATTGACGGGGCCGGCGGCGTGAGCCTGAACCTGCCGGCGGGTGGAAGCCTCAATCCGCCCACCCATGAGACGGTGGACAAGAAGATGCACTTCATCCACCAGGATGGCCCGGCGGTGTACAAGTTTGCGGTGCGCAAGATGGCCGAGGCCACCGGGGCGCTGCTGGAGCGGAATGGCGTCACCGGCAAGGACCTGGGCTGCTTCATCCCGCACCAGGCAAACAAGCGGATTATCGAGTCGACGGCGGACCGGCTGGGCATGCCTGCCGACCGCGTCATCATCAACATCGACAAGTATGGAAACACCTCGGCCGGGACGATTCCCCTGGCCATGGAGACCGCGGTGGAGGAAGGGAAGCTGAAGAAGGGCGACCTGGTTCTGCTGGCGGCGGTGGGCGCAGGTTTCACAGTGGGCACCGTGCTTTTGCGCTGGGAGATCTGAAGGACTCAGGCTGGAGCGATCGCCGCCGCGGTCGAGTGTGTGCTTTGCGGGGTCTCGGAACCGGGACCCGGCAACTGCCAGATTCCCGCGTTGAGGGCGATTGGGCCGGAAGGGCTCGTGATCTTCCCAGTCCCGGAATCAGGCGCGGGACTTTCGTGTCATCAAATGGAACGCGGTATCTTTTTCCTCACCTGCCGGTCAGCGCGCGGGCGTGCGTTTGCGCGTCTATGGCTTTGGACTATACTGTGCACCACTAGATCGGTATTCCAAATCCAACCCGGCGAGAGCGGAGGCAGATGATGGAAGTGGAATTGACCGCAAGGCAAGTGAAGATCCCCAAGGCACTTCGAGAGATGGCGCAGGAAGGCATCGAGCGGATCGGCCGCCTGTTGGGCCGGACCGCGCATGCCAACATCATTTTCAGCGCCCAACGTCATTTACAGATTGTGGAGTTAAACATCCAGGCGCGGCTGCAAAGCTTCGCGGCCACCGGGAAGGCGACCTCGGTGGAGGGAGCGCTACGCCAGGCGATTGAGCACGCGGAACACCAGGTACGCCGCTATCGGGACCGCAAGCTGGTGATCAAGCGGCTGCCCAAGGAGGAGAAGGTGCTGACCGCGCCGCCGGTGGCGCGGCCCAAGGCGCGGGCTGCGCAGCCGGAGATGCCGGAGACAAACGGCAACGGCCACCGGGCCGCCGTGAGGACATCGATTCCGGCGCATTCGTTTCCTGCCGCGCCGACCGTGGTTGAGCCGCACGTGGTGCGCAGCGGCGAGGCATTTGCGCTGCGCCCCATGAGCATCGAGCAGGCAGTCAAGGACGCCGAGTTCCAGGACCGCGACTTGCTCATCTTCCGCACCCCGGCGGGGGAGATGTACGTGCTGCACCGGCGTCGTGACGGGCAGATGGAACTGGTGGAGATTCCTTAGAAGAAGCAACAGAGGTGGAGCAAGGCAGGGCGGCGCCGCGGGCGCCGCCCTTTGCCGTTGGGAACGGATTTTGGACCGATTCGGGAGGCCTGTGCCGAGCCGGCCTAAGTTTCCTCCGGATACCCTTTTTAGGGTATAGCTGCCACCGGATCTAGGACATACGATGATCGGGATGGGCCGAACGGTACCTGTTCTCGTATCCCCGGAGCTCAAGCGCACGGTTACGAAAGAGGTACCGCAGACGGGGGCGGCAACGGTGACTCTTCCGGAAAATGCGGCATCGTCCGAGCAGCGCCGGGTGTTGGACGGACTGCCCGTGCTGGTGTTTCTGGAGCGGAACGGCACGGTGGTCTTTGCCAACGCAGAGGCGCGGCAGCTGATCGGAATCTGTGGCGAGTGGACGCCGCAGCCGCTGGAGGAGGTGCTGTGGGGCCTGCTGCCCGGGGCGGCTGAACCACAGACGCTGCTGAGCGGTTCCCGGAGCGGTCAACCCTTTCATGCCACGCTGCATGCCAGGGATGGGCGGCTTTATCCGGTTGAAGGGGTCTTCAGTGTCGTTCATTCCACTCCCCATGAGTCGATCATTGTGGCTCATTCCGGCGGACGCGACCGTGCCCCGAAATCGCGGCTGATGGAAGACGTGCTGGCCAGCATCCCGGAGGCGGTGGCGATCGAGCACGGTGGACACCTGCTGTATACCAACGCGGCTTTTGCGCGCATGTTCGGTTACGCCGCCGAAGAGGTGGAAGGCGCCAGCTTGTGCAGCCTGATTGTTCCAGAGACCCGGCTGAACGAGCATGGGACCCTGCTCAGAGGTGTGGATGAGAGGGGCCGGATGCGGGTGGATACGGTGCGCTCGAGCAAGTCGGGGGAACTGATCGACGTGAGCCTGCAAATTGCGCCGCTGGTGATCGAGGCAAACCCGGCGGGGTACGTGTACACCTTCCGCGACATTGGGGAGCACAAGGAGACCGAGGCCAAACTGCAGCACGATGCCATGCACGATGCGCTCACCGGGCTGCCCAACCGCGCCTTGTTTCTGGACCGGCTGACGCTGGCGCTCAACCGGCGGCTGCGCCGGCCGGACCATACCTGCGGGGTGCTCTATCTCGATCTGGACCGCTTCAAAGAGATCAACGACGCTCTGGGTCACGCGGCGGGCGACCTGCTGCTGCGGGGCATTGCGGAACGGCTTACCGCGGTGCTGCGGCCGCAGGATACGGCTGCGCGGCTGGGCGGAGACGAGTTTGCAGTTCTGGTGGAGAACATTCTCTCGGCAAGCGATCTGGAGATCGTGGCTACACGCATCCTGAGGGTACTGCAGCAATCTTTCGAGATTTTCGGCCACACCTTACAGTCGGGGGCAAGCATCGGCGCGGCGATGGCGGGAGGCGAGCATACTTCAGCCGAAGAGTTGATCCGGGATGCGGATTATGCCATGTACCGGGCCAAGCAGTCGGGCGGATTACGGTTCGAGTTCTACGACAAGCACCTGGAGATCAGCGCGACGGCGCAACAGGAGCGGGAACGCGCGTTGCGCAGCATTCTCGACAATCGGCTCTATGAATTTCGCTTTCAGCCCATCTTCCAACTCAGGAGTGGCGCATTGGAAGGGTTTGAAGTCCTGATGTGCTCGCGCCAGCCGGACGGGCCGCCGGGAGAGTTCCGGGAGTTGATGGCGGCTGCCGAGGAGACGGGATTATCGATCAGCCTGGGGCGCGAGACTTTGGAGGCGGTGTGCACCCAACAGCGAACCTGGAGTGCCGCTCTGCCGCGGAACGAGCTGTTTTTTGCGGTGAAGATTACTTCGCGGCAGTTCTACCATCCGGACTTCGTGGGCCAGGTGAACCATGCAGTCCATTCGACGGGAGCCGATCCCTCGCGGCTGGTGCTGGAGATTCCGGAGAACACGCTCAACCAGGACCCTGATGCGGCGGTTGCCATTCTGCAGAGGCTGGTGGATTGCCGGGTGCGGCTGGCGATGGATGAATTTGGCGGCAGCCT
>DAIDLI010000094.1 GCA_027449545.1 Acidobacteriaceae bacterium | reverse complement strand
TACTCCCAAGCTGGCGGAGGCCTGCCGCGTCACATTGAATCGGCGGCTGCAGTACGGCGGCGGCAGCACCGGCTGGAGCCGCGCCTGGATCGTGAACTGTTTCGCGCGCCTGGAGGACGGCGACCGCTGCCACGAGCAACTGATGGAACTACTGCGCCGTTCGACGCTCGAAAACCTGTTTGACGTGTGCGGCGAGAAGCCGACTTCCTACTTCCAGGTAGACGGCAGCCTGGGCGCGCCCGCAGGCATGGCAGAGATGCTGCTGCAAAGCCATCGCGGCATCGTTCGGCTGCTGCCCGCACTGCCTTCGGCGTGGCCCGACGGCCGCGTGACCGGCTTGCGCGCTCGTGGAGGGCTCGCGGTCGATCTGGTGTGGCAGAGCGGCAGAGCGACGGAGGTAACGCTCCATGCCTCGCTCAATCGGACCATCCGAATCGCGGCGCCGCACGGCCAGAAGATCGACTCCGTGAATGGCAAGGCGCATACCGGAGAATGGACGCCTGACGGGCCCGATCAATACCGGCTGGCGGTGCAGCGTGGTCGCCGATACAGGCTTCGCCTGATCTGATGTATTTGCTGAGGACTTCACGTTGAAGAATACGATAACTGTTCATCACCCGCTCGCCTTCCAGGATCGCCCTCACCAGCCGAGCCGCCGCAAGGTGCGCATCGCCATTGCCACCCTGCTGTGCGCCGCTGCCTGCGCCCCTGCCTTCGCCGTGTCGTCGCTGCTGCCTGCGCGCCACTTGGTCTGCAATCAGCAGAGCAATCCCCTGGCCGTTGGGTCTCAGCATCCGGTCTTCGGCTGGCAACTGACTTCCGTGAATGCCGCTGCACGCGGCGTGCGGCAGAGCGCCTATCGCGTGCTCGTCGCCTCCTCGCCGGCGCTCCTCCAGCACAATCATGGTGATCTTTGGGACAGCGGACGCATCTCTTCCGACCAGACAGACGATCTTCCCTACGCAGGCAAGCCGCTTGCACCGGAGCAGCGCGTCTTCTGGAAGTTGGAAGTGTGGGACCAGCACAACACGCCCAGCGGATGGAGCGCAACATCTACGTTCACCATGGCGCCGGAGCACTGGACCGCACAGTGGATTGCAGCCGCTACCGGTGCGCAGGGGAAAGCGGAAGGGGTTACCGCGCCAATGCCCGTCTTCCGTACCACCTTTGCGATCCACAAGCCTGTTGTCCGCGCGTATCTGTATGTGGCAGGGCTTGGCCAGGACGAAGTGCACTTGAATGGCGCGAAAGTTGGCCACCGCGAGCTTACCCCGGGCTGGACGGATTATCGCAAGCACGTTCTCTACGACACCTATGACGTGACCAGCATGTTGCACACGGGAACGAATGCGATGGGCGTCCTGCTGGGCAATGGCATGTTCAACGTGGTCCGAGTGCCGGGCCGCTATTCCAAGTTCGTGGGCTCATTCGGGCCTCCGCAGATGACGGCCGAGCTGCATCTCGTGTTTCGCGACGGAACCCGCCAGACCATTGCCTCAGGACCTGACTGGCAATTCGCCTCCGGCCCCATCGTCTTCTCCTCTACCTACGGAGGTGAGGACGATGACGCGCGCAAAGTGCCCGCTGGGTGGGATGCAGCGGGGCTGATAGAAAAGGGCCAATGGACGAATGCCATCGTCGTTCCCGGCCCCGGGGGCATGCTCGAACCGGAGGTCACAGCACCTATCCGGGTCATGCACGTTTATCGTCCCGTCTCCCGCAAGGTACTCGCCTCCGGGGCACAGGTCTTCGACCTCGGCCAGAACTTCGCAGGATGGCCGCAGATCGCGGTCCGCGGCGAAGCAGGCGCCACCGTCAAGCTCATCTGCGGAGAGTTGTTAAATCCTGATGGAAGCGTGTCGCAGCGCAGCGCTCACGCCGGACCAGGCCGTGCCCAATGGTTCAGCTACACGCTTCGCGGCGGGGCGATCGAGCACTGGCACCCGCGGTTCTCGTATTACGGTTTTCGCTACGTGCAAGCAGTGATCACCGGACACGCGCAACTGCTCTCACTCGCTGGCGATGCGATCCATTCTTCCGCCGCGCCGACGGGAGAATTCCACTCTTCGATTTCGTTGCTCGACCGCATCCACATGCTCATCCTTCATGCCGAAGAGAACAACCTGGAGAGCATCATCACCGACTGTCCGCACCGGGAGAAGCTCGGTTGGCTCGAGCAATCCCACCTGATGGGCTCGGCGCTGAATTATGACTTCGACCTGCAACGGCTTTACGCCAAGGTGGGGCAGGATATGGCCGACGAGCAAAAGCAAGATGGCATGGTGCCTACGATTGCACCGGAGTACACCGTCTTTCCGCCTCGGCTGGGCAATGCCTTTAACGATTCGCCGGAGTGGGGAAGCGCAGCGGTACTGGATCCCTGGATCGCGTTCCAGCGCTACGGCGATCTCGCCACGCTGCGCACCCAATATCCGGTCATGCGGCGCTATGTGGACTACCTCACCACGCGCAGCCATGGCGGCATCGTCGATTTCGGGCTGGGCGACTGGTACGACATCGGCCCGCGCGGCCCCGGGCTCCCGCAGCTTACTTCGAGCGCCCTCACGGGAACCGCCATCTACTATCAGGACATCGTCGCGCTGACTGCAGCCGCGCATCAACTCGGTGATACCGCTGAACAGGCACGCCTCAAGGCCTTGGCGGCCACCGTCGCGGAGGCATTTCAGCAGCGGTTCTATGACCCGGATTCGCACCAATACGAGAAAGGCAGCCAGACAGCCGATGCGATGCCACTCGTCGTCGGCCTGACCCCGGCGGCGGATCGCGCGGCGGTGCTAGCGAATCTGGTCAAGGATATTCGGGCTCACAACAACCACGTGACGGCAGGCGACATCGGCTTTCACTATGTCGTGGATGCACTCACTGAAAATGGCGCCTCGGATGTGCTGCTCGACATGCTGCTGCGCACCGACAGCCCCAGCTATGGGTACCAGTTGGCGCAGGGCGCGACGGCGTTGACGGAGGCATGGAACGCACGCCGCACCAGTTCGCAGGACCACCTGATGCTGGGCGACGGCGAGGAGTGGTTCTACACCGGGCTGGGTGGCATTCACGTCGATTTCTCGCGCCCGAAGCCTGAACAGATCGTCGTCGCTCCGGCGATGCTGGAGCGGGTGGGTTCGGCACAGGTAACCTATCGCTCGATCAAAGGCACGATTCGCGTAGCGTGGAAGCATCTTCCCACTGCCACTCGTCTCGATGTTGAGATTCCACCCAATGCAAGCGCGGTGATTCGGATACCGGCGGCGGGTGGATCGAGGGTTCTCGAGAGCGGCCGGCTAGCCTCGCGTTCGCAGGGCGTGACCCTCATGGAGAGTGCGGGCAGGACGACGGATTTTCGAGTGGAATCGGGTACGTACCACTTTTCATTTGCGCCAGCCAAGCAGCTTCCCGAGCGGCCCACGGCGCGGTGATCGGCTCCATGAGATCAGGCGGCCCGTCTTATCGCTGCAGAACCACCACGCCCTGAGGCGGCAGCAGGATATTGCCGCCTAACGCATCGCCCACGACCAGGCGCATCCCTGCCGGCAGCGCCATCTTCGCGCTCGCTGGCCCGTGATTGATGAGGATAAACACCTCGCGACCCGCGCCGATCCTGCGGCAGACTTCCACCCCTGCGGGAACCGTGCCAAAGACAGATTGCACGCCGGCCTGCTTTGCCATCTCGGCGATCGTCGCATGCATCAGGCTAGGATCGAGCAACGCGCCCAGATATGCAAGCGTGCCTCTGCCGATGCGGTGTTCAATCATGGCCGGCTTCCCCTGGAGCCAGCCGTTCCCCGCTCCGTACCGCAGCGGGATCGTGGCCTCTGGATCATGCACAGAGAGCATTTCGCCCCAGATGTCGGCCGTACCCGCGCCGAAGTCGCCGCTCACATGGACAGGCGTTTCCAAGGCATAGAACTGCTCGACACGACCGCCCAAGGCCGGCACCAGCGGCCCTGGCTGTCGCTCGATGTTAAGCGAATTGTTCTCATCCTTCATCCCCGAGCGCGGGCCGAGCAAAAGCACGCCGCCGTGGCGGACATACTCGAGCAGATGGTTGGCCAACTGCAGCGGCAGCACGTTCAGCGCTGGAGCAATGACAAACTTATAGCCATCCAGCGGCGCCGAGGCTTCCACGATGTCCACCGACTGCGCCACCTGCGCCAGCGGGCGATAAAAATCCAGCAGTACCTTTAACTGGTCATAGCGGACGGTGTGCGGTTGGAAATCCAGAGCCCAGCGGCTGTCGTAGGTCAACACGATGGCGACATCCGATTTGGGCGCGGTCCCGGCCAGCGCGGCCTGCGCGCGATGAAACTCCTCCGCGGTCTGCCGTATCTCCGGATAGATCGGGAGGGGCGTGCCATCGGGGCCTACAATCGCTCCATGGTACTGTTCCTGGCCGTTGAGCGCGTCGCGCCACTGCCAGTAGAGAACACCCTCGGCGCCGTGCCCGATCGCTTCCCACGCCATCGCTCTCGTCTCGCCCGGGTAGAGTGAATTGTTTACCTTGGCCCAGTTCACAAATCCGGGTTGGGTCTCCATGACCAGGAAGTTTTGCCGCTTCCAGCCACGCACGAAGTCGTGCATGGCGGCGTTGCGCGCTACCTGCAAATGCCCCTGGCCCACGTAGTCGTCCCATGAGGCGAGGGTGAGCGGAGCACAGATATGGTAATGGTCGAAGTGGTCGCTCCAGCCCAGTCCGCCAAGATTGGTCGTGATGAATTGATGCGAGTCGATGTGGGGACGAATGGCGTCTATCTGCACCTGCTGAAAGCTCAGCCAGGTTGCAGTGACAAAGCGCCGATGCGCCAGCATGAGCCCCGGATTGCCCGGCGCATTGGTGAGCGGAATCTCGTCCCAGTTGTCGTAGGTCTGACTCCAGTACGCTGTCGTCCAGTCGCGATTGAGCGCCTCAATGCTGTGATAGCGTGCCTTCAGCCAGGCATGGAATTGCTGGCGCGCCGAGACATCGAACGACTCGTCGGTATATTCGTTGCCGATCTGCCATCCGATCACGTCGGGATCGTGCCCGAAGCGCTCCGCCATGCGCGCCGCGATGTCGCGGCAGAAGATGCGATAGCGGGGGCTGCTGTACGAGAATTGACGCCGGCCGCCATGCTCGGCGCGCCGGCCATTCGCATCCACCCGCAGGGTGTCAGGGTACTTCGCGGTCAACCAGGCCGGCGGCGCGTCCGTAGGCGTTCCCAGAATCACATAGATGTGATGCCGTTCCGCATCTCGGACTGCGCGCTCCAGCCAGTCGAGGTCATACACGCCCTCGCGCGGCTCCATCCGGCTCCACGCAAACTCGCCTACGCGGACCACATTGAGCCCGGCCTTCTGCATCAGTGCGAGGTCCGCGTCCCAGCGCTGTTCCGGCCACTGCTCTGGATACCAGGCTGCGCCAATCAGTGGCTCACCGGGAAGATGCAAGGCTCCCGGCGTTGGAGATTGCGCGACGGCTGCCGCGCACATGTACGCACCTACAGACAACGAAGCAATTGCCAGCTTAAACAGAAACGGGAAATATCTCACGGGCACGGGTCACTATAGCATCGACGTTCCGAGGCGCACAAAGCGAGCATGCTTGGTGCACCGCGATGCTCCGCATATGATGGCAAGGTACGGGGCCAGCAAAGTCCCTTCGCAAACCCAGCCAGGAACAGGATCGCGGTGAACCGACGCACATTTTTGCGGAATGCAGGCGCAGCCTCGGCTCTCGCGGCCGTACACACGCCTCTTTTTGCGGATGAGGGAGCACCTCCCGCGCCGCGCGCCTTGCTCACGCCTTACAAGCTCAATCGCCTGGTGCTCGCCGGCAGTCATCGAGCCGGCGATTTCGATGAGAAGTTTGTCGACGGCCCTTTCGTGTTCCGGCACGAAGGCGAATTCCGCCTCACCTACATTGGCTTCGACGGCATTGGTTACCAAACCGGTATGGCGCGGTCTAACGACCTGGTCAACTGGACCCGCATGGGCTGCATCCTGCATCGTCAACCGCATATCCCTGTCTTTCGCTACAACGTGGCCATGATGTGGATCCTCCGCGAAAATGACGCCCTGAGCGCAGCGCGGCTCAAGAAGGTCCACGGCCGCTATCTTGGCGCCTGGCACGCCTATCCCAATCCCGGCATGGAGGTTGGCCCGGCCGTCATCGGCCTCTGCTGGAGCGACGATCTGCTTCACTGGCATCTCGATGAGCCGATTCTCCGGCCCGATGATCCGGATGCAAAGCCCTGGGAGCAAGGCGGGCTCTACAAACCGTGTCTCGTGGAAGAGCACGGCATGTTCTATCTGTTCTACAACGCCAAGACCCGCAGGCTTCCTAAACGGGAGGGCGGCGGCTGGCGGGAGCAGATTGGGCTGGCCACCTCACGCGATCTGAAACACTGGACCCGCTCGCCGCTCAACCCCATCGTTCACAATGGACCGCCAGGAAGCTGGGATGATCGATTTGCCAGCGATCCCTGCGTCGTGCGCTGGCGACACCAATGGGCGGTGTTCTACTACGGTCTCAGCAGCCGCGACCGAAAGGCACGCGATCTGCTGGCGATCGGCCATCATCCGGAGCACCTGGAAAAGACCGGGACCATTCTGGTGGATGCAGGTCCGCCCGGATCTATTGACGACGATTTTGCCCATAAGCCTTCAGTGATCGACTGGCGCGGAAGCTTGTATCACTTCTACACTGCCGTCTCCGGCAAATACCCGCACGATGTGCGCGGGATTTCCGTCGCCCGGTCCCGGCCCTGGAGCTAACGGCAACGACGTGGACAGCCATCGTCGGCAGGGCGTAGATTTTTCTCGCGATATTCATTTTCTGGAGCGCACCAGGAGCGCAATGACCCCCAAAACAGTTCGTCGCTTTTTGCCGATTCTCTTTCTTGCTTTCGCGTGGCCTGCTTGGGCGCAGAAGGGCCCATCGTCCATCCCCCCGGGGCAGCTCGATCCGACGCGATCCATCGCCCATCCGCAGCTCTTCTCTTCGTTTCACAAGCCGCTCCCGGAAGAGTACATCTGGACGCGCGAGGATTCGGCCGTGGGCAATCGCGCCCATATCGACTACCGCTCGCCGGGCCTGCATCACCAAACGGCGCCGCATTATTTTCGAGTGGCCTTCAATGTCGCCCAGGTTCCCGCGCACGCAACGTTCTATCTTGCTGGGCCGCGTTCGGCCACGGTATACGTGAACGGCCAGTTGGCGGAGCGCGTCTCCAGCGATCTTCTCAATCCGCTCGGTCTGCATGTGTTTCGCACCGATGTCGCTCGAATGCTCAAGCCGGGGCGCAATGTCATAGCGCTTGAGGTTGTGCGCGGCCGCGGCATTGCCGGATTTGTAAACAGCGCGTTGTCGATGCAGCAAATCTTCGGCGAGGTGCTGGTGGCAAAGCTCGTTCCCGCACCCGGGGGTGTGAATGCGCCGGCAATCCTGATCTCCGGCCCGAATTGGAAAGGAACGCTACACGCGGCTGCCGGATGGGAGCAGCCTTCGTTCAACGACTCCTCCTGGCCTGCCGTTATGCCGCTCAGTCCTATCGAGGGGGCGATCGACCTGTTCCAGTGGAATGCCGATGCCGGCCTGTATGACTGGCCCAGCTATGAAGGCGCATCGCCATTCCTCGCCCACACGTACTTGCCAGCGGCCAAGGTGCAGGACGTGATGCCCGGGCGCAGCTCATTTGAAAACCTGGAGGCTCTCACCGCACCCGAGAGCCCGGCTGGGACGGAGTTCACCGTCAAGCTCAGCAGCATTGCTCCGGGCGAGGAGTACGCTCCTGGGCTCACACTCGATTTTGGCCGTGAAGTGAGCGGGCGCATTGAGCTGATCTCCGACATGGCCAAGGAAGCCGCGGTGACCATTCAGTATGGAGAGTCGCAGGGAGAACTCAACCACGGACCTTATCTGGGCGTGAACGTCCTGCGCATCGCTGCGCACCAGGCCGGCCACGGCCCCAAGTCCGCGTTTCGTTATGTCCGCATCCGGTTTCTCTCCGGCGGACCTGAACTGAAGTTCAAAGCGATCCGCGTCGAAGACATCTACTATCCCGTGCATTATCAAGGTTCCTTTGAGTCTTCTGATCCGCTGCTGAACCGCATCTGGGCGACGGGCGCCTACTCAGCGCATCTTTGCATGCAGGACGACATCTGGGACGCGCCCAAGCGCGATCGCGGCCGCTGGATGGGCGACACCGATGTGAGTGGCCGCGTGATCGACACGGTGTTCTTCGACCATTTCCTGCTCAAGGACACGCTCTCGCGGCTGATTGGCGAGCCGCCGGTCACCCAGCACATCAACGGCATCCCCGGCTACTCGTCATTCTGGTTCACGGCCCTTCGGGACTACGTGCGCCACACCGGCGACGTCGCCTATCTGCAATCGGTCCGCCCGCAGCTGCTGCAACTGCTGCAGTTCATGGACAAGGAATTCGACGCGCAGAACCAGTTTGAGAACCGCGGCAAGGCATGGCTGTTCGTGGACTGGGCTCCCAACCTCAATGGCGATACGGAGGAGGCGCGCCAAGCCACGACTATCGAGTATTACCGCGCCTACATCGCCGGAGCCGGCCTGCTGCGCCAACTGGGCGACGCCGCCGATGCGGAGCACTTCGAAGCCCGCGCGGCAGCGCTCAAGAAGAGCGTCCAGGCCACTGTGTGGATGCCGGCGGACGGCGATTTCGGGCCGCGCTGGCAGACCAACGCGATGGCCGTGCTCTCCGGCGTAGCGAATCCCAACCAGTACAGCGCCATCTGGACACAGGTACTTTCGCACGTCGGCGAGCCCACCTTCCGGCCGAATCTCATTACGCCCTACTACGGGGCCTACGTGCTGGATGCCATGGCGGAAATGAATCACCGCGCCGATGCCCTCAAGTGGATCCGCGAATATTGGGGCGGAATGATCGATGAAGGCGCCACCAGCTTCTGGGAGGCTTACGATCCGTCCTGGCCCAAGAACAATCCGCACTCCGATCTTCAGGCCGATGGCACGACTGGTTACTTTGCCAGCCTGGCCCACGGATGGTCGGCTGGGCCCACCTACTGGCTGACAGAACAGGTGCTCGGCATCCGCCCGGTTGCAGAGGGATTCAGCAAAACCATCATCCGCCCCGATCTGCTCGACCTGAAGTGGGCGCGCGGCCAGGAACCGACTCCACACGGCCTGATCAAGGTGGACCTGCGCCAAGACAACGGAATGCAGGCAGCGATCGATGTGCCTGAGGGCGTGCACGCAACGGTACTCTTCCCGGTTGCCAGGGGTGCGCATCGCGTCCTGGTCAACGGGGTGGTCCGTACCGGCACGCCTGCCGAGAGTGGAACGCGCGTGGCCGTCGCGCTCGACTCTCCCGGACACTACGAACTTCGGGCCCAATAGCCCGCTGCGCACGCCGTGAGGCCAGGATTCGCGATGCCTGCCCATCACGGCGGAGCGCTCCGGGTGTTTCTATCTCATCTCCCTTAAACAAGCCAAATTCGGGACTTGCCAATTCCACAGAGCGGAATTTATCGTAAGCTGCATCCCCACGGAGGCGGCTTATGCCCAAAACTGTAGTGGAAGACCTTGCCGAAGACTTCGGCGAGGAGACAATGAGCGCTGTGCGTACCCTCCGCAACGGCGACCGAAACGAGTCGCAAACGGTTCTCCGCGCCTGCGAGGTGCTCAAGGCGTTCCGCCATTTGGGCGAGGAGCTGCCACTCACCAGCGTGATGGAACGCACGCGCCTGCCCAAGACCACAACCTTTCGCCTGCTGCGTTCGCTGATAAGCGGCGGGCTGATTGAACGGGTGGGCGCCGGGGTTTACCGGAACAGCTTTGGGCCGGTGACGATGCGGCCCTTCCGCATTGGTTTTGCTACGCAGGGCGATACGGAGTTTGCACGCGAGGTGACGCGCAGCATGGTGGCGGCAGCTAGTCGCGAAAAGGTCCAGTTGATCACCCTGAACAACCGCTATAGCGCTCGCGAGGCCCTGCGTAACGCGGATGCTTTCATCCGCGAGCAGGTGGACCTGGTG
>DAIDLI010000093.1 GCA_027449545.1 Acidobacteriaceae bacterium | reverse complement strand
ACATGGCATGGTATGCCTACTGCATCGGTGAAAAGCAAGCCTTTCCGGAATTGGCCCGTCATCGCAAACCTGTTCCACTAACCTCGGTCCTGGGAGTGAGTGGAAACCAGGTCTTTCTGTATCCCGCCAGCGAACTCGCCGTCATCGTCAGCGAACACAACCCACAGGACTCTCTCAACCAGCGCGCCGGCGTGGATCATGCGCGCGTGATTGCGGATTGCTTCCAGCACTCGACGGTGCTGCCCTTCCGCTTCGGCACGATCTTCAACGACGATGAGGCGCTGCGGAAGTCGATCCGTTCGAATCAGCGCCAGTTCATGACCAACATCGACAAGCTGCGGGGCAAGGCGGAGATGCACATCAAGATTCTGCTGGACGACTGCGCCTGCGGCCGCGACGCGGAACGGGCATCGCGCAGCGACAAACCCTGCCACGA
The DNA here is from genome assembly GCA_027449545.1 of Acidobacteriaceae bacterium. Lineage (GTDB taxonomy): Bacteria > Acidobacteriota > Terriglobia > Terriglobales > Acidobacteriaceae > Telmatobacter. Next base: position 3,184 of record DAIDLI010000093.1, on the reverse strand, counting down.
GTACCTGAGCAGCCTGCGCGAGAACGCGGCGCGCACGCGCGAACGCCAGACCCGGGCGCGGGCCATCAGCTTCCAGATGCATCGGCTGTTCATGCCGCTGGATGAAGAGGTAAGCTGCCGGATGACCGAGAGCGGCAAGATGCTGCTCGACGTGGCGCACCTGATCGACCGCAAATGCGTAGAGCGCTACCAGAACAAGTACGCCACCACCAGCGCCATAATGCGCGACTGTCAGATGCAGCTCTCCGGCCCCTGGCCGCCCTACCACTTTGTCCACACCCTCACCCGTGGTCATGTGCACGCGCCAGCTCCGGCAGCAGCCGCGCAGCCGCTGGAGACACCTGCGCCAGTAGCTGCGGTGCTGCAACCCGTCTCCGCGCTGGCATAAATCGAACCGTTCTGCAAACAGCAAAAAGCCCCGCCTGGCGGCGGGGCTTTTTGCTCGGCGGTTGGACATATCCAGAAAAAGCGAACATCCGATCAGTCAGCGGGTTTCGAGCCTCGTCGCTGCTCGAAATAAAAAGCTGGGGATGGCAAACCATCCCCAGGAGAAAATGCCAGATTTTTTGCAAGGCAGCAGCCTGTTCAGGTGAATTTGTGCTTTGATTCCACAAGCACAGGGACACGGCGCTAGAAGTTGAGTTGCAGAGCGAACTGCAACTGCCGGGAGGTGTTCCCCGGACCGCCGATCTTGCCGAAGCTGGCATTCGACGGATCCGTGTTGGGAGCGGCGTACACCTGGTGATTCATGGCATTGATGGCCTCGCCGCGCAGTTCGGCCTTCACGCGCTCGCTATAGACGTTGAAGCGCTTCATGGCACCAACGTTGAGCAGGTTCTGGTAATCCTGGCGCACGTTGTGAAAACGGAGTGGCAAGGTGCGGAGGTTCGACACCAGTCCCAGGGTGTTGGCATAGGTGGGCGAGTCCACCACATTCTCGAAGGCGTGGGTGTTGAACCACTGCTTGTAGTTATGGATAGACGGGCCGGCGATATTGGCATATGTATCGCCGGATTTGAGCACCGAACCAGCGTTGTTGAAGGTCAGCGGCTGACCGCTCTGCACTCTATAGGTGCCTTCAATTTGGAACCCGCTGATGCTCTGGTTGACCCAGTGGGGCGCGCTGCTGAAGAAGGGTTTGTTTCTCCCGAACGGGAGCTCATAGATGGCGGCCGCCGTGAGAACCTTGGGATAATCCGTGTTCGAAGTTCCGTACCACGGCTTGGGGTCGCCCGGGTTCAGGAATGTAAGCGCATCGAGCGTACGCGACCAGGTATAGACCACGCTCATGTTGTAGCCGTGGGTGAAGCGCTTCTGAGCGGTGAGTTGCAGGCCGTTGTAATCGCTGATTCCGGACTCATCGCCCGCGGTCAGGCCCGTGAATTGAGGATACGGCTTCAGCAGTTGCGTTCCCGCAATCGTGCTCTGGGTAAAGAGCGACTGCGAAACCGGCACCTGGATGCCCTGGAACGGGTTGGGATACGTTGCGGTGAGCTTGGTGTTCAGCGCGCTCATGGCTGCAGTGCGCGTGGGATCCGTGCTCAGAATGCTGTCGGGGACGGCATTAAAGTCGCGCGTGATGCGCAGGTGCCGGCCGATATTTCCTACATAATCCGCCTCCACCATGATGTCGCCCTGAAGCGCATACTGCGCCCCGATGGAGAAATGCTCGCTGTAAGGACTGTCGGGGGTACGCGGATACCACTGCGAGATGCCTGTGCCGATGTTCTGGTAAAGCCCGTTTTTATTCCCCGAGGGCTGCGCCAAGCCACTGGGAAACGGATTGGCCAGGCTGGCCACGAAGGTCACGCCGTTATCGTTGGTGGCGGTCGTGTTGGTGGTCTGCGTAAATCCGAGCGGATTGCCGTATTGCACGTACTCGCCGATCTGCTGATAAAAGATGCCGAAGCCGCCGCGGACCACCAACCGGTTGCTGGGATGGTAGGCGAATCCGACGCGCGGAGAGATGTTGCCTTTTTGCGAACTCCAGAGGCCTTGGCCGGGAGTCGCAAAGCGAACGCCGCCATTCACGCTGAAGCCAGCGGCGGGGACGAGGGAAAGCTCCGTGGCGTTGGCTTTTGCCTGATAGTTGGCGATGGCCTGGGAGGCAATCGGGCTGGCCACCGAGTTATCGAAGTAGGTGATGCTCTTGCCATTGCGCTCGGAGATGGGCGAGAAGTACTCATAGCGAACGCCCAGGTTCAGCATCAACTGCGGCGTCACCTGCCAATCGTCCTGGACATAGCCCGACCAATACGAAGTGTCATTCGCCGTGCTGGCATTGAGAGTCTCTTTTGTGCTTTCGGCAATTCCGAACTCGAGACCGGCCAGGGCCTGGCCGATGGGCGCGGATGCCAAGGCGCTGGAGGGTCCCAGGGTGTACTTGCCGGTTGACTGGATATACAGCTTCTCGTTGGTGAAGTCGGCCTGGTTGGCCTGGTACATTCTCCATTCCGCGCCGGCCTTGAGCTGATGGCGGCCGGCAGTTTTGTCATAGGTGATCTGCGCGTCGTGGATGGTATCGGCTTCAAAGCTGGGGTCCGCGTTGCCCAGCTCCGCATAGCCGGAGATATTGACATACGGGAATCCCAAAGCCACCGCGGGAGCGCCTGCCGTTGCATTGGCATTGACGCCGAGCTGCGTTGCCGTGGTCTTGGCATCGATGGTGGAACTGGTGTAGAAGCGGGTGAGCGAATAGCGGATGTCGAGCAGCGAAGTCGCGGTGAGCATGTCGGTAAAGTCCACCACCGCCGCCTTGTTTTGGAGCAGGTTGGTCTTGCCGCTGGCACCCGGGAAGAAGAGGTTCTTGCCCGGCTGAATTCTTCTGCTGATGAGATAGTGGCCGAAGAGCTTCTGGCGGTCGTTGATGGTGTAGTCGATGCGGGTGAGCTCGTCCCAGTAGTGATCCACGTTAGCGGCATTGGAGACGAAGTTGTTCTGACCGCTGGCGGTCTGGCTGGCCGATCCTGTGGGATCGGGGTAATAGGACAAGATATTCTTCGCGACTGGATCGATCTGCTGGACATTGGTGATGATGTTCCCAGGAACGGGATCGCGGAGGTAGAGGTCCGGACAGTTCGGGTCGACGTGGGTGGAGTAGGGATTGAAGATCTGGTAGGTGTTGTAAGTCGGAGTGGTGAGAACCTTGCCGGTGGAGGGGCACTTGTACGTCGTGGTTGTGTTC
>DAIDLI010000092.1 GCA_027449545.1 Acidobacteriaceae bacterium | reverse complement strand
GGCACTCCGCTCGCCGGCGCGAGGCTCGAAGTCCGGATGCTGCCCGTGGTGGTGCACTGCGCGACGTGCGGCGCGACAGCAGAGATCGGCGTGCAAAGTTTCCATTGTCCCCGCTGCGGCGCGCCGGCAATGGATCTGCGCCAGGGACGTGAACTGGAGGTCGAGTCCATTGAGATCGATGATCCGGAACCGGCCACCGCACCCGTGCAGGATCAGGAGAGGCAGACGCTATGACGACGCGCATTGTCGAGCTGCGAAGGGGCATCCTCAAAAAGAATGACGAGCTGGCAGCAGGGCTGCGGGCGCGCTTCGAAGCGGCTGGCGTGCTGGTGCTCAATCTGGTCTCGAGCCCGGGAACAGGAAAAACGAGCTTCCTGGAGCGGACGCTCCGCGAACTGCGCGAGCGTGGAAACCGCGTGGCAGCTCTGGTGGGCGATCTGGAGACCGACAACGACGCGCGACGGCTGGCATCCAGCGGCGCACCCGTGCGGCAGATCAACACCCACGGCATCTGCCACCTCGACGCCGACATGGTGGACAAGCACCTCGAGAGCTGGAGCCTTGATGGAGGCGGCGCTCTCGGCCTGTCTCAGCTTGACTATCTCTTCATCGAAAACGTCGGCAATCTGGTTTGCCCTTCGAGCTACGATCTGGGCGAGCGCATCCGGGTGGCGCTGCTGAGCGTAACCGAGGGCGAAGACAAGCCCCTCAAGTACCCCACGCTGTTCAACTCTGCCGACGCCGCGGTGATCACCAAAATCGACCTCGCCGGCCCGTGCGGCTTCGAGCGCGACACAGCCCTCCGCAACATTCAGGAGATTCGGCCGGGCATACAAATCTTTGAGACCAGCGCCAAGACGGGCGCCGGAATGCCTGCGTGGCTGGACTACCTTGCGGCGGCCCGCACGGCAAGCTGATTCTCGTTCTGGCCGGCAGACGCGGCTACCGCCCTCCCACGCCTTCCATCACGCGGCTCTTCTCCGCGTCGCGCAGCGCCCGGCGCTTCATCAGCAGAAAGAACACCGGCACCAGAATCAGAACGTGAATCGTTGACGTAACCATACCGCCCACAATCGGCGCGGCGATCGGCTTCATCACGTCCGAGCCGATGCCCGTCTCCCAGAGAATCGGCGCCAGGCTCAGAATCACGGCGGTCACCGTCATCAGCTTGGGCCGCAGCCGCTGCACCGCGCCTTCAATGACCGCAGCCTCGAGGTCTGCCTCGCTGTTCAGCCGTCCCTTTGCCGCGTGGTTTTCGTACGCTTCGTGCAGATACACGACCATGACCACGCCCGTCTCGACGGCAATGCCAAACAGCGCAATATAGCCTACCCACACCGCCACGCTGAAGTTGTAGCCCAGCCACCATTGCAGCAGCAGCCCGCCCGACATCGCATAGAGCGTGGGGAAGATGAGGACGACAGCCTCCATGGCAGAATGGAAGACCATGTAGAGCAGCACAAAGATCGCAAAAAACACAACCGGCAAAATGATCTTCATTCGCTCGCGGGCGCGCATCTGGAACTCGTACTCGCCCGCCCAGTGCCAGGTGTAGCCGGCGGGCAGCGCTACCTTCTGCTCGATGAGCCTTTGCGCGCGGCTCACATAGCCGCCGTAGTCGCTGCCCTTCACGTTCAGGTAGACATATCCGGTAAGCTGGCCGTCCTCGTCGCGAATCATCGCCGGTCCGCGCGAGTAGTAGACCCGCGCCACTTCGCTGATCGGGATCTGCTGGCCCGCCGGGGTGGGAATCAGCGCCTGCGCCAGCGCGCGCGAAGTGTCGCGGAAGCCGCGCTGGTAGCGCACAGAGACGGGGAAACGCTCGCGCCCTTCTACGTTCTCCGCAATATCAGCGCCGCCGATCTCCGAGGTCACCACGCGCTGCACATCGGCCACAGTCAGGCCGTAGCGCGCGGCGGTAGGCCGGTCCACGGCCACATTCAGGTAGAACCCCTGCGCCACGCGCTCCGCGTAAGCGGAGCTGGTGTCGGGCATGGTGGAGAGGGCCTGCTGCATCTGCGCACCGATCTCCTCGATGCGCGCCAGGTCGGGGCCCTGGATCTTGATGCCGACCGGGGTCTTGATACCGGTCAGCTCCATGTCCAGCCGGTTCTGCACGGGCATGGTCCAGGTATTGGTCAGACCGGGGAACTGGAGCTTGGCATCCATCTGCTGGATGAGCTTCTCGTAGGTCACGCCCGGCCGCCACTGGCTGCGCGGCTTGAGCATGATGGTGGTGTCGTACATGTCGAGCGGCGCATTGTCGGTGGCCGAGTCGGACCGGCCCACGGAACCAAACACGGTCGCTACCTCGGGAAACGTTCGAATGATGCGGTCCTGCTCCTGCATCAGCGCCGCCGCCTGGGTGATCGATATGCCCGGCAAAGCGCTGGGCATGTAGAGCGCCGAGCCTTCATAAAGCGCCGGCATGAACTGGCTGCCCAGGCGGAAGTAGAGCGGAATGGTCACCGCCAGGAAGGCGAGGTTGAGCGCGACGACCGTCTTCCAGTGGCGCAGACACCAGCGCAGCACCGGCAGATACAGCGCCTGGGTCGCGCGGCCCATTGGGTTCTGCGACTCCGGGCGCAAGCGGCCGCGCAGAAAGATCGGCATCAACGCCGGCACCAGCGTGATCGAAAGCAGCGAAGAAAGAACCAGCACCAGCGTCTTGGTCCACGCCAAAGGGCGGAACATGCGCCCCTCCTGCGCCTCCAGCAGAAAGACCGGCAGGAACGACACCACGATGATGAGGAGCGAGTAAAAAAGCGCCGGGCCCACCTGCTGCGCCGCGCCCACGAGAATCCTGCGGCGCTCCTGTTCGTTGGGGGTCTCCTTGCGCTCGGCCAGATGCCGATAGCCGTTCTCCACCATGACGATGGCGGCGTCGATCAGCACGCCAATGGCCAGCGCCAGCCCGCCCAGCGACATGATGTTCGAGCTGATGTGCAGAAAGTACATGGGGATAAATGCGCCCAGCACCGCAATCGGCAGCGTCAGAATCGGCACCAGCGCGGAGCGAAAGTGAAACAGAAACGCCAGGCTGACGAAGCTGACGATGATGGCTTCCAGGATCAGATCGCGCTTCAGAGTGCGGATGGACTGGTGGATGAGCCAGGACCGGTCGTAGGCATTCATTACCTCCACGCCCGGCGGCAGCGACGGCGCAATCTCGCGCAACCGCGCCTTGACCGCCTCGATCACGTTGAGCGCGTTCATGCCGTAACGCATCACCACGATGCCGCCGACGGTCTCGCCCTGGCCCTGCCAGTCGGCCGCGCCGCGGCGTACGTCGGGACCAAAGGTGACGGTGCCAAGGTCCTTCACCAGCACCGGCGTGCCGTTCTTCGTCGCCACCGGTACGTTCTCAAGATCGGTGAGATTCTTGAAGTAGCCGAGGCCGCGCACCATGTACTCGGCGCCGCCCGCCTCCATCACGTCGCCCCCGACCTCATTGGTGCTCTGGCGGACCTTGTCGATCACCGTGGATGCGGAGATGCCGTAGGAGAACAGCTTCGCGGGATCGAGGTTCACCTGGTACTGGCGCACAAACCCGCCGATCGAAGCCACTTCCGCAACGCCGGGCACCGTCTCCAGTTGATAGCGCAGATACCAGTCCTGCAAGGCCCGCAGATCGGCGAGCGATTGCGTGTGCGAACGGTCCACCAGCGCGTACTCGAAGACCCAGCCGGCGCCGGTCGCATCCGGCCCGATGGCCGGGTGCACATCCTGCGGCAGCTTGCCGGCGATCTGTTGCAGATACTCCGTCACGCGCGAGCGCGCCCAATAAAGATCGGTGCCGTCCTGGAAGACGACAAACACGTACGAGTCGCCGAACATGGTCTGCGCGCGTACATTCTTGACGCGCGGCGCCGAAAGCAGTGCCGACACAATCGGATAGGTGACCTGATCTTCGATCACGTTGGGCGGCTCACCCGCCCACGGCGTGTGAATGATGACCTGTACGTCGCTGATGTCGGGCAGCGCGTCGAGGGGAATGCGCTGCATGGACCACACGCCCGCCACCACCAGCAGAACGGCTCCCGTGCATACCAGGAAGGGATTCCGCGCACACCAGGCTATGATTCGCGCGATCATCACATGCCTCCTGTCGCATCTGCGCTGAGTTGCTGGCTGGCGATCGTCTGGCCTCCGCGCCGCACCGTCACTGTGACCTGATAGGTCCCTCCGGCGGGCAACTGAATTGGAGCTCTGTAAGTCCCGTTGCCCTGATCGGTCAGCACGGCCGAGGCGTGCTCGGCGGCCATGCCCATCGCCGGCATGGCCGCCATGAAGAACGTGACCTCCACCTGCGCGCCGGTGACCGGCTTTCCATCGCCGGCCGTGAGCTGCACGCGTATGGTATTGCTGCCCTTGCGCGGGGTGGCCGGGCTGGTGCTGAAGGCGATGGCGACGTTCGCTTCTGCGGCCTGCTTGGGCGCTGGCTGCGCCGCCGGAGGCGCAAAGTTCTGCATTGCGGACTGCAACTGCGCTTCCGAATCAATGAGGAAGTTGGCTGAGGTCACCACGCGGTCTCCCGCCTTCAGCCCGCTCAGGATCACGATGGAATCGTCGATCTGCGGCCCGGTAGTCACGACCCGCGGCTCCAGGTTGCCCTGCCCGTGGTCGATAAAAGCGACGGCGCGCTGGCCCGATTGCAGCACAGCCGAGGCCGGCACCACAAGCTGACGTCCCAGTTCCTCGGCAATCTTCACGTTCACAAACATGCCCGGCTTCAGTACCAGGCCGCGGTTAGCAAACACCAGCCGCACCCGCACCGTACGGGTTGTGGCATCCACCTGGGGAAGCACCTGATCGATGCGCCCGTAAAAGGTCCGGCCGGGATACGCATCCACCGTCACGGTTGCCGCATCGCCCTGCCGCAGCCGGCCCACGTCCTCCTGGAACACGTTGGCGTAAACCCAAACGGTGCTCAGATCGGCGATGGTGTAGACCTTGGTCTGCGGCTGCACGTAAGCGTTGGGAAGTGCGTTGCGCTCGGTGATGAATCCCGAGACGGGCGAGTACACGGTCACATTGCGTTCTACCTTGCCGGTTTTTTCCAGGGCAGCGATCTCCTGCGGCGCTACCCCAAACTGCTGCAGCCGCTGTTCGGCTGCCTGCGTGAGCCAGCCGCTCTCCTGGCCGGCCATGCCGTTGCCGCCCGTCGCAAAGGCCTTTTCGTTCTGCCGCGCCAGCAGGTACTCCTGCTCGTTGCTCACCAGGTCGGGGCTGTAGATGGTGAAGAGCGCCTGCCCTTTGCGCACGTACTGATAGGTCGCGTTGGCAAAGACCTGCTGAATCCAGCCGGGAAAGCGTGTCTGCACGTAGGCCAGCTTCTCTTCGTCGATATCCACATTGCCGGGCACATCGAGCTCGTGACGCACGTTCCGGATCTCGGCAGTTGCCGTGGTTACGCCGATCTCCTGGAGGCGCTGCGGCGAAATCTGCACTGGCGCAAGCTGCGGATCGCTGGCGGCCGGCATCTTCATCGCCATGCCGGGCTTCACCGCCGGGCCGCTGGCAAGGACAGCATCGTTTGCCGCCGCAGGCGCTGGCGCGGCGAAATTCCGGTGCAGCAGCAAATATCCCACCGCAGCGGCCAGCGCAACGCAGACGGCCACTGCCGCTCCTAATGAAATTTTGTATGCGCGAATCTTCATGGCTTCACCTCCGGCTGCACGGGCTGCAATCGGTCGAGCGGAATGCCAGTGGCCAGCTCGAGATCGGCCATGCGTTCGTCGAAATCGCCGACTGCCTGAATCCAGTCCACATCGATGTCGATCACCGCCATCTGGCTGTCGAGCAGGTTGAGGAAACTGGTCTGATTGTTCTGGTAGGCGATCACGCTGGACTGAAGCGTAGCTTCCGCCTGAGGCCTGATCTGGTCGTGATAAAAGAGCGCCAGCCGCTGCGCGGCCTGGGCCTCGACCAGCGCTTCGCCGATCTGTTCGCGCGCGGTGTTGCGCAGCGCTGCCAGCTCCGTGTCCTGCTCGCCGGCCTTGGCCGTCGCTTCCGCAATCTCCGCGTCGTGCTTGCGGTGGTTCAGCCAGGGCAGATTCATCGAGCCTTCCACCATGTAGCTGTTCCGCATCGCCTGGCCGGCAGGCATCAGCATGTAGCCGCCGCTCACCGTAAAGTCCGGTGCGTAGGCCTTCTTCGCCAGTGTCTGTTCGCGCCGACTGCGCTCCACAGCCGCCCGAGCGGCCGCCAGATCCGGGCGCGAGCCGAGCGCCGCCGACTCCAACCTCTCCTCAGAGGGCAGCGCTGCCAGCACGGCATGTTTACCCTCGACCAGGAGGGGAGCCGCGGGATCGCGATCCAGCAATGCGTTCAGCCGCGCGCGCGCAACGCCTTCATCGCGGGTAAAGCGGATCATGTGCGCCGAAAGCGCTGTAAGCGCCACCTCCGCCTTCAGCAGATCCTGCTGC
>DAIDLI010000091.1 GCA_027449545.1 Acidobacteriaceae bacterium | reverse complement strand
GGCCCACCGCACGCGCTGCGAAGCGGGCCTGCCTGTGGCCGATCTCACGGCTTCCAACCCCACCCGCTGCGGCTTCAGCTATCCCGCCGCCCTGCTCCAGGCCCTCACGGATCCGGCCGCCCTCGAATACGACCCTCAGCCCCGCGGGGCGATCCACGCCCGGCAGGCGGTCTGCGCCTACTACGCGGATCACGGCGCGCCCATGGATCCTGCCCAGGTCATCCTCACCACCAGCACCAGCGAGGCCTACAGCTTCCTCTTCCGCCTGCTCTGCGACCCGGGCGATGAGGTCCTGATCCTCCAACCCGGCTATCCTCTCTTCGATTTCCTGGCCGCTCTCGAGGACATTCGCCTCAAGCCCGTCTCCCTGGTCTATGACCACGGCTGGCAGCTCGACCCCGAGGGCCTTCGCCGCGCCATTACCCCGGCCACGCGGGCCATCGTCGTGGTCCACCCCAACAATCCCACCGGCCACTTCACGAAGCTATGGGAGGTGGAGGAACTTGCCCGCCTCTGCCGCGAGTTCAACCTCGCGCTGATCGTCGATGAAGTCTTTCTGGATTACGGCTTCGCCCCCTCTGCCTGGACCTTTGCCGCCGGTGTCGAGGGCGTCCCGGTCTTCGTGTTCAGCGGCCTGAGCAAAATCGCCGGCCTGCCTCAGATGAAGGCTGCCTGGATCCTCGCTACCGGCCCTGACTACACGGCGGCGCTGGAGCGCCTGGAGGTCATCGCCGACACCTTCCTTTCCATGAATGCCCCGGTGCAGTGCGCGCTGCCGGCCTGGCTGAGCATGCGCGGCAGCATGCAGGAACAGATCCGGCTGCGGGCAAATACCAATTTGCAGTCTCTGGACCAAGCGTTGGCCGCGGTTCCTGCCGTGCGGCGCCTCCAGGTGGAGGGAGGCTGGTACGCGGTGTTGCGCATTCCAGCGCTCCAGAGCGATGAAACCACCGTGCGCGAGCTCCTGGACCGCGGGGTGTGGGTCCATCCCGGCTATTTCTTTGGCCTGCCCGCCGCAGGCTGGCTCGTCATCAGCCTCATCGCTCCCGAGCAAGAATTCAGCACCGGAGTAACTGCGATGATTAACTATTTAGGAACGCATCACGCGAGTAACAGTACGGGCAACAGGAATCAAGTTCCTCTTTAGATGTAGATGGATATTCAACTGATTTAACGCGCGTTATAAAATTAAGTCACCATCGCCCGAGAGTTAAAGAAATGGATTCGATTCCTTTTCTGCGCCAATCGTAGTCTCCTGCCCATGTCCACAAATGACACGCGTCTGCTCCGGCAGGGACAGCAGACGGGAGTGAATCGAGTCGATGATCTTCCGGTAGTCTCCGCCCGGAAGATCCGTCCGTCCGATGCTCCCGGCAAAAAGCGTGTCCCCGGCGATCAGCAGATCGAGCGGAACGAAGTGGAGACAGATCGAACCTTGGGTATGGCCGGGGGTGTGGAGCACCTGTGCCGGATACTTCTCCAGCCCGACCTGAAGCCCGTCGGTTAGGCCGCCATCGGGCGGCGCCGTCTCCGGTGGTCGCACCCCCAGCCACGCCGCCTGCATAGCCATGCTGTTGAGCAACGGCATATCTGCTTCGTTCATGAAGATGGGAGCGCCAGTCAGCCGCTTCAGTTTGAGCGCCCCGCCGACGTGGTCGATGTGCGCGTGAGTGATAAGAATTTGTTTAAGTTTTAGACTCAACTCATTGAGCCGACGGTGAATGCGCGTAATCTCATCACCGGGATCGATGACGACGGCCTCTTGCGCCTCCTCATCGCCCAGGATCGTGCAGTTGCAGGCCAGCGGGCCCACCGCAAAGCTCTCAAGAATCATGCCTCGATTGTAGTGCGGCCATCGTCTTGATCGCCCGGAGGGAGGGCTATTAACCAGGCAGCTACCGGCACCTAAGAAAAAGGTTGTTGCGGTTCGCTTTTTGTTCGCTATAATGCGCCCATGGCAGTCACACGCAGGCAAAAAGAAGTCCTGGACTTCCTGGAGTCGTTCGTCGCGCGCAACGGGTATTCCCCGTCCTTCGAGGAGATTGCGCGTGGCATGGGGTTGAAGAGCTTGGCCACCGTGCACAAGCACATCACCAACCTCGAGAAGAAGGGCCTTCTCGACCGCGTCCACAATCGCAGCCGTTCCATCGACATTCTGCCCCCCGGTTCGCGCACCCGCACCAGCCTCAAGCTGCCTCTCGCCGGCCGAATTGCAGCGGGCATGCCGGTTGAGATGATGGAAACGCCCGAGACCATCTCTCTCCACGATGTGGTCGGCAACCGCGATGTCTTTGCTCTGGAGGTGCGAGGCGACTCGATGCGCGACGAGCACATCATCAACGGCGACTATGTGCTGGTCGAACGCACCCGGACCGCCCGCCAGGGCGAAATCGTCGTCGCTCTGGTTCACGGCTCCGAAACCACGCTTAAGCGCTTCTATCCAGAGGGGAATCTGATCCGCTTGCAGCCCTCAAACATCGAGATGGAGCCGATCTATGTTCCCGCCGCCAACGTGGCCATCCAAGGCCGCGTGCTCGGCGTATTACGCAAATACCACTGACACCGGGCATCAGCCCGCAACCGGGTATCAACCCGCAACCGGGCGGTTCCCTTCCCCAACCAGGACCACCTTGGGCTTGTGTTCCCGTGCCTCCTTGTCGTCGAGCCAGCAGAAGGTGGCGACAATCACGAGGTCGCCGGCCTGAGCCAAGCGGGCCGCAGCGCCATTGACGCAGATCTCGCCCGATCCAGCGGGCAGCGGGATGGCGTAAGTCTCAAAGCGCTGAGCATTGTTCACATTCCAGACGTGCACCGACTCGAAGGGCAGAATTCCGCTGGCGCGCAGCAAATCCTCGTCGATCCCGATGCTTCCCTCGTAGTGCAAATCCGATTGGGTAACAGCGGCCCGATGGATCTTCGATTTCATCAATTTCA
>DAIDLI010000090.1 GCA_027449545.1 Acidobacteriaceae bacterium | reverse complement strand
CGGGGATTTCCGCTCGACCTGGTGCGGCAGGTGGTCAAGCTGGTAGAGCGCTCCGAGTACAAGCGCCAGCAGGCTGCGCCGGTGCTCAAGCTCACCTCCAAGTCCTTTGGAATGGGGCGGCGATTTCCCATTGCCATCCGGGTTCAGGTATAAGGTAAGACTGGGAATCTTCCCGCGAAATAGAGCGCTTCTGGCCGACCGGCGGCTCCGTGCGATTTGCGGCTGCGTGTCGGGCTGGGGCATTGAAGGAGAACAGCTTGATTCGTCTGTCCGCCCGTTTGTTCAGCGCCGCAGCGCTGGTCGCACTCGCAGTTCCCGCGTCGCAGATCTTCGCTCAAACCCAGGTGCCGGCCGCGCCTCCTCAGGCGCCGGCGCAGGGGCCGGCCGCTCAGACGCCCGCCGCGCCCGCCGTGCAGGTGCCTCCTGTCGCGCCCAAGCCGCAGGCCCCGGTCTTTCCCAAGCCCAATCCGGCCAACTTCACCGCGCCCACGCCGACCGCCGACACCGTCAATGCCTTCCTCCAGGCAAACTGGGGATACGACCCGAATCGCATGTGGCAGGTGCAGGCCATCCTCAAGACCCAGGTCCAGGGCCTGAGCAAGGTGGTCGTCTTCGTCGGCGATAAGACCGGCAAGCAGCGGCCCCAGGCGCTCGAATTCTTCGTGCTGCCCGACGGCAAGCACATCATCACCGGAGATCAGATCGTTGCCTTCGGCGCGCATCCCTTCGCCGACCTTCGCGCCGAGTTGCAGCAGCGCGCCGACGGCCCGTCTCGCGGCGCCGCCTCCAAGGATCTCGAACTGGTGGAGTTCGCGGACATGCAGTGCCCCCATTGCAAGGAAGCGCAGCCGATCATGGACAAGCTGGTGACGGATTTCCCCAAGGCCCACATCGTCTTCCAGAACGATCCCATTCCCTCGCTTCATCCCGAGGCCGAGCGCGCTGCGGAGTACGGTGTTTGTGTGGCCAAGGCGGCCGGCAACACGGCCTTCTTCCAGTTTGTCGCGGCGGTCTTCGAAGGCCAGGATGGCTTGGGCACTCCGGATGGCGCGACCCTGACGCTGAACAGCGCGGTCACCAAGGCCGGCCAGGATCCCACCAAGATCGCGGCCTGCGCCGCCCAGCCCCAGACCAAGGCTGCAGTCGAAGCCTCGCGCACGCTGGCCAGCGACATCGGCATCAACGAGGTTCCCACGCTGGTCGTCAACGGCCGCGAGGTTCCGGTGAACATCCCCTACGACACGCTGAAGCAGATCATCGAGTACCAGGCCAAGCTCGATGGCGTAGCGCTCCAGTAAGCCTTCAGAAAAAAAGCCCTCGGCCGCACAGCGTGGCCGGGGGCTTTTTTCATGCTCCTATGGCCTGTTCGCACTACCCGAACGGATGGCGTTGCGCGGGAAAATTGCCTCAGACGAGGCGGAGGACGAAGGCTTTGGTGATTCCAAGGCGAGGACGACAACGACGTATGAGGCGATTTTCCCCGCAACCCGAAGGGCCGGGGCCGATTTTCCCGATTTCTGTGTCGGTCGTCGCTAGCAGACACCCGGTATGCGTCACTCCTCCCTTCTTGAACTCGGAAAAATCGGCTCCCGGCGCCGCCGTCCGCGTAGTGTGAACAGGCCCTTGTCCCGTTCGGTTACTGCTCGACCGATGTCTCCACGCGGAAGGCCGGGCCATGTCCGGCGGCTTGGCCGCCGCGAATCAGATGGGGCGTCATCACGATCAGCAGCGTGGCGTAGTTCGACTGCACCAGTTGCGCGGTGACGTTGTTGAGTCCCGGGATCTCGCTCAGTCCCGGCGTGCCGCTCACGGCGCGGCTTTCGGAGCGGTTGATCTGGCTGGCAAGCTCGGCGGCCTCGCCTTCCTTCAGCGTGACCACGCCGGAGTACGCCTGGTTGTTCAGGATCGGGTTGCCATCGAGGAATTGCCCGGAGAGGGCAGTGAGCTTCATGTCCACGGTCAGCGCGACTGTATCGTCGCGCAGCACCTTGGGCGTGATCTTGAGCGAAAGCCCCAGGTCCTCGTACTGAATCATGGGGATGGTGGGGATCGCGCCGCCCACCGAGGCCAGCAGCGAGGTGAGAGCGCTGGAGCTGCCCGCTCCGCTGATCCCCGGAATGGCCGGCAGGTTGGCGGCCGGGCTCGAATAGGAGGAGGTCTGGATCGGGTATTTCTCCCCCAGCCGCAGCGTCCCGGCCTCCCCATCGCCCAGGCGCAACTGCACGCTGTCGAGCGCGCGCGAATCCGACGAATTCAGGGTCAGGTTGAGGGTCGCCGTTCCCGGGATCAATGCGGACTGGGTCAGACCGCCGCCAAAGAAGGCAAACCCGCCGGAGAGCAGGGAACTGGAGATCGCTCCCGAGGCAGCCAGGATGGCGATGATGGCCAGCGGATCGTTGGCCGAAGCCAGACCCGAGGAGATGATCTGCTGCACCAGCGACTGGTTGGCGTTCAGAATGGATTGTTCTTCCGCATAGACGTTGAATGCCGTCATCGACTGCGGAAGCTGTGCCCCGGTGTTCAAGGCCATGCTGTGCGCTAGTTGAACGACCCGGACATCTACGATGACCTGATCGTCGCCTGCCAGCAGGCTGCGCATATTCGCATTGAACGCCTCAATGGAGCGCGGATCGCCGCGCAGGGTGAGGGTACCGGCCGCCGGGTCGGGTGCCACCTGTGCGATGTTGAAGACGTTGCGCGCCAGGTTGGCCACCTGGGTCTGCTCGTCCGACGTGAGGCCTGAGAGATAGATGGTTTCCAACTCGCGATGCGCGAACTGCTCCCGGTTCACGCGCGTATCGCGGGCCACCAGCACGCGGTGCGAGTCGAGCGGCACGTAGAACGTATTGGTCACCAGCCCGAGAACCCGCGCGGCAGTCTGGAAATCGACGTTGTCCACATCCAGGCGTACCGGCTGCGGGCGCACGCTGTCGTCGATCAGCGCCACGATGCCATAGCTGTTGAAGACCCGCTGGATCACCTGGCGCGCATCACTGCGCACATGAAAACTGTGCAGGTCGCGGGAAGCGAGCAGCGGCTCAATGCTGGCCAGTCGAGCGGCGGATTGATGGTAAAGCGGCTGGGGCAGGCCGCGCAGCACGTCGTCGCTGAGGTCGTAGAGGTGCTGCGTCACCTCCGGATTGGTGGGATCGAGCTTATACGCGTGGGCGATCGCTCCTCGGGCCGCGGCTTCGTTGCCGGTAAAGCGATCCTTGGCGGCCGACTGGATGAGCGCCTCGACCGCGTGGCTGCGCGCCACCTGGGCGGCCATGCGGTAGTTGGCATTCGCCGGATCGAGCGCGGCGGCCTGCTCGTACTGCTGGAGGGCCGGCTCGAACTGGCCCTTCTCATAGAGCTTGCTGGCGGAGAGATAGAGATGGATGGCGCGGCGGCGGTCCCGCGCGCTTGGAGGCTTGGATTTGGCGGCAGCGGATTTTGGCGCAGCAGCCTGTCCAGTCTGCCCGGCAGATGGCGTCGCCGGACCGCTCGTGGGCGTCTGCGGCTGCATGAATGCCGGAAACAGGGTGAGCAGTACCACGGCCGCCCAGCTGTTGACGCGCGCAGCCCATGTGCTGCGCCGCGCCGCACTGCCTTTCACGCCTGCCTCCGCGTGAAGGCCAGCAGGTCGGCCAGCGAGCTGGCGCAGACCTCGGGGCGCTCGGCGGCCAACTCGTCAAAGCTCACCGTGCCGGTGGCCACCGCGATGGTGGGCAGACCGTTTGCGCGGGCCGCTGCGATATCGCGCGGGGTGTCGCCCACCACGCAGATACTGGCTCCGGCGCCGGCCAGCTCGCGGGCCTTCTGCGCGGCGCGGCCAATCAGCTCCGCGCGCACCGGGAACTGGTCGCTGAAGCCCCCGAAGCGGAACCACTCGCGCAGCCCCGCCTGCTCCACCTTGATCCAGCCGATCATCTCCAGGTTCCCGGTAGCCACGCCCAGCAGCGCGCCTCGGTCGGCCAGGTAGCGCAGCGTCTCTTCCACGCCCGGCATGGTCACCACGCGCATCTCGTGACGCCGCTCGGCCACGCTGGTGCACATCGAGTCCAGAATGGCGTCGATGTTGGCCTCCACCTGCTCCACGGGCACACCCGCCTGCCGGCAGGCCTCGCGCAGGATGGCGGTATCGGTGCTGCCGGCCAACTGAATGCCGTTGAGCGTTACCTCAAAGCCCGTGATCCGGCGCACGCTCGAGGCAAAGGCGTCGAAGTGCACCCCGTCCCAGGTGCGCAGCAGCGTCCCGTCGATGTCGAAGAGGTACGCATCCTGCTGATCCCATTGAAAATTCGGCTCAATCAGGATGCGCGGCTGTTGGGTAGAAGATGTTGGCTGCATGATTTCGACTGCGCGTCAGCCGCGGCTGACCGGGATTCCTGATCCGGCCTAGCGGTAGCCCTGGCGGAACGTGCTGTAAACAGGACGTTCGCTGCGCGGCGGACGCTTGAGCCCGGCACGCAGTTCGGCCAGGTCGATGCCCAGCTCGGCCATGGTCCGGCTCAGGGTGTTGCGGTGCATTCCCAGCTCTTCGGCGGCCTTGCACTGGTTGCCCCGGTTGGCGATCAGCACCTCCCGCAGGTATTGCTTTTTAAATTCGCGGACGGCCTCCTCATAGCGGATGCCACTGGAGTGCATTTGCGTCACCAGGCTGTCCAATTCTCGTCTCACGTGTCCCCTCTTACTTGGATCAACGGTCAGTGTACTGTATTGCGATCGCAGCGAAATTCACAGCCAGCGGAGCGGAGGCGCCGCCGTCCGGCTCACGAGGGGCCCTGGTTGGGATGCATCCAGGAAGGAGATTCCTGTTCCAGTAACCTTAGCCCGTGGCGCACGCGCTCGGCAAGTTCGGCGGGCGTCATCTGCGTGGTCACGTGCAGCGCTCCAAAAAATCGTCGCGGCAGCCGCGATTCCGCCAGCCACTGGGCGCGCGGAAAAAACGCTACCGTGACCAGGATGACCAGTGTCACCAGCACCATGCCCTGAAAGAACCCGAGCACCGCGCCGGCCAGCATGTCCAGGCAGCCCAGCCCAATCCATTTGAAGACCCGGGCCAGAATCGTGCCCACCAGGTTGGCCAGCCCCATCACCACCAGGGCGATGAGGAAAAAAGCAATGGTATCCGCCACCGCCGGGATGCGCGCCACCGGAAGCAGGAACGCGGCCACCGTCTGGTAGTTCCAGGCCGCGATGGAAAGCCCGAAGATC
The DNA here is from genome assembly GCA_027449545.1 of Acidobacteriaceae bacterium. Taxonomy (GTDB): domain Bacteria; phylum Acidobacteriota; class Terriglobia; order Terriglobales; family Acidobacteriaceae; genus Telmatobacter. Next base: position 17,180 of record DAIDLI010000090.1, on the reverse strand, counting down.
AGGCCCGCCAGCGAGCACGCGGTGCGGAAGAAGCCCTGCGTGAGGCCCCCCACCATGCACCCGACGATCACGATTACGATTGCCCAGTCCACCCAGGTCATGGCGAGCTCCAGGAACCCTCTAGAGTTTCAGATCCCGCCCCGTTAACCTGCGGAAGGCTTCGAGATACTTGGCCCGGGTGCGCTCCACCACGTCCTCGGGCAGGCCGGGCGCGGGTGCCTGCTTGTTCCAGCGGATGTCTTCGAGATAGTCGCGCACGAACTGCTTGTCGAAGGAAGGCTGCGCGCCGCCCGGCTTCCACAGAGACGCATCCCAGAAGCGCGAGGAGTCCGGCGTCAGCACCTCATCGGCCAGCAGGATGCCGTCCGCGTCCGTGCGGCCGAATTCAAACTTGGTGTCGGCCAGGATCAGGCCCTGCTTCTCCGCATGCGCCGCGGCCCGCTCGTAGATGGCCAGGGTCAGCCGGCGCAGCTCCGCGGCATCGGCGGCCCCGATCGCGGCTTCCACGCCGCTGAACGGGATGTTCTCGTCGTGCGAGCCATCCTGGCTCTTGGTGGCGGGGGTAAAGATCGGCGCGGGCAGCCGCGAGCCATCCTGCAACCCTTCGGGCAGCGCAATGCCGCACACCGTGCGCGCGCCCTGGTACTCCTTCCACCCGGAGCCGGCCAGGTAGCCGCGCGCCACGCACTCCACCGGAAACATGCGCGCCCGCTTCACCAGCATCGAGCGGCCTTCGAGCTGCTCGGCAAAGGGCTGAAGCGCAGCCGGGAAGTCGCGCACCTCCGAGGCGATCAGGTGATTGGGCACCAGGTCGCGCAGCAGATCGAACCAGAACAGCGAAATCTGCGTCAGGATCTTGCCCTTGCCGGGAATGCCCGAGCCCAGCACATGGTCGAACGCGGAGATGCGGTCGGTGGCGACCAGCAGCAGCATGTCGTCCACCGCGTACAGATCGCGCACCTTGCCGCGGCCCAGCAGCGGCGTGGCGCCGAGATCGGTTTTCAGAAGTGCAGTCACAGAAAGGCCGTCCTTACGTGGTGAGGTCAAGCACAGCACCCGCAGCGCCGGAACAGCGCAGTATGCAGAAGCAGCGCGGCCAGGGATTCGCTGGCCGCCTTTGGGCTCTGAGCCTTCTCCAGTGAGTGTACCGGAACCCGATGGCGCAGAGGAGGCCGGCAGCAAGACGCTGGAAGTTGCAGCCGAACTCCGATCTTCGAAGCGCAGAACGGGTCGTTCGACGATCCGCAGACAGGCTGAAAATGGAGCAAAAGTGCCCGAAATACAATAAGTTAGGTTTTCAACAGGGGCATGCAACCAGTGTGACGGCCGTCACCGAAGAGCCGTCCGATCTGGGAGAAACTGCAAATGTCAACATGGTTCGGAGGGCGAGCACGAAAGTCCTCTTTGAGCCGGGCGACACGAGGCAGCAGTGGAAAGGGGAAGCCGCGGCTCGTCTCGTTATTAGGGATCGCCAGTAGCTGCGCGCTACCGACCTCCAGCGCCGGCTACTGGCTCCCGCTATTCACTTGTCGTTTTGTCTCAACAAGCGCCTCCGATGCGACGTTTTCCATCGGGGGCGAATTTTTTGTCTCCATACGACAATCAGCTGATCCGTCCGGGGGAGCAGTTCTGTGTCAGGGCACGACTTCACAGTCCGCGCAACATTCTTCATCTCCCGCTCTGTGCCAGGGGACTCCATAATCCGGCAACATTCTTCGTCTCCCGCTCTGTGTCAGGGCACGACTTCAGTCGTGCCGCCAACGCCCGCAAAGAGAAGCGTGGGCTTCAGCCCCTGCCCGACGCTTATCCCGGTTCATCTCCCGATGCCGGTCCTACCACCGCGCCGGAGGCGCAGTGGTGATTAGCCCCGCGCTTCAGCGTGGGGTAAAAGAAGACAGGATCAGAAAGCCCTGGAAGGGCGCCGTGTTTTGAAAGGGCACGACTTCAGTCGTGCCGAAAACGCAGCAAAGAGAAGCGCGGGCTTCAGCCCCTGGGGCCTCAGAGTCAGGCGACAAGGCGCGGGAAGGGCATCGACGGACACAACTCCCCCAACTCATCCCGAAATCTCACAGCCAGTCTTGCCAGGTTATTTCTCCGCTTCAGGCATAATCCTCCCAGCTCGTCGCTCTCCAAACCACGCAACAGCAACCCGGTCAAACGTAGCCTTCGCCTTTCTCGTAAGTCTTTTGGATTCCACACCTACGCAAACACGCGCTGCAACTCCTTTATTTTCCACACTTACGAAAGGACAAAAAATAACCCCTTTGTTTCTCACACTTACGTAAAAACACGACAAATTTGATCCCTCAGAAATGTGACATGGCTCACCCGGCCCTCGACGTGCCGAGCACCGCGGTGACGATGGACGCCATCCCACAACGGGCTTCACCCCAGCTTCACGACCGGAGGGACAGCTCCGCGCAATGGATCTCCGCAAATTGGCGTGAGGGGGCGCCGCCCCCCCGAGGAGACCACCAGATTCACCTTCTGCTGAGACGTGATCGGTATCACTGATCGCCAGGCATCGCGATTTTGATACTGCGGCGTTGTGCACAGGAGGATTTTTCGTGAATCGGGTTCTCGCGTGTTTGTTCGGCTCCACCCTGCTCGTTTTTCTCTTTTTGGCTACTGCTGTCCAACCTGTACCTGCGCAGCAGGAACAACCCACGCATATCTTCCACCGGCTGATTCCAGCCGGGGATACCTGTGCCACCTGCCACAAGGCGATCTATGCCCAATGGAAGGCCAGCCCGCATGCCGCCAACGGCGTCGAATGCACCGTGTGCCATGGCGAGACCACCGCACCGGACTTCGCGGGCAAGCCCGGCCTAAGCACCTGCGAAAGCTGTCACAGCGATCAAGTGGCGCAGTTGAAGACGGACTCCTTCATGAAAGGCAAGACCTGCGTGAGCTGTCATCAGGCGCATGTCTTCGTCGAGCACAAGAAGGCCGACGCGGCAGGCCAGTAAGAACCATCTCCAGACGTCGCATTCCTGAATGGCTGGCCGGCGCATGGGCTGGGTTGCTCCCCATCTCGTGCGCCAGCAACCAGGCGGAAGATCACAGGCTCAAGAGACCAGCGCCAGTCGATCCCTGACCCCTGATCTCTGATCCCTGCTCTGATCCCTGTTCTCTGCTCTCTGTTCTCTGACGTTACGCCGTCGCCCGCTGCGGCTCGCGCATCTGCTGCTGGTTGCCCAGCCGCACGCTGACCACCTTGGACACGCCCGGCTCCTGCATGGTCACGCCGTAGATCATATCCGCAGCCTGCATCATGCGCTTGGAGTGGGTGACCACCAGGAACTGCGTGTTCTGCCCCATGGCGTGCATCAGGTCGGCGAAGCGGCCCACGTTGGTTTCGTCCAGCGCGGCGTCGACTTCGTCGAGGATGCAGAAGGGGCTGGGCCGGAACTGGAAGATGCCCACCAGCAGCGCCAGCGCGGTCAGCGCCTTCTCGCCGCCCGAGAGCAGCAGCACGTTCTGCAGCTTCTTGCCCGGAGGCGAGACCACGATCTCCAGACCTGCCTCGGCCTGGTTCTCCGTCTCGGTGAGCCGCAGGAACGCCTGGCCGCCGTGGAACAGCCGCTCGAAGACCTTGCCGAAGTTTTCGTTGATCTGCGCGAAGGCCTCGTCGAACTTGGTGCGCGAGATCTGTTCGATCTCCTTGATCGTCTCCTGGGTGTTCTCGATCGACTCGATCAGGTCCTTACGCTGCGCTTCGAGGAAGCTGTGGCGCTCGGCGGTCTCCTTGTATTCGTCGAGGGCCATCATGTTCACCGGACCCATCTGCTCCATCTTCTGCTTGAGCGTCCGGCAGGTCTCTTCCTCGGCGGCCAGCTCCTCGCCGGCGATGCGCGCGATCTCGGCGTCGTCGCGCAGCACCTGCGCCTCGACGTTGACCTCGGCCAGGCAACTGGCTTCGAGGTACTCCAGGTCGGAGCGCAGCTTGGCCAGCTCGCTGGACTTTGCGGCTCGCGTGTCGCGCAACTGATCGAGAGCGGCGCGCTCGGCCTTGAGCTGGGCTTCGAGCTCGGTGAGCTGCTGACGGAGAGCCTGACCCTGCGCAGCCGCGGTCTGCGCCTGGGCGAGCGCCTCGCCGCGGATTTCGGTGAGGGTGCGCTGACGATCGGCGAGTTCGGCCGATTCGCCCACGCGCTGCTCGCGCTCGGCGGTAGCGTCGGCGCGCTGCTTTTCGAGCGTCTGCACGCGGCGCTCCAGGTCGGCATGCAGGCGGTCGATGCGCTGGAAGGCGGCTTCGGCGCCGCGGCGGCGCTCTTCCAGGCCGGCCAGCTCGGCGGTCACCTGCGCGGCTTCCTGCTGCATGGTCTCGCGCTTGCGGCGAATCTCGTCGAGCTGCGATTGCAGCGCGTCGAGACCGGCCTCGGCCTGAGCGCGCTCCGCCTCGAGGCGAGCGGTTTCTTCGCGCTTCTGCTCGATGGCCTGGTGTTTCGCTTCGCAGGCTTCCTTGTTGCGGGCGGCCTGTGCCGTCCACTCCTGCAAGCGGCGCTCGATGCGCTGCGCTTCGCCTTCCATCTGGCGCAGGGTCGCGTTCAGGTTGGCAGCCTCGGTCTCTGCCTGGCGGCGCTCGGCGCTGCGCGCCTCCAACTGCGCGGTCAGGTCCTCGATCTCCTGCGCCAGGGCAACGGCGCCGGCTTCTGCCTGGGCGAGGTTGTCCTGCACCTTGGCCAGCTTGATCTCGGTTTCGCGCAGATCGCGCTTGAGCGCCAGCGGACCGGATGTTGCCGGCTTGCCGCCGGTCACGGTCACGTTGTGGAAGCATTCGCCGCCCGGCGTGAGGAAATAAGCCCAGTGGTACTGGAGCGCCAGCCGCTGCGCGGTCTCGGGTTCGCTGACCAGGTAGCCGTTGCGCAGCTTGGGCAGGATCGTCTCCAGCGAGCGTCCGAAGCCGTTGAGCACCTTGATGGCGTCGCGCAGAGGGGTGACGCCGGGTTCGCTCACATGCTGGGTTCCGGGATCGAAGAGCTGGCCCTGCTGATCGGGGTGGATCAGGAAGGTAGCGCGGCCGTCGCTGGTCTTGAGCAGGCTGACGCCCTTTTCCGCGACGCCCCAGTTCTCGACCACAACGTAGTTCAGCTCTTCGCGCAGGAACTCGTCCACCACGCCTTCGTGCTCGCCGGCCACTTCGAGGAAGTCGGCCAGCGTGCCTTTGGGCGCCATCTCCTGGCCGAGCGCGCCAGGCTTGAGCAGCTTGCGCACCGTGTCGGTTGAGTAGCTGTGGTTGCGGATCAGCGCCTCGAGCGAGTCGCGCTTGCCGATGGCGGCTGCCTGCTCGCTGCGGAGCTGGTTGGCGCGGGCTCGCTGCGCATTCTCGTCGGCGCGACGGGCCTGGAGCATCTCGCGCAGGCTGGCGATCTCCGCCTCCAGGCGCTTGAGCGACTCCGCGGCGGCCTGGTGGCGCTGGCGGGCCAGACCGCTCTCGACGCCGAGGCTCTCCTGCTCGTTGCGCGCCTGGTGCATCTCGGCGTTCAGGCGCTCGGCCTCGCGTTCCAGAGCGGCCAGGCTCTCTTCCGCCTGGGCCATGTGGTTGCGGGCGTTGCCGGCCTGCGTGAGCAGGTTCATGGCCTGGCGGCGATTGGTCTCGAGCTCGCGCTCGGCGCGGAAGACCTCTTCGGCCGCGGCGCGTGCCTCGTGCTGGCGTGCCTCCACCATCTGGCGGAATTCGCGGGCCTCACCGGCGGCAGTTTCCAGGAAGCTGCGCTGCTGGGTCCGCTCTTCGGCGATGCCGGCAAGCTGGGTGCGGGTCTGTTCCAGCTCCGCGCCGGCCGCGGCGATGCGGGATTCCAGCTCGCTCACGCGCTCGGTATTGCTGCGCTCGCGAGCGATGGCGCGCTCCAGTTCGACGGCGGCTTCGTTGGCGCGCTTCTGCGCCTCCTGCGCCTGGCTGTCGAGCTCGTAACCGCGCGTGGTCACATCGTGCTGACTCGCCTCGTCGGTCTCGATCTTGGCGGCCGAGGTGTTGATTTGCTCGGTGAAGGCGGCGATCTCCTGGTCGAGCCGCGCCTGCTCAGCGTCCATGGCAGCCATGCGGCTGGCCAGCACCACGCGCAGGCGGCCGCGCAGTTCGTCGCGCACCGCGCCGTAGCGTTCGGCCTTGGCGGCCTGGCGCTTGAGGCTGTTCATCTGCCGCGTGACTTCTTCGAAGATGTCATCGACGCGGGCGAGGTTCTGCTTGGCGCTCTCCAGCCGCAGCTCGGCGAGCCGCTTCTTGGTCTTGAAGCGGGTGATGCCGGCGGCTTCTTCGATGATGGAGCGGCGCTCGTAGGGCTTGGAGCTGAGCAACTGGCCGATGCGCTCCTGGCCGATGATGGCGTAGCTCTCCGGCCCCAGGCCGGTGCCCATGAAGATGTCCTGGATGTCGCGCAGGCGGCAGAGCTTGCCGTTGAGCAGGTACTCGCTTTCCCCGGTGCGGAAGAGACGGCGGGTGATCACGACTTCGCCCTTCTGCGGGGTGCTGGAGAACTTGCGGCGGCGAATCTTGACGACAACCCCTTGCGGCACCTGCGGTGCGGCAGACTCTTGGTCGGGGCTCGGCGGTTGAGCGGTCTCGTCCTCGATCACCTGGCCGGGCTGCTCGCTGGAGATGATCTCCTCTGCCTCGGCGGCGCGCTGGCGGCGCAGCTCATTCTCATCCCAGTCGGAGGGATCGTCAGGATCGACGACGACCTCCGGCTCCACGGGAATGGGCCCTTCGTAGGCCTCCGGATCGACCATGGTCAGCGTGACCTCGGCCATGCCCAGGGCCTTGCGGTCGCGTGTCCCGGCAAAGATCACATCGGACATGTGCGTGCCGCGCAGGCTCTTGGCGCTCTGCTCGCCCAGCACCCAGGTAACGCCGTCCAGGATGTTCGATTTGCCGCACCCGTTCGGTCCGACCACCACCGCGATGCCGGTACCGGAGACGGTCACTTCGGTGCGATCGCAGAAGCTTTTGAAGCCGAGGATGTGGATCTTTTTTAGTTTCAGCATCTTTACTCCGGAAACCTGATCTGGTGCAACGGCCGTGCTTCCCAAGTGCAGCGAAGGGCTGAAAGCGCAGGTTCGCAATGGGGAGAATGGCCGCTTATGTAGAGACTTTACGGAGGCGCAAAGGGAGGGTCAACGCTGGAGAATGTAGTTTTTGTGGATAAGGAGGGCCGGAATCCGGGTTCTTTTGACTTCGGAGCTATTCCGGCTTGTTTCGGGATTTGCCCGGTTGATTTGTGCCTTCTTTTGCACAGGGCGCAGGCCCGGAAGGCGGCCGACCCCATTGACCACCAAGGTTCCCCTCTCGCGTGGCGGCAGCGGGGCCGCTCTGTTTCCTGCCCAGCGCGGCCCGGCCATTCGAGTCTCCGGCAGGAAGCTCAATCTCCAGTAGACTAGATGCAGCACATGGCCACTCTCCCTCCCGAAATGCCTCCGAGCGGCGCCGCAGTGGCGCATGAGCCGGAGATTCTGCCACCGCAGGGTGGGTATTCTCCTGTTCAGCCGCAGGTGCGCCGGCGCAAGCCGACCTGGGCGGCCACGCCGGCCACGCATATTTTGGTTGGGATCAACTGCCTGGTCTTTCTGGCCATGGTGGCGCGCGGCATCAGCTTCATGAGCCCCACTGTAGACCAGTTGATGAGCTGGGGCGCCAATAACGCCGGCAGTGTGCTGATCGATGGGCAGTGGCAGCGCATCATCACCGCCATGTTCCTGCACGTTGGCATCCTGCACCTGGCCACCAACATGTGGTGCCTGTGGAACCTGGGACTGCTGGCGGAGCCGCTGATGGGCTCCTTCGGGCTGATCGCCGCCTATATCCTTACCGGCGCAGCGGGCAATCTGCTCTCTACGCTGGTGAACTGGGTTTGGCCGATCCGGTACGGCGGCAGCGTGTATTTTCCGGCGGGGGCGGGCGCATCCGGAGCGGTCTTCGGAATTGCCGGGGTGCTCATCATTTTGCTCAAGTCGCGACGGCTGCCGATTCCGCAGCCGGAGTTGAAGCGCCTGCGCCGTTCGGTGATTTACTTTGCGGTCATTAACCTGGCGATCGGCGTCTCCATCTGGGGCGGCAACCAGTTTGTCCACTCGGGCCTGAACATCGACAACATGGCCCACTTGGGCGGGTTCGCAAGCGGCCTGCTGATGGCGATGGGGCTGGTGCCGCGCATCGGCACTCCGCGCGAGGTCTTCAAGACCCGGCTGCGCAACTCCCTTCTCATGATGGTGGGGCTGCTGGTGCTATTCGGGTTCTATATTGCCCACGTTCCGCCGCCGCAGCCGTGAGCTGCCTCCCACGCTTCTCTTGCTTCTCCGCGGCGTCTGAAAACAAGTCGAGAGTTGGCGGTGTTGTGTCTGGGGAATGCGGGTGAGTTGGGCGGCGTAGAATGATCTCTCGCTTGCCGATCCATTGCTGAGAGCCCGACTTACTTCAGATCTCTTCGCGAAAGGACATTCCTTGTCTGATCGAGGCTGTGAATCCCTGCTCGCCCGCACCGCTTGTATCCTCTTGTTCGTCGGCACTGGAATGGCTTGCTTTCCCATTTGCTCCAGCGGACAGGAAAGGCAACCGAGGCTTGATTATGCGCGCCGGAACTCCTTTGGAATTCTTGCGGCCTACTCGCCCGATTCCAGTCACATCCTGCTGGGCTACGCCCAGAAGCGCAAACTTGTGAATCTGGGCATCTCCTATAGCCGGCGCTTGTTATTAGACCGGGTGGTTGATTGGCAGTATGACGGAGAATTTCTGCCTGTTGCGCTGGAGAGCGACCCGTTGACGGCCTACGTCAACCAGCAGACATCTCCGACTCCCATAACCTTCACCGGCCGGCTGCCGTATTCCCCAGTCACCTGCTCGCCACAATCGCAAACCTATTCGGTTACGTTCAACGGCGTCACCTACAGCGGCACACAGACGGAATACTGCTCAGGCAGGCAATGGACCATCGGAGAAGCGATTTCACCTGTCGGCCTCGAGTGGAACTTTCTGCCTCGGCGCAAAATCCAGCCACTCGTTGCCGGCCACGGCGGCTACATGTATTCCACCCATCCCATCCCGGTGGGGGGCGCGGGTTCATTTAACTTTATCTTCGACATTGACGCCGGGTTCGAAATGTTTCGCACGAAGACCCGGTCTTTCCGCGCTGAATACCGTTACCATCACATTTCAAACGACAATACCGCGAACCAGAATCCCGGTATCGACAGCGGCCTGCTTCAGGTCAGCTACTGCTTCGGACGGTGAATCAGTGGACCGTGGAGACAGACCACGGACGTTCGAACCGCACGAGCCAGGGGAACTGCTGATTTACCGGGTTGCGGTAGCGGCGAATTTCTTGACCATGGCCAGCAGGAGCTTGCGGTCGCTCTCGTTCAGGTTGGACGAGTAGCGGCGGATCTGCGTCAGGAAGCGCAGTTCTTCATCGGAGAGCTTCTGGGTGTTGAACTGCCGCCCCAGCGAGTCTTCGGCGAAGAACTGGGAGATGGGCAAGTCGAGCGCCTCGGCGATCTTGGAGAGCGTTTCCAGAGAGGGCACCGTGTGGCCGTTCTCGACGCGCGACAAGTAGCAGCGCAGCAGGCCGGTCTTCTTCTCAATGTCGCCCTGGGAGAGCCCTTTTTGCAGCCGATAGGCGCGGATGGTGGTGCCGATTTTCATGGAGCCGATTCCTTCGTCGCTTTCCGTTTACTGAACGGGTAGCAATCAATTCACTATTATGTCAATAGTTAACACGGGGCGGGTCGCCGCGCAACCCGATTTGCACAGCTTTTTTGGGTTCTTCGCCGCGCGGTTCCTAAATGGGCAAGGGGGGATTCGCACGGGTGCTTCGCCCGCCGCCCGATAGAATCGAGCTATGGCACTTTCACCGCAGGATCGCGCACGCAACATCAAGGTCATCATCTTCGACGTGGACGGCGTCTTCACCGACGGCACCATCTGGCTGGTGCCGGGCATGCATACGGACGGCGGCGTGCTGGAGGGCATCACCGACCTGCACAGCAAAGACATCGGCTTCGGGGTGCAGTCCAAGACCATGGTCGAGGCCAAGGGCTACAGCGCCCACGATGGCCTGGGCATCGCGCTGGCGCGGATGGCCGGCATCAAGTGCGGGATCATCACCAAGCGCGTGTCGGAGACGGTGGCCACCCGCGCCCGCGATCTGCGGCTGGAGTTCATCTACCAGGGCCAGGCGTTCAAGATGAAGGCCGTGCGCGAGATCATGGAGAAAGAAGGCGTTTCACTCGAGGAGATCTGCTACGTCGGCGATGACGTGATCGACCTGCCGGTGATGCGCGAGTGCGGCCTCGCGGTGGCGGTGGCCAATGCACGCCCGCAGGTCAAGGCCATGGCGCATTACGTGACACCGAACTCCGGCGGCTACGGCGCCGGCCGCGACGCCATCGAGTTCATCCTGGAAGCTCAGGGCCTGCTCGAGAAGTGCATCGAGGCATACATCGACGAGAACAGCTCGATTGCGACCTCGGCGGAGCTTTCGGCGAGCGGAGATCGCAAGTGACTGGGACGAGCAACAGGCCGGCGGTCGTTCTGCTCAGCGGCGGCCTGGATTCGGCCACGGTGCTGGCCATTGCGAAGAGCGAAGGCTACGACTGCCATGCGCTGTCGTTCTCTTACGGGCAGCGGCATGCGTGGGAGCTGGAAGCGGCGAAGCGGGTGGCAGCCTCGCTGGGCGTCGCGGAACATCGCATCGTCGACATCGACCTGCGGGCCTTTGGCGCGTCGGCGCTGACCGCCGATATCGATGTGCCCAAAGGCCGCGAGACCGAAGAGATGGGGCAGGGTATTCCTGTCACCTATGTTCCCGCGCGGAACACCATCTTCTTGTCTTTTGCTTTGGCCTGGGCTGAGGTGCTGGGATCGAGCGACATCTACATCGGGGTGAACGCGCTGGACTACTCGGGCTACCCCGATTGCCGGCCGGAGTTCATCGCTGCCTATGAAGCCATGGCCAACCTGGCGACCAAGGCCGGCGTGGAAGGCCGCCAGCACCTGAAGATCCACACCCCGCTGATCGCAATGACCAAGGCACAGATTATCGCGAAGGGCATCGAGCTGGGCGTGGACTACGGACTGACCAGCAGTTGCTACGATCCGTTGCCCGGCGGCCAGCCCTGCGGCGAGTGCGACTCCTGCCGGTTGCGCCAGAAGGGATTTCGGGAGAACGGCATCGCGGATCCGTTGCTGAAAGCCAGCCGATAGCTGCCAGCTCCGCTGACCTTTCCACCGGGTTCCTGAGCGCGGGTCTTCAGACGAACTGCTCCTACGAAAAGCCCATCGATGCCATCAAGGAATGGACGCAGGAAATTCTGGAGCCCGGGAAGGTGCTGCGGTCGCTTACCGTGCGTGCATCCATCTATGGAGTGGTCATTGGGCTGATGGCGGCCACGCTGTTGCGCGAGGCGTGAGACGCAAAGCGGTCCGGCCAGAGCGTGCCGAGTTGATGCGGTGGATTGTGATCGGAAGAGCGGTAAGCTGAGAGCGGAAGGCTGTATTTATGTACGCCGTAAAAGAGATCTTCTATACATTGCAGGGCGAGGGGGCGCAGACCGGGCGCGCGGCGGTGTTCTGCCGCTTTGCCGGCTGCAATCTGTGGAGCGGGCGCGAGCAGGACCGGGCTTCGGCCATCTGCAAGTTCTGCGATACGGATTTTGCCGACACCAATGGACCCGGCGGCGGCAAGTTCAGCACGGCGGAGGAAGTGGCCGCGGCGGTCGCGGAGAAGTGGCCGGCGGGAGCACTGCCGGCAAACAAGCTCGTGGTCTGTACCGGGGGTGAGCCGCTGCTGCAACTCGATGCGCCGCTCATCGCGGCTCTGCATCGGCTTGGTTTCGAGGTGGCGGTGGAGACAAACGGAACGTGCCCCGCACCGGAGGGTCTCGACTGGATCTGCGTCAGCCCCAAGGCCGGCGCGGAACTGCGGCAGAAGACGGGCGATGAGCTGAAGCTGGTCTACCCGCAGCCTGACGCCGAGCCGGAGCGTTTTGCCGGCCTGCCGTTCCGGCATTTCTTTCTTCAGCCGATGGACGGGCCGGATCGCGAGCGCAACACGCAGCTTGCGTTGCGCTACTGCCTCGAACACCCGCAATGGCGCATCAGCCTGCAGACGCACAAGCTGCTGGGAATTCCTTAAAGACAGGGAACAAGGGAACTAGGGAACAAGGTACAAGATGGGTTCCGAGAACCCGTTGGGGCAGCTTTTCTTCGCTCCCTTGTACCCGCGGTGCTTTGCTCGCTGCTTTTTCCGCCTCGGCCAGCCAGCCGCGCCGCACCTTCTCCATGGGAATGCTGGAGAGATAGGGCTTGATATCGAGTACCGGCGTGCCATCCAGCATATCCACGCCGCGCACGTGCAGGGTGGCGCCGTCGCGGCGGAGCAGCTCCACCACCGTCAGCCCGATCGGGTTGGGACGGCGAGGCGTGCGGGTGGCGAAGACGCCGTGCGGACGTTTCTCGTCGGTGGGAGGATGCGCGACGAGCGAGACGCCGTCGGCCCGATCGAACTCCCACAGGATGAAGAGGTGGGAGAAGCCTTCGATGTCCAGCAGACCCGCCTCGAACTCAGGCAGAATCTCGATGGCGCCCTCAGTGTCGTGCTGGGCGCCGGGACCCTTGGGAATCTGCGCGGTGGCGGTAAAAGGGCTGCGGATGAAGCCGATGGGGCGGGGCGTGAACATCGCTGGGTGCCTCCGCGTTCATGGTACTGCCGGGTGCCGGCGGATGGGCAGGGCAGGCAGATGCACCAGGAGCCGTGACCGGGAACACTTTGCCCCCTGTCCGGTGTCTAAGAAGATGGGAGTGCAGGGCTCACACCCTGCCTCCCGCAGAACCCGATTGCAGGGTAGGAACGTGGCAGGCCTGTCGCAGAACAGGTGGCCGCGAGCGAAGTTTAGGCTTTCCATGTCTTTAGTCTGGGGCGAGCGAAGTGCCGTCTCTCCGGTTGAGGCGCGGGATGCCAAACGTGGCCTTGATGCGATAAGGTGGGAGGAATCGAATTGCAGGCGGATCTCACCATGGGTAATATCGCCAGCGCGTTACCGCTTCAGTCGGAAGAGTCGGCTCTGGTTCAGGAGTTGCGGGCCGGCTCCGAGGAAGCGTTTGCGTGGCTCATCGCACGTTATCACCAGCCCATTTATTCGCTCCTGGCGCGCATGCTTCAGGATCGCGCCGATGCCGCCGATCTGACCCAGGAAGTGTTTGTGAAGGTCTTTCGGGGCATTCACGGCTTCCATGGGGAATCGGCGTTGCGCACCTGGATCTACCGGATCGCGCTGCGCGAGGCATCGAACCAGCGCCGCTGGTGGATGCGGCACCGGCATCAGGAAGTGCCCATGGAGCAGGAGATAGGCGCGAGCGAGTCCGGCTCGCCGGTCCTGCTGCGGGACACCCTCGTCGATCCCGGTGAGTCGCCCTTCGATCTGGCCGCGCATGCGGAAAACCGCGCGCGGGTAGAGTGGGCTCTCAATCAGGTTCCCGAGCCCTACCGTACCACGCTGATTCTGCGAGACGTCGAAGGCTTTGTTTACGAGGAAGTAGCGGAGATGCAGGGAGTGAATCTGGGGACCGTCAAGTCGCGCCTGGTGCGCGGCCGGGCGATGCTCCGGAACCTGCTTTCCGGCCCGGCTGCAAGCCAGCGTTCGTTGGCGATGGCGGGGTGAAAGTGCCCTTCGGAGAGGAGGCGCAATGAACGGCTGCAACGATGTACAAGCACGATTCACCGAGTTCCTTGACGGCCGGCTCAGCGGGCGCGCCATGCAGGAGGTGACCGCCCATCTGGACCAGTGCCGTTCGTGTGCACTCGAGTGGGCGCCGCTGCGCGACACGCAGTTGTCCCTGGCGGAGCTGGGCCCTGTGCCCGAGCCCCAGGATCTGCTGCTGCGCATCCGCGTAGCCGTGAGTCAGGAGCGTGCCCGCAAGACCCGCAGGCCGTTCGAAGGCTGGGGGCTGGCGTGGAGAAATACCGTCGGTCCTTTCCTGTTGCAAGCGTCGGCGGGGTTTGCCAGCGCGGTTTTGCTGCTGGGCACGGTGATCTTCCTGGTGACCATGTTTACCCAGCCCGAGAGGGTGCAGGCCAGCAAGGACGAGCCCATCGGCTCGGCCACCGCGCCCCGCTTGCTGTACCTGTCCAGCGGCGCGCAGAGCGACGAGATCGATGCGGCTGCCACGCCCCTGGTGGTGGAAGCCTACGTGAATGACCAGGGCGAGGTTTACGACTACCGGATTCTCTCCGGTCCGAATACTCCCACGACCCGCTCCGAGGTCGAGAACCTGCTTCTGTTCAGCGTCTTCGAGCCGGCCACCTTCTTCGGCCAGCCTGTCCGGGGCATGGCGGTGCTCTCGTTCTCCGGTGTGTCGGTTCGCGGCTAAGCCGCGGCCCGCGGAAGTTTCTGAAAATGCGGGCGATCACCCGCGTTGCGCAGGGCTTTCTGCGACTTTCCCGGTTTGCCCATGGTGCTGGAAGCTCTATAGCTCGCAGCCCTCGGGATGAGTGCCGGTTCGGTTTCTCGCAACTCTTTGCTGATCCCCGTTTGACCCTGTCTCGCCGTCTCAATAGACTTGCAGCAAGGGTTCCTTTTCATGGCCTTGCGCAGAATTTTACGGAGCTTTTCCCCCTGGGCGGCGGTGCTTTCTCTGCTGCTGTGCCCGTTCCTGGCTTCCGCCCAGGCCCCTCCCAGCTCTTCCAGCAGTTCGTCCGGGTCCCAGGCGGAGTACGCGCAGGTCAAGGCGCCCTCGCTCATCGATCCTGCCGGCCCCACGGTATCGCTGATCAGCGCCGAACCGGTGTTCGTGATGGCCGCGGCGCTCAACGCCTGTGGCTACAACGAGGGTCTGGCGAACAGCGATCCGGTGCGCAAGCGGGTCCGCGACGAGATGAACCAGGCGCTGGCGCAGAGTGAACAGGCTCGCAAGGAGCGCGACGCGCTCTGCCTGTTTGTCGCCCAGCACAACATGACGGGTACCGCGCGTGATGTGGGGCAATACATCTCGCTGTCACTGTATCTGACGGCGCCGCCCCAACTCGAGATCACGGCGGAGCCGACCCAGATGCCCCCGGATGCCAACCAGGTGCTGGGCGTGGTGCCCATTCTTCGCGCCTTCGCGGCGGCCGTCGATCTGCACGGGATCTGGCTCACCGTACACCATTTCTACGACGATGACATCGATCTGCTGCACGATCCGCTGTCGAAGATGATCGTAGCCACCGATTCCTATCTGAAGATGACCGCCGCGGCTTACGGCGGGCGGCGCTTCATCGTGGTGGTGGAGCCGATGCTTTCGCCCGGCACGGTCAATGCCCGCATCTATGGGACCGATTACGTGGTGGTGGTTTCGCCTTCCGACGGCAAGATTCGCATGTCGGATGTGCGCCATATCTATCTCCATTACCGCATCGACCCGCTTCTGTATGCGCGCGTGAAAGCGATCGATCGCGAGAACCCGATTCTCAAAGAGCTGGTCTATTCTCCGCTTTCTTACCAGTACCTCTCCGATCCGGTTCCGTTCACAGTGGAGTGTCTGATCAAGGCCATCGAGGCGCGCACGATGGACACCGGGATTGCTCCCTACAAGATCCCGGCGGGAGTTAGCCGTTCGGAGTTGCCGCGGTACGAAGAGGCACAACGGCGCACGTTACAGCAGATGGAGGCGGCGCGGCGGGCGGCGGTGCAGCACGATCTGGCCCAGGGCTTTGTGCTTACGGAATACTTCTACAAGCAGATGCTCACGTTCGAGAAAGAGCCGGACAGCCTCGCGGACGTGATCGGCGAGATGGTGTACAGCATTGACATCAGCAGCATTGTGCACCTGGCGCGGACGATCCAGTTCGACCACCAATCCGACCAGGAGGTGCTGGGGCGCAGCCAGACGCGCAAGTTGACCGGCCTGGATCTGGCCGAGGCCAAGCTGTCCAACGGCGATGTCGCCGGGGCCGCGGCCATGGCCAGGCAGGTGCTGGCGCAGCCCGCCACCACGCCGGAGGCGGTGGCTGCAGCGGCGCGAGCGCACTTCATCATGGCGCGTGTGGACCTGCTTACCGGCAAGCCCGACCAGGCGGTGGATGACTTCCAGCAGACCCTGGACACCAGTAAGCAGCCGCGCGAGGTGTCCTGGTCGCATATCTACCTGGGCCGGATTCTGGACGTGGAATGCAATCGCGAGGGGGCCCTGGCCGAGTACAAGCAGGCCATGGCAAGCCGCGACGGGCAGGAGGATACCCGGCTGGCGGCGGAGCGGGGATTGAAGGGACCTTACACGATCAAGGGCCAGAGCTGCGACGAGGAAAGCGGCGATGCCACGCCTCCGCAGACTGGGCCAGGAACCAAAGCGCAGGGCGCACCAGCCGCTGGAGGCGCCGCGAAACCTCAGCAGTAGGGAGTTCAACACCAGCACGATGGATGCGGAACCCGCGGTCGCAGAACTCGAAGCCGAGCTGGGGCATGCCTTCAGCCGCCCAGAGCTGTTGGTGCGCGCGCTGACGCACCGCTCGCTCGCCCATGAGCTTGCCCACGAGAACGGCGGGGGGGAATCGAGCCTGATCGGGGACAACGAGCGGCTCGAATTTCTGGGCGACGCGGTTCTCAATCTGGTCGTCGCTGAGGCTTTGTTTGCGGCCCATCCCGAATGGCACGAAGGCGAGTTGACCCGCGTGCGGGCGCGGCTGGTGAGCCGGCAGAAGATGGCCCAGGTGGCGGCGGAGATCGATCTGGGCGAACATCTGCGGCTCAGTAAAGGAGAAGAGCGCAGCGGATTGCGGCACAAGAGCACCGTGCTGTCCGACAGCATGGAAGCGGTGATGGGCGCTCTCTTTCTGGATGGTGGACTGGAGCCGGTACGCGCGTTTGTGCGGCGCCAGGTGATGAGCGGCGCGGTCGAACAACTGGCCGACGAGCTGCGTTCCGGTGCGGCGCTCGGCAATTACAAATCCGCTCTACAGGAGCGGTTGCAGGCGGCACGGGCAGGAACCCCGGTTTACCGGGTGAAGAGCGAGAGCGGGCCGGCTCATCGCAGGCGTTTTCTGGTCGAGGTGCAGTTGAGGAGCAGTGACGGAGAACTCGGCTCGGCGCTGGCGCGGGGGGTGGGCAGCACCAAGAAGCATGCCGAGCAGGACGCCGCGCGGCGCGCGCTGGAGCGGCTCGATGCCGGAGCCAACCTTCCCGACAGCCGGGCGTTCGAACCTGTGCAGGGG
>DAIDLI010000089.1 GCA_027449545.1 Acidobacteriaceae bacterium | reverse complement strand
CTGCCATCGATCGAGACAGTGGCCGGCGCCGTTCCCTTCCACTCCGGCACGAAGAACCGGAGGCGCGCTTCTCCGAATTGTCCATCGAGCGCAAAAGGCGCGGTGAACTGCTGGCCGTTGATGGATAGCCGCGCAGGCCCGCGATTTTTTGCTCCCGCATGGAAAGAGGCAAACACATCTACGGCTTCTTCAAGACCGGTGGCGGACTGACGATAGAAGATGGTTGGCTCGACAAGCGCAGCTACGGAGCGGCGAGGATACGCGCCCTGCGGCTGCTGGGCAAACGAGATTGCGTCGTAGACCAGGCCGCTTTGGCCGGGCGCAATGTCGCCCAGCGAATTTTCCGGAGTGGCAGGCTGGTCCACCGCCGTGAAGACAATCGTGTTGCTTCCGCGCGTCAGCCAGCGAGCGGGAATGTCGATGGTCTTTTCATCGCGCGAGGTCTGCGGCACAAACGTTCCCTCCCAGTCGCCGGCCGCGAAATCCAGCCGGGGATGGAAGTAGAACAGACCGGCATGGCCATTCACGCTCAGACGCAGTGCGGAGAGCCGGGGCGTCTCATAGAGGACCGCTATACGCAGGTGGTAGAGCCCGCGGGGAGGCTGCGAGAGTGCGAATCGGACCGTGAAGGGATGCAGCCGGCCGCCGGTCTGCGCATTGGCTGGGCCCGGTTGAAAACGGATCCAGTCGGAGTCATGGCTGACGCCGACGGTGTAGATGACGTTCGAAGCTGGGCTGGTGTAGTCGATGTTCTGGCTGCGAAACTCTTGCGATGAATCATCAAACCGCCCGATCTGCCACAGGACGCGCTGCTGCGCATTCGCGAACGCAGTTGCGCCCGCCAGCGCCAACAGCGTGAGCACCCTTATCAGCCGACGCATCCCCTTCACCACTTGGGTTGCACCGTAACCGTACCCGGACTTTGCGGGTCTTCGATCCACGACCCCATCTCCTGTTTTTTGGCCAACTCATGATAGCGGGCCAGCTTATCGCGATCCAGCTCGACACCAAGACCGGGCCCCGTGGGAACGGCCATACCGCCTTTGGCGGTGTACTGGAGCTTGCCCCCCACCAGGATGTCGTCGGTGAGATGGTGGTAGTGCGAATCGGCGGCCGCGCTGAGGTTGGGCACCGAGGCGAGCAGGTGAAGCATGGCGGCCTGGGAGATGCCGAATTCCGCGCCGCTGTGCAGGCCCACGTCCAGGCCCAGCGCCTCGCAAACGCCCGCGGCGATGCGCGCCCGCGCGATGCCGCCGTACCAATGCGGATCGAGCAGCACCACGTCGAGAACGTTCATACGCGCCGCCGGAGCCAGATCTTCAAACGCAAAGATGCTCATGTTGGAAGCCAGTGTGATCCACGGAGCCTTGGCATTGACCCGCTCCATGGCCCGCATTCCCCATACGGGGTCCTCGTAGTACTCCACGTCGTAATCGGCGAGGCGACGGGCCATGCGAACGGCGGTGGTCACACTCCAGGCAGCATTGGGATCGAGGCGCAGCTTGACTGCCGGAAAGGCCTCGCGCAAGGCGATGAAGGTTTCCACCTCCTCATCCGGATGCATGACGCCGTTTTTGAATTTCAGCGTCTGGAATCCGTAGCGGCCGATGAGTTGGCGGGCGTAGTCCACCATCTGTTCCGCATTGCCGATTTCGCCTTCGCCCTGCTGATTGGCATAGCGATAGAAGGCATAGCCCGCAAAGGGCACTTCCTCGCGGACGCGGCCGCCCAGCAAATCGCAGACGGGTCGGCCAATAGCCTTGCCCTGCAAATCGAGGCAGGCAAACTCCAGGCCGGCGTAGCCGAGCACATTCCCAAACAGCTTCTGGGCGCTGGGCGACGAGAGCTTCCAACGGATGCGTTCTAATTGAAACGGATCCTCGCCGATCAGGAGCGAGCGCATCTCGCGCAACTGGCCCTCGCGGCTGGCCCCACTGTAGCACTCGCCGAGGCCGATCAGGCCGTCATCGGTTTCGACCTCGATGACCAACCGCGAAAAGCCCGGGTGAGCCCCGTAGGCATAGCGCAGCGGCGCCTCAATCGGAATAAACACGGGCGTCCAGCGTACATCTTGGATCTTCATTTGTAAGTACCCCTGCGGATTTAGCTGAAGTTCACGAGTCGCTGACCGGAGATGCCGAGATGCACCCGGCCAATGTGCCACCGGCCCAGATTGGCCACATAAAGGTCTTCCAGCCGCGGACCGCCAAACGCTAGATTGGTGGGGCGGGCGATGCGAGTGCCTTCCGGATCCCAGGCGAGCAAGCTCACGTCTCGATCAGAATTCACTCGGTAGATGCAGTCGCTGGCGTAGCAGGCGACGTAGAGGTTGCCAGCCGCATCAAGCGCCAGGCCATCGGGAATTCGCGCAAAACCATCCGCATAGATCTCGGCCTCGCCGGCCGTGCCATCAGCTCGAATCTCAATGCGGCGCACGCAATCGTGCTGGCTTTCCGCCACGTAGAGAAATCGGTCGTCGGAGCTGAGCGCCAGGCCATTGGCAAAGGCGAAGGGACCGGCAAAAAAATCCACGACGCCGCTGGGGCGCAGGCGATAGATGGAGCCGTTCTCAGCATCCCATACGCCCGAATCGCTGAAGTAGAGATTGCCCTGATGATCGAAGACGGAGAAGTTCGGGGTCATGAGACGAGACGCGCCCACGGTCTCGATGGATTGCAGAACCTGCCCCGAGCGATCCACCTGCATCAGGCTGTGCAGGCCGGAGTTACAGATCCAAAGTTCCTGAGCAGGAGAAAACGTAAGTCCGAGGCAGAAGCCCCCCAGGCGGGCGACCTCGGTGAGGTGGCCGGCCGGACTGATGCGGTAGACCTGGCCTAATTCGCCGCCGGCCCAGAGCTGGCCCTCCGCATCGAAGGCAAGACCTTCGGGATGGTCGAGCCCTTCACAGAAAGCGACAAAGTCCTCTTTCCTCAGCAGCGGCGAATTGGAGCAAGAAGGGGCGAGCATGGGCAACCAGCAGGTGTTGCGCCTGACCTCATTTGTCAGACAGATTTTGTAAGTATATAAATTGGCGAGTCTACCTTCGTCAACGCTTTTCTAGCGATACATTGGCATTGGCGGTGGATTTTTCTATTGACAAACGTCCGCAGACTGTCCTAATGTCGGATCGTTCTAGCAGACATATGTCAGACAAAGTCATCAAAGCGAAGGCGAAACGCCCGCGAGCTCCGCACGTGGAGCGCGAAACGGTGATGGAGATGGTAGCCCAGCGGATCGAGTCGCTGGTGCGCAGCGGGCAACTGGGGCGCGGGAGCAGACTGCCTTCCGAGCCGCGCCTGGCGGAAATGCTCAGCGTCAGCCGCGCGTCGTTACGCGAAGCGCTCAAAGGCATGATGTTCCTGGGACTGCTGAAGGCCAAGCCGGGAGATGGCACCTATCTTCAGCCTACGCTCAGCAGCATGGTGAGCCGGCACTTTCAATGGATGCTGCTGCTGCAGGAAGTGAAGTACTTCGAACTCTATGAACTGCGCCAGGTGCTGGAACCGGCGGCAGCAGCACTGGCGGCGAAGCGCGCCACGGCAGAAGATCACGAGCAGATGCGCACGGCCCTGGCGGGTATGCGCGCGGCCATCCATGATCCCGTGCTGTTCGTGCGAGCGGAGATGGACTTTCATGACGCCATCACGCAAGCCTCGAAGAATGCGGCTTTGCTGAGCACGATGCGCATGATGTACGGCGCGCTGGCGGAGGGACGGCATCGCGTGTTGCCGCTGGTGGAAAGCCTGGAGAAGCACTGCGCACACCACGAACGCATTTACAAGCTGATTGCTAGCGGCGATGCGGCTGTTGCGCGCCGCGCGATCGCGGCTGACTTGAAGTATGCGGAGTCTCTGCTCCGCAAGGACTTGAAGTCACCGGAACGGCCCGGGCCAGAACTCGCGCTATCGTCTGCTGTCCAGAGCGTGACTGCCAGGCAGCGGAAGAACGACCCTCGATCGGGCAAGAAGAGGTAGAACCAGCGCGGCAATGCAAGTGACGCCGCGAAGCGGTGACCGCCGCCCCGATGTGGACGCCGCACGCAAAACAAATCAATACAGCTTCGTAAGACATGCATCAGGAGGCAACCATGAAGTTCACAACACAAGCCCTAAGGCTGTTCCAGCTCTTCCCCTACGGCGCGCGCCGCGCGCTGGGCGTGGGGACCGTGATCCTGCTTTGCCTGTGCGCGGCGCATCCGGCGCGGGCACAGTTCGACACCGGCACGATCGCGGGAACGATCACCGATAGCACCGGAGCGGCGATTCCGAACACCAGCGTGACCGTAATGAACACCAATACCGGCGTGCAGACGCAGGCAAAGGCCGACAGCAAGGGCTATTTTGTCGCGTCGGGATTGCCCTTCGGCAAATACGTGATCTCAGCCACTGCGACGGGCTTCAGCAAGACATCCACCAAGCCCCTGCAACTCACGGTAGGCGCCCGGGTCAATGTAACGCTGGCACTCACCGTGGCGGCCGCCGCCGAAAGCATCGAGGTGACGGGAACAACCACCACCGTGGACACCTCTTCCAGCACGTCCGGCACCACCTTGAATTCGATGCAGATCGGAAACCTGCCGGTGAATGGCCGCGATGTAAGCGACTTTCTGGAGATCTCGCCCGGGTCTGTGGGTTCAACGGGGTATTTTCAGGGCAGCGTCAACGGACTCGATAACATCTTCACCGGACTGAATATCAAGCTCGATGGGCAGTCCGCCAGCCGCGGCGACGTCAATGGATTCCTGGAGACAGAAGGCCAGGAAGGGGCGCGCATCACCCGCGCCAGTGTGGACAGCATTCAAGAGATCGATTTTGCCAACAATGGCTACAGCGCGCAAAGCGGCTTCTCACTCGGGCCGCAGATGAACATCATCACCAAGGGTGGAACCAATCAGTTTCATGGCACCGCCTACGAATACTTCCGCAACAACGGCCTGGATGCACGGGACTACTTCAACAACGGCCCCGTAGCTCCTCTCCGCATGAACCAGTTTGGCGGCAACCTGGGCGGACCGGTCCTTCACAATAAGCTGTTCTTCTTTGTCAACTACGAAGGCGACCAGACGCATGTGGCGACGCCGGAGCCACATTATGAGGTTCCCAGCGCCTACGTGCGCTCGCAGTTTGTGTCCTCGATGCAGCCGGTCCTGACCATGATGCTGCCGCTGCCCTCGGGCTGCGGCCTTGGCTCGACGACTGCAACCTGCAACTATGACACGGCTTACCCAGATTCCAGCGATCCTTCGACCTACGATCTAGTCTTTGTGCCCACCAACCTGTCCAACGTAGTCTCGGAGAATACCGGATCGGTGCGGTTCGACTACAACATCACGGATAACGACCGCCTGATGTTCCGCTACAACATTAACAACTCGCTGACCACTTACACGTACGGCCTGAACCAGGGACAGGTTTCGCCGCAGGCGCTGCGCACGCAACTCGCCAAGATCGACGAGACCCACATCTTTACTCCCACGCTGCTGAATGAGTTTAGTGTGGCCGTCAATCGCTTCTATTCGACTACGGCGTCGAACACACCGCAGCCGTATTTTGCAATCGCCGCCTTCTTCACCAACCTGGGCTCGCTGCCTGGCGCGCAGAGCTTCAACCAGAAGAACGCCAACACACTGCCCGAGATATTTGACAACGTCGCCAAGACGGCAGGCAATCACACCCTGAACCTGGGTGTCCAGATCCGCCTGAACCGGCTGAACACTTGGCTGCAACCCATCGAAACCTATGCTTACTACAGCTTCCAAAGCCTGGAAACCAATTTTCCCTTCTCGTTGACTAAACAGGGGACACCAGGAACAATCGGCAATGCCAATTCCAACTGGGATGTCTACGGACAGGACGACTGGCGCGTCAACCGGAGGCTGACGCTGAACCTGGGTCTGCGTTACGACTACAACACCACCTGGAATGTCGCGCACGGCGATCAGCGGCAGTTCGATTACGCGACGCAAAGCTTCGGACCCGCCGGTCAGAATGCGTACAGCGCGCCGCAGACGGACTTTGCGCCGCGCATCGGATTTGCCTGGGACCCCTACGGCCACGGCACCACTGTGGTGCACGGCTATGCAGGTTTGTTCTACATGCCCATGCAGCCTTCGCCCAACACGCTGGCGGACAATATGCCGCAGAACGCCACCATCTCCGATACGCTCTTCAACCTGACCCTCTTTGGCGGGTCGGTACCTTCAATCTCCTATCCCACGCCTAACCCGCCGCTCTTGCCGAGCAACGAAAACGTCTACATCTATCCCACCAATCCGCGAGATCCGGTGTCGACCAACTGGCTGTTCGGAATTCAGCAGCAGGTTGCTCGAGACACCGTGCTGACCATGAACTACACCGGGAACCGGGTGCAGCACACGCAGGCGGGCGTAGCGTTCCAGAGCATCAATATGAATCCCTCCAACCCCAACACCAACGTGGGACGCCCACTGGCGGCTCATGGGGTGCCCTACCAAAGCGAGTATTACCTGCCCAACATTCTGTTCTCCAAGTACAACGCGATGCAGGTGCAGTTGCGCAGGACGACCCAGAAGATGACGCTCGAGGCCAACTACGCCTGGTCACATGAAATGGACGACGAGGTGAATGTATTCGCGGGCTTCGAAGATCCGATGACGCCCAAGTACGACATCGGCAACGGCGACTGGGACGCCCGCAATAACTTCACGGCCAGCGCGCTTTATAACTTCCCGGAGATGAAGGGCTCGCGCAAACTGGTGCAGGAGACGGTCGGCGGCTGGCAGGCTTCCAGCATTTTGCAGACCCGGTCCGGACTTGCGCAGAACGTTGAAGTCACGAACGGATTCTTCGGAAACTACATGCGGCCCAACCTGGTTCCGGGAAAGGGAGTCAAGTTGCAGAGCGTGAGCTGGCCTAACCAGAGCTACAACATCGACGCATTCAGTCTGGAGCCGGGCTTTAATGGCGTGTGGGGCGATCCCTCCACTCTGGGCAATATCGGCCGCAATTCGCTGCGCGGCCCGGGATATTTCCAGTGGGACATGTCGGGCATGAAGAACTTTGCCCTCACGGAAGGGATCCAGATGCAGTTCCGCGCGGATGTTTTCAACTTCTTGAATCATCCCAATTTTTCCAATGTGGACACCGGCATCTGCAGCGCTGTTGCTTATCCTTCCGCCACCTCCGCAAGCTGCATCCCCAATACTCGCCGGCTGACCAACAACGGTTACTGGGCTGGTTTTGGAACGGCAAGCGCCACAGTTGCGGGAGCCAATGGCAGCCAGATCGGCAATGGGACCAACCGCCAGACGCAGCTTTCACTGCGAATTATCTTCTGACCCGGCGCGAGGCCGGCGGTACGAAGAAACCGTCGGCCTCAGGCCGTTCAACCAGTTTCAGCCAGGATACAAGCCATGCAAATGCATCTGAAAAAGCCAACAGCCGGAAGGCTGCTGGCTGTATTTTTCTGCTGCGCCTTTCTTGCCTCACAGGCATGGGCTGCCGGAGCAGACTCCGCGTGCACGCCGCGTTTTCCACTCCAGTTCGGACAATCGCAGGGCTGGCTGGGAGCCGACGCGGCATATTCAATCCCCTTGCCCGACGGCCGCGACGTGTGGATCTTTGGGGACACACTCTACGGTGCGAAACGTGTTGTCAATGGCAACGATCCCAAGATGGTGCGTAACAGCATTGGCATCTCAACCTGCAAGGCCGGACAGTGGAAGCTTACCTACGTGATCCGGCAGGACAGCGAGGGACGCCCGCAGAGCTTCTTCACACCCCGCCTACCGAATACCTGGTACTGGGCGCTGGATGGATTCGTAAGCGGCCGTGACCTGTGGGTAACGCTCCTCTGCATGCGAAACGCTCCCGCCAAGTCGCAGGCGATGGGATTTGCAACCTGTGGCACTGATCTCGCGCGTATCTCTTCTCCCGGCCCCGATCCCCAGCAATGGAAGATCCGCGTGTTTCCGCTGGTCGCGGACGGAGCGCATGCGTACCCCTCAGCAAGCGCGATCGTTTTCAAGAAGGATGCCTATCTGTTCGCGCTGAAAGAGTCGGGCACCCGTCCGCTGCTGGCCACCCGCATCCCGTTCGCCGGACTCAGCGCCCCCGCCGCCCATTTGCAGTACCTTGAAGCGAATGGGACGTGGCGCAACGGATTTGATCCGCAGCATGCAAAGGCGGTGATGCAGCAGGGCAGCACGGAGCTTTCAATCCGCTATCATCCCGAGTTACATCGCTGGCTGGCGGTCATGTTTGCGCCGGAGGCATTCTCCAGCAAGATCGTGCTGCGCACAGCGCCGACGCTCACCGGGCCGTGGAGCGAGGGGCAAACCATCTACCGGGTTCCGGAGATGCAGCCCGGCACGCCGGGTTACGACAAAGACACCTTCTGTTATGCCGGCAAGGAGCATCCCGAGTTCGAGCACGGCGACCTGGTTTTCACCTATGTGTGCAACACCATGGCGGTCCCCAAGCTGGCAACCGATCTAAAGATCTACTATCCGCAGGTAGTGCGGATGCCGATGCCGGCGCTGAAAGCCGATTCGCCGGCTGCGCACCCGAACCACTGATCTCTTCCCTTCCCAGCCTCGAACCACTCCCCCGCAATCCCACAGTGCACCATTGGCAGGCGCTCTCAATAAGGGCGCCTGCCCGCGCCGCCATCGGTGATACAAAGTAGAGTACAGTCGGCTACTGAAGCGCTCGTTCGAACAAGTGATCTCGTGCAGCGATCGAGAAATGAGGTGGAAGATTTCTCGTCCCTCTCATCCTGCCACAGGCCGGCGAGCAGCTCACCTTTGGGAGCAGAGAATGACGAACGGATTGATCCATCGCAGGGGCCTGTTGAAGGCAGCAGCGCAAGGGGCTCTGGCAGTCCCGATGGCTGCCTCTCTCAGCAGGTCAGGTTGGGGCCAGAGCACGAATCATGCAACCGGCGAAGCGCATCCTCATGCTGCTGCCACCCCGGCAGGGCCGAAGGTAACCCTGAACGTGAAGGACTATGGGGCGCTTGGCGACGGTACGACGAAAGAAACGCAGGCGCTTCAGTTGGCGATCGAGCGCTGCGCTGTTCTGGGCGGCGGAGAAGTGGTCTTGCCGGCCGGCGATTACCTCACCGCAGCGCTGACGCTTCGCAGCAACGTACATCTGCGCATCGAAGACGGCGCAAGTTTGCTGGGCAGCGGCGACATGGCCGATTATCCAGTTGCCGAGGTGCGTTGGGAGGGCCGCTGGATCAAGGGCTACAGCGCGCTCATCTCCGCCGCAGACAGCGAGAACTTCAGAATTACCGGCCCGGGGAGAATCGTTGCCAGTACGGCCATCCGCGGGCGCGTGGAGCGCAGCACCGGGATGCGTCTGCCGGCGCTGCTGGAATTTACGAATTGCCGGAATGTGACGGTTGAGAACTGCTTCACCAGCCAAGCCGGGATGTGGTCGATTCATCCCGTGTATTGCGAGAACGTGACGTTCAAAGACCTCATCGTCCATAGCGGCGCGGATGGTATTGACGTGGATTCGTGCAGGCGGGTTGTGATCGATGGCTGCGCCTTCGAGACCAGCGACGACTGCATCTCGCTGAAGTCAGGGCGCGGCGAAGAGGGTTACACCATCAATCGTCCGTGCGAAGACGTGCGCATTTCGAATTGCACCTTCAGCGACCGCTTCTTTGCCTGCATTGGGATCGGCAGCGAAACCTCAGCCGGTGTGCGGAATGTGGTTGTGGAACACTGCAAATGCGTCGGCGCACGATCTTATGCGATCTACATCAAGAGCCGCCCGGGGCGCGGCGCATACGTTGAGAACGTCACCGTGGACGGCTTCGAAGCTTCAGGCGCGCGGCTGGGATTTTTGAGGCTGAACAATCTGAACAGCGGGAAGCAGGATGAGTTTCCTGTGCCCGGCGTGCGAGGTATCCCGGAGTTCCGCAACTTTCACTTTTCGAATATCCGTGTCACGGATGAAGCCACCCTGGTGCAGGCGACAGAGATTCATCCGCAAAAGCCGCTGGTAGGATTCACGCTGACAAACGTGACCGGCACGTGCAAGAGCGGCATCCGGCTGGCGAATATGCGAGACGTGGTGATCCGAAACGTGAAGGTAACAGGCTATGAGGGTCACCTGATCGCCACCGAGAACGTGACGGGCATCGGCCTGCAGGATGCAGCGAAACTCGATCCTGCGAAGATGCCGAAGGCGCCGGAGCCGATTACGATGCCCGAGAAGGCGTATACGTTGCATTAGGTAGCGTTCCCACACCGCGCAGTCTTGACGATCGATAAGCAAAAAGACACCGGGCCAGGCGATCGCTCTGAAGAGCGATCTGCCTGGCCCGGCGTGTTGGAGAGCAGGCTTGGTGGCGCTGCCCTAGAAGTTGA
>DAIDLI010000088.1 GCA_027449545.1 Acidobacteriaceae bacterium | reverse complement strand
CCGTAGCCCAGAGCGAGTTCGAAGACGTGGTCCACTACTACCCGCTGGACGACCTCGCCGGCACCGCGCAGTTCTATCTCGGCGAGATCGCCTACCAGAAGAAGGACTACGAGAAGGCCATCAGCGATTATGACGCCGTGCTCCAGAACTTCGGCGGCAATGCCAAGGCGCCCACCGCGCAGTTGCACAAGGCCTACGCCCTGATCGACACCAAGCGCCGGACCTCGGGCATCCGCGAACTGCGCTCCCTGATCCAGCGCTACCCGCAGACTCCCGAAGCGCGTGCCGCCCGCAGCCGCCTGAACGGCATGGGCGTACGCATCTCGCCGCGCTGATCCTGGATTCCGGCAAGCAAAAGCCCCGCCTCGAGCGGGGCTTTTGCTTGGCTGCGGCGTTCTCCTACTGCTGGGTGCCTGCTCCGGAGACCGCGGCCACGCTCTTGTGATGCCGCACATCGGCGCCTTGCACCCAGAAGATCACATCCTCTGCGATGTTCGTGGCGTGGTCGGCAACGCGCTCCAGGCTGCGGCTGATCATCAGCGCATTCAACGCCTGCGGCGCCAGATGGCTCTGCTCTTCCATCACCTTGGTGAGCGCCTTGTAAGCGCCGCGATTCATGGTGTCCACGGCATCGTCCATGGTCAGCACATGGCGGGCAATCTCCGCATCGCCGTCGATGAATGCCTGCAGGCTCTTGCGCACCATGTCGGTAGCCAGCGCCGCCATGCGCGGAATATCCACCGGCAGTTCCGCCACCGGCATCTGCGCCATCTGGCGCACCCGGTCGCTGATGCTCTTGGCCGCATCGCCCACCCGCTCCAGGTCGGCGTTGATCTTGATCACCGAAAGAATAAAACGCAGATCCACCGCCATCGGCTGCTCCATCGCCAGCAGGTCCAGCGCGGACTGATCGATGTCGCGCTCCATGCGATTGATGGCGATCTCGCTGCGCATCACCAGATCGCAGATCGAGAGGTCGGCGGTCCGGTACGCTTCCACCGCCCGCTGGATAGCCTGCTCGGCGAGGCCCGCCATCACCAGCAAGTTCTCCTTCAAATCTTCGAGGCTCTGCTGGAATCGAATGCGTGTCATCCGAACCTCCCCGTGATGTAATCCTCGGTGCGCTTGTCAGACGGGTTGGTGAAGATCTTGTGCGTGGCTTCGAACTCCACCAGGCGGCCGTTCAGGAAGAACCCCGTGTTCTCCGCGACGCGCGCAGCCTGCTGCATATTATGCGTCACAATCACGATCGTGTACTGCTCTTTAAGCTGAAAGATCAGGTCCTCGATCTTGGAGGTGGAAACCGGGTCGAGCGCCGAGGCCGGCTCGTCCATCAGCAGCACTTCAGGATCGACGGCCAGCGCGCGGGCGATGCACAACCGCTGCTGCTGGCCGCCGGAGAGGCTGGCGCCGGACTTCTTCTTCAGATCGTCCTTGACCTCATCCCACAGCGCCGAGTTGCGCAGCGAACGCTCCACAATCTCATCCAGGGCGCGGCGGTTGGAGTAGCCATTCAGCTTCAGCCCCGCCGCCACGTTGTCATAGATCGACATGGTCGGAAACGGGTTGGGCCGCTGAAACACCATCCCCACACGGCGGCGAATCTCCACCGGCTTGGCTTCTTCGTAGATGTCGCGGTCGCCGATGCGCACCGTGCCCGTGACCCGCGCAATGGGGTTGGTCTCGTGCATCCGGTTCAGACAGCGCACAAAGGTGCTCTTGCCGCAGCCGGAGGGACCGATCAGCGCGGTCGCGTGGTTGGCCGGAATGTGAAGCGAGATGTCCTGCAGGGTGTGGTTGCTGCCGTACCACGCGTTCAGGTTTTTAACTTCGATACCTACGCCCACGTACCCATTTCTCCTTCCGCACTTCGCCAGCAACTTCGAACCGTATTCCGCAGCCGGAACTGCATCTAGCTGGTGCCCTTCAAGACGCCACGGCTGGTGACAAACCGCACCAGCGAGACCGCCAGCACGATCAACACAATCAGCACCAGCGCGCCCGCCCAAGCCAGCCGGTGCCAGTCGTCGTAGGGCGAGAGCGCGTACACATAAATTTGCAGCGGCAGCGCCGAGATCGGCTGATTCAGGCTGGTGCTCCAGTAGTTGTTGCCCAGCGCCGTGAACAGCAGCGGCGCGGTTTCGCCCGCCACGCGCGCAAAGGCCAGCATACATCCGGTGATGATGCCCGGCGAAGCCGTGCGCACGGTGATGGAAAGCACCGAACGCCAGTTGGGCACGCCCAGACCCAGGGCCGCCTCGCGCACCGCGTGCGGCACCATCAGCAGCATCTCTTCGGTGGTCCGGCACACCGTGGGAATCATCATGATGCCCAGCGCCACGCCGCCGGCAAAACCGGAAAAATGATGCTGCGGCACCACGATCAACGCATAGATGGCAAGCCCCATCACAATCGAGGGAACGCCATTCAGCACATCCGCCGTAAAACGCACGGCATGCGCCAGCTTGGTGCCGCGGCCAAACTCCGCCAGATAGACGCCCGCGCCGATGCCGATGGGAACACCCATCAGGCTGGCAATGCCCAGCATGATCGCCGATCCCACGATGGCGTTCGCCATGCCGCCGCCCAATTCTCCCACCGGAGCCGGCACCTTGGTGAAAAAGGCCAGATTGAGAGAGCTGGCGCCTTTGTACAGCAGATAGCCGAAGATGGTAAGCAGCGGCGTAACCACCAGCAGCGTTGCCAGAACGGCCAGACCGGTCACCGCGTGATCGGCCACCGCGCGCAGCCGGGAACGGATTGGAAAGCGGGTCGAAATCATCCGTTTCTCCTCAGCGCGTCTGCGCCGGCGTTCCCCGGGTAACCGCCCACACCAGCAACTGTGCGAACGCGTTCACGATGATGGTCACAAAGAACAGCGCCAGTCCGATCTCGATCAGCGCGCTCACATGCATATCGCTCACCGCCTCGGTGAACTCGTTGGCGATGACCGAGGACATGGAGGCGCCGTTTGAGAGCAGCGAGCGGTGAATCTCCGGGCTGTTGCCGATCACCATGGTCACGGCCATGGTTTCGCCCAGCGCGCGGCCCAGGCCCAGAATGATGCCGCCGACGATCCCGATGCGGGCATTGCGCAGCACTCCCATCCGGATCATCTCCCAGCGCGTCGCCCCCAGCGCCAGCACCGCCTCCCGCTGCGACTGCGGCACCGCCAGCATCACCTCGCGCGTCAGCGAGGAGATGATAGGCAGGATCATGATGGCGAGTATGATGCCCGCGGCCAGAAAACCCAGGCCCGTAGGGTTGTCGTTGTTGAACAGCCCCGTCCAGCCAAACCAATCCACCAGCCTCGGATTCACGTATTGGCGCAGCAGCGGCACCAGGATGAACATCGCCCACAATCCGTAAATCACGCTCGGAATCGCCGCCAACAGCTCCGTGAGGAAGGCCAGCGGCGCGCGCAGCCGGCGCGGGCACATCTCGGTCAGGAAGATGGCCACGCCCACCGCCAGCGGCACTGCAATGGCCAGGGCCAGAAACGACGAAACCAGCGTGCCGTAGAGGAACGGCAGCGCGCTGAACTGCGAGTTCACCGGGTCCCAGAAGCTCAGGGTGTGGGTCACCGGGTCCATGAAGGAGTGGAAGAAGAAGGAGAAACCGAAGGTGTGCCAGCTCAACTGGGAACGCTGGATGAGCTGCCACACGATCAGCCCGACGATCCCGAAGATGCTCAGCGCGCACAGCACCATCAGGCCGTGAAAGCCTCGATCGGTCCATGCCGAATTGCCCCGCGACAGCAGGAACCGCCGCACGTCGGATTGAAGGCTCGTCTCCGCCGCTCCACGATCGTGGGTGGCAGCCTTGGGTCGGTGCGCGGAGATCTCAGGAATGCGAATTTCGGGCACGTTGCCGCTCAATCGTAACGCTCTGTCTCAAGGCTAGCCGGGAATTGTGAACGTCACGTTAAAATGCCACAAAATCAAGCTCATACGGGCGTAAAAATCCGCGCCTCACGAGCAGTGCGTCTGGAACCAGCGGCCGATGTAGACCTGGGCGTGGGCTTCCCCGCAGTAGTGCCGCGCCCCCGGCGCGGCTGCCGCCTCGCGCGTCCACTTATGCACGGTTAGCTGCGTGTCGCTGCACTGGATCACGATCCAGCGGACCGGATTCTCGCTCTCCTCGCCGCAGATCTCGCATTTGTAGATAGTGCCGATCATCCGCCCGCCTCCAGGGATTGGTTACGCCTCACGCAGAATGCTCCGCATTCCAGCCATCTGTCAGCATCTCGTAAGACGGTTGGGGAACCATCAAGCCCTACCGTTTTCCAGCATCTGCAGATCCAGGGGTTCCACCAGCATACAGTCCATCACGCGCACCTTGGCCAGCGCCCGCTGCAATGCAGAGCTCTTGCAGGGCTCCACGGTCACCACAAACGGCAGCGCATCCGCTGGATAGCCCGCCTTCTGCACAATGGCCCGGATATTAATCTGTTCCTCAGCCAGCGCGCCGGTGATGGCGGCCACAATACCGGGCCGGTCCGCCACCAGAAAACGGATGTAATGAGGCACTTCGAACTCGGCGCCCACCTTGGCCGGGGCCGAAGCGATCTCCACCCGCCGGGATCCGTGCGCCAGGGCAAGCAGATCGCTGACCACCGCTACCGCAGTGGGGTGTCCGCCGGCTCCGTGCCCGGAAAACACCACATTGCCGCCGTACTGCCCCTTCACGACCACCATGTTCTCGGTGCCCTGCGACCACGCCAGCGGCGAACGCAGATCCACCAGCATGGGCCCAACCGTGGCCGCCAGCCGATCGCCAAAGTGCTCGGCCCGCGCCACTTGCCGGATGGTGCAGCCCAGATCCCGCGCATAGCTGAAGTCCACCGCCGCAATTGTGGTGATCGGCTTGGGCACAATCTCCTCGGGATCGATCTCCACACGCATCGCCAGGCGCATCAGAATGGCCAGCTTGGCACGGGCATCAAAGCCGCCCACATCCTCGGTCGGATCGGCCTCGGCGTAGCCCTTGGCCTGCGCGGTGGCCAGCACCGGAGCGTACTCCGCACCCTCCTGCATCTGGCTGAGGATGAAGTTGCAGGTCCCGTTCAGGATGCCCTCGATGCGCACAATGCGGTCGCCGGCGAGCCCCTGCTCGAGCCCCGGAATCACCGGAATGCCACCCGCTACCGCGGCGCCATATTTCAGATGGCCGCCTTTGGCCTCGGCCAGCCGCTCCAGGTCCACCCCGTGGAAGGCAATCAGCTTCTTGTTGGCCGTCACCACGCTCTTGCCGGCCTCCAGCGCACGCCGGACCCACGCGCCGGCCGGATCAAGACCACCCGCCAGCTCCACGATCACATCCGCATCGGAGCCCAGCACGGCATCGGCATCGTCGCTCCACACCACCCCCTCCGGAACCCAATCCACGCGCTTGCGCGCAACGTTCCGATTGAAGATGTGCGTCAGCTTAAGTTCCTGCGGCTTGGATTCGACCAGGATCCGGGCGACCGAGCTGCCCACCGTTCCAAAACCGAAGAGCGCAATCCGCAATGGCTTATGGCGGCGGTGCTTCTCGACGGCCGGGCGGGGGGAATCGACAGAGGATGCGGAATGCTGCGCTTCGGGCACCTGAATCTTCCTTTGCGGTTTGGGGTGGGTGCGAATGGACCTGATACCCCGATGATACCGGACGCCACAACCAGCCCGCGGAAGCTCCTCAGGCAGCGCTTCCCTGCTCCGCTAATCCGCCACTTCGAACAGCCCCGGCATCACCTCGCCGGCCTTGCCCTGCACAATCTGGGAAAAGGCCGAAGCATTGAGCGGCGGCTCGGGACCGACGTAGACCGTGCGAGCGCGGTTCTGCCGCGCCCAGTGCACAAAGCTGGCAGCCGGATACACGGACCCCGAGGTCCCAACCACCAGCATCACCGTGGCCCGGTTGATCTCCTCCTGAATACGATCCATCTCCAGCGGCATCTCACCAAAGAAGACGATGTGCGGGCGCAGCCGCCCGCCGCAGGGGCAGCGGCCTACCTCGTCCAGGCTCGTGTAGATGTTGCGGTCTTCCACCGGCAGCCGGCCGCACTCCCGCTCGCAGCGGGATTTCGACAGCTCGCCGTGCATGTGGTGCAGGCGCACGGAGCCGGCCCGCTCATGCAGATCGTCCACATTCTGCGTGCAGAGAAAGAACCTGTCGCCCAGCCTGGCCTCAAGCTCCGCCAGGGCAAAATGGCCTGGATTGGGCAGCGCCTTCCAGCCCGAGGCCCGGCGCGCCGAGTAGAACGCCCACACACCGGCTGGATTTCGCCGCCAGGCGTCGGGCGTGCATACGTCCTCGATGCGGTAGCCGGCCCATAGCCCGTCCTCCGCGCGAAAGGTCGGCAGCCCGCTCTCCGCGCTGACGCCCGCCCCGGTCAACACGAAGACCCGATCGGATGGAGAGATGGACACCTTCATCGGGGCATGATCTCCCATGTCGTTCACTCCAGCTTTCAGCTCCTGGTTGGGTGCGGCTGCGGGCCGTGCCCCAGCTCGACATGCTCATAGCCGCCTTCACGGCTTCAGTAGAATCTTGCCCGTCGTCTTGCGACCCTCCAGCTCTGTCTGCGCCCGCGCCGCCTCTGCCAGCGGGAAAAGATGCTCGGTACGCAGCTTGAGCTCCCCTTTCGCCACCCAGCCCAGCACGTCGCCGGCGCGCCATTCCAGTTCTTCGCGCTGGGCGACGTAGTGCACAAGACTCGGCCGGGTGAGGAACAACGATCCCTTGCTGCTGAGCTGGATCAGGTCGAACAACGGCACGGGCCCGCTGGAACCGCCAAACAGCACCATGGTTCCCCGCGGCCGCAAGCAGTTCAGGCTCTTGTCAAAGGTCGTCTTGCCCACGGAATCGTAGACCACATCCACGCCTTTGCCGCCGGTAATCCGCTTTACCTCGGCTTCAAAGTCCTGTTCGGTGTAAAGAATCACCTCCGAGGCTCCAACCTGCCGCGAGAGCTCCGCCTTCTCCCGGGTTGACACCGTGCTCATCACCCGGGCTCCGATCCGCGCGGCGATCTGGGTGAGCAGCAGCCCCACTCCGCCCGCGCCGGCGTGAACCAGCGCTGTATCTCCCGCTTTGAGTGCGAAGGTGGAGTGGGAAAGGTAATGCGCTGTCATGCCCTGAAGCATCGCCGCCGCGGCCTGCTCGGCGGTGAGCCCGGCGGGCACTTTGATCAGTTGCGCGGCCGGTACCAGCGCGTACTCCGCATAGCTGCCCAGCGCTCCCACGGAGGCCACCAGTTCTCCCGGCGCAAAACCGGTGACACCGGCTCCAACCGCCTCCACGGTGCCGGCGGCCTCGCTGCCCGGCGTCATCGGCAGCGCGCCCTTGTAGGTTCCTCTGCGAAAGTAAATCTCAATGAAGTTCACACCGATCGCGTCCACGCGGATCAGCACCTGGCCCGGCCCCGGCGTGGGAACC
>DAIDLI010000087.1 GCA_027449545.1 Acidobacteriaceae bacterium | reverse complement strand
ATGTGCACGATGTGCAGACCCACCTGAACACGGACTCGAGCTGGCCGGCCTGCTCGAGCTATCAGCCCGGCCAGGTGCTGGACTTCTACCTCTCCCGCGGCGCCCAGACCCACTTTCTGCACAGCGAGCAGACCGCCTGGTGGCGGAAGGAGATGTAGTTCTTCCGGCCGGGAACCTGTCTCACATGCTGGTCTCTTCCCGTCTGATCCGTCCGGAACGGGCGGGTGCTTTCTGCGCGCTTGGCCCTAGATATGGGGTTTCCAGCCGGGAGACCGCAATGCGTTGCCATGCGCACGCGGAAGCTCGGAGAATCCGCTCCCGAACTGGCAGAAATCTGGCAGAAATCCCGAAAATCCCTTGAAATCGCGGTTCAACCCACGTTAAATACTGACTTACCGGCGGACCCGCCGAAACGGGCGGCCGGAATCCACCCAGGCATTCAAGGAGGCTCCATGCGTAACGCCGCGACCCGCTCCAACCTGCTCGTCCCCGAAGTTCGCGAGGTTATGGACATCCGCCAGGCCTCCGATTATCTGGGCATCTCGCCCGACACGCTGTACAAGTACGCCTCGGAGGGCTTCGTGCCCGCTTTCAAGCTGGGCAACCGGTGGCGCTTCAAGCGCAGCCGCCTGGACGAGTGGATGGACCGCCAGAGCGAGATACAGGCAGGCGCCGTGGACGCGAATCCGGAAGAGAAGAAGCCGGTGAAGAGCGCGTTCTAGCCGTCCCCTCTCAGATGCCAGCCATCGGCCTGGCTTTGCTGCTTGAGAGCCTCTCCTTCCAGACATCGGCACGGATCTGCGCTGCCGCACGAAGGGTTGACGGCGGCCGTGTGCTAAAACTAATCCCGTGGACCACTCACGCCGCATGGGCGCGCTGCGTCGCAAGCTGAACCGCGCCGGACTCTCCGGGCTCCTCGTCACCCATCTTTCCGACATCCGTTATCTCGCCGGTTTTACCGGGTCCAGCGCCGCGCTGGCGGTAACGCGCTACCAGGCCCGTCTGTTCACCGACGGCCGTTACCGCGCGCAGGCCGCCGAAGAGGTGCAGGCCGCCAAGGTGGACATCGTCTCCGGGGCTCCCGCCGTGGCCGCCGTGCAGTGGATCGCCGCCCAGCCCAAGGTTGATTCCGTGGGCTTTGACGCGGCGATTGTGACTGTCGCCGAGCTCAACCGCTGGAAGTGCGCATTGCCCGCCCGCCTGCGCCGCAGCCTGCTCAAGGCGGCTGACGAGCCGCTGGTGCAGGACCTGCGCATGGTCAAGGACGAGGAGGAGCTGGCGATCCTTCGCGAAGCCGCGCTCACCGGCTGCCGGCTGTTCGACCACATCCTGACGGTGCTGCGCCCCGGCGTGTCGGAGATCGAAGTCGCCGCCGAGTTGGAGTACCAGGCCCGCCGCCTGGGCGCCGAGGGTATGTCGTTCGAGACCATCGTGGCCTCGGGAATGCGCTCTGCCATGCCCCACGGCCGCGCCACCAGCAACCCGCTGCCGCGGCGCGGTTTTCTCACGCTCGACTTCGGTATAATCCTCAGAGGTTATTGCTCGGATATGACGCGCACCGTCTTTCTGGGGTCCCCGAAAGCCGGCGAGCGGAGCGCGTACCAGGCCGTGCTGGAAGCCCAGGAGACAGCGGTGGCCGCGGTCAGCGCCGGCGTTTCCTGTGGCGATGTGGACGAAGCCGCACGCGGCATTCTTCGCGGCTACGGTCTGGCGGACGCGTTTACGCATTCCACCGGCCACGGGGTCGGTCTTGAGATTCACGAACCGCCGCGGGTCGGCGCCGGACAAGCCACACGGCTCCAGGCCGGCATGGTCATCACGATCGAACCGGGCATCTATACGCCCGGGAAGTTTGGCATACGCATTGAAGACATGGTGGCTGTTACGCGCGGTGGAGGCGAGGTGCTGACCCCCGCGCCCAAGGCCCTCATCGAACTGTAGATTCCTGCTACTGGAGAGCGAACGAACGCATGAAGCAACAGGACATCGACGATCTGCGACAGCTGATCGACTTCCTCAAGACCCACCAGGTTGCCGAATTTGACCTGGACCGTGGCGATCTGAAGATCCGGCTCAAGTTTCACGAGCAGCCGGGTGCGACGCCCTCGAACCTGGGCGACCTGGCTCGCCTGCTGGCTGCCGCACCGGCCGCCGCGCCGGCTGCGCACGCCCCGGCAGCGGCTGGCTCTGCGCCGGCTCCGGCCGCCGATGCCGACGCCGGCCTGCACATCGTCAAGTCGCCCATCGTGGGTACGTTTTACAGCTCGCCCTCGCCCGGTTCCGCGGCCTTTGTCTCCGCCGGCGACCGCGTGGAAAAGGGCCAGGTGATCTGCATCGTCGAGGCCATGAAGCTGATGAACGAGATTGAGGCCGATGCGGCCGGCGAGGTGGTCAAGTGCCTGGTGGCCAACGGCCAGCCCGTGGAGTTCGGCCAGCCGTTGTTTTCGCTGCGCCCGGCGTAACGGGATGCCAGCGAGTCAGCAAGTCGGCGGGGCAGCGCTTCCGCCTATTTGCCGGCGCGATGGCTTTGCCTAGTTTGTTTCTTTCTAACGTTCACGAGTAGCCCGGCCGAATCGCAGGTGCTTGCCTGGCCGGGCAACCGCTGACCCGCTAACTCGCTGACTTGCTGACTCGCTAACTATGTTTCGTAAAGTCCTCATCGCCAATCGCGGCGAAATCGCGCTTCGCGTCATCAATGCCTGCCGGGAGCTGGGCGTGCGCACCGTCGCCGTCTACTCCGAGGCCGACCGCAACTCGCTGCACGTCCGCTTTGCCGACGAAGCGATCTGCATCGGCCCGCCGCGGCCTACCGACAGCTATCTCAACGTGCCGGCCGTCATCTCCGCCGCCGAAATCGCCGATGTGGATGCGATCCACCCCGGCTACGGCCTGCTGAGCGAGAATGCCAACTTCGCCGAGGTCTGCCGCGCCTCCAACATCAAGTTCATCGGGCCGCCGCCCGAGGTCACCCGCCTGATGGGTGAAAAGGAGAAGGCGCGCCAGGCCATGAAAAAGGCCAAGGTGCCCATCCTGCCCGGCTCGGACGGCGTGCTGCACACTCTGGAAGAGGCGCTGGCTACCGCCGAACAGGTCGGCTACCCCGTGATCCTCAAGGCCAAGGCCGGCGGCGGCGGACGCGGCATGCGCATTGTGCGCACTCCCGAGGAGCTGCCCAACCTCTACCATGCCGCCCATGCCGAGGCTGCCAACGCCTTCGGCAACGGCGAGCTCTACATGGAGAAGTTCATCGAGAACCCGCGCCACATCGAGTTCCAGGTTCTCGCCGACGAGCACGGCAACGTGGTCACTCTCTTCGAGCGTGAGTGCTCGATCCAGCGCCGCCACCAGAAGCTCATCGAGGAAGCGCCCTCGTTGCAGGTTTCGCCTAAGCTGCGCGAGGAGATTGGACGCACCCTCAGCCGCAGCCTCGCCGACATCGGCTACCAGAACGCCGGCACCATCGAGTTCCTCATGGATCCGAAGGGGAATCTCTACTTCATCGAGATGAACACCCGCATCCAGGTGGAGCACCCGGTCACCGAGGCCATCACCGGCATCGATCTGGTGAAGGCGCAGTTGCGTATCGCCTGCGGCGAAAAGCTCTCCGATATCCTGCCGCCCAAGCTGGAGATTCGCGGCCACGCCATCGAGTGCCGCATCAACGCCGAGCATCCGCGCAAGTTCACGCCCTCAGCGGGCAAGATCACCGCGTTCAATGTACCCGGCAGCAACGGCGTGCGTGTGGATACCGCGCAGTACGCCGAAGGCGTAGTGCCGCCGTATTACGATTCGCTGATCGCCAAGCTGATCGTGCACGGCAAAGACCGCGCTGAAGCCATGTCCCGCATGGAGCGCGCGCTCGGGCAGTTTGTGGTGCAGGGCATCGACACCAGCATTCCGCTGCACCAGGAGATCTTCCAGGACGAAGAGTTCCGCGCCGGCAAGTTTGACACCGGCTTCATGGAACGCTTCCTGGCCAAGCGCAACGCTGCCGCAAAATAGTGATCCGGGGCGCGGGCAGAAATCTGTGACCTCTCCGCGCCCCAGCATCATCGCGTTTGGGCACCTTCCCGGGTGACTACCTCTCCGCCCCTCCACTCGTCATCTTAGCGCCGGTCTCCCGACCGGCTGAACGGCGGGTTTCGCGCCCCGCCCGTCCTACAATGAAATGGCATTGATTGCGCACGCCAGCAGACCATAATCCAGTTCACGGGGAAATCTTGTATGGGTGATTCGCACGCAGGCTCTTCGTCTTCCTTTTCTTCGCGCCGGGACTTCCTGATGCGCTCTGCCGCCGCGGCGGCGGCGCTGCCCTCGTTGAGTGGCACGGCCCAGTCCGATCCGGCTCCCAGGAAGCGGCCGAATATCGTCGTGTATATCGCCGATCAGTTTCGCTGGGACTGCGTGAGCGCCTACGGCCTGAATCCCATGAAGGTGACGCCCAATCTGGATGGCGTGGCGGCGCGCGGGGTGGCTTTTCAGAATGCGGTCACCAATCAGCCCCTGTGCTCGCCGTCGCGCGCGTGTCTCTTCACCGGAATGTATGCGACGCAAACCGGGGTGTGGACGCTGACTACTCCGGAACTGGGCCTCAAGCCCGATGCCGTCACGCTGGCTACGGTGCTGCGCTCCGAAGGCTATTCGACCAATTACATCGGCAAGTGGCACCTGGCGCCCGGCGGCCGGGCCGAGCCCAAGACCATGGGGTTTGTTCCGCGCGAGTACCGCGGCGGATTCCTCGACCTGTGGGAAGGCGCCAATGAACTGGAGAACACCTCGCATCCCTACGAGGGCACCATCTGGAATGGCGACGGCGAGGCCATGCACTACAAGGACATCTACCGCGTCGACTACCTCACCGATCGCGCGGTGAAGTTCCTGCGGCAGAAGCAGGAGAAGCCGTTCCTGCTGGTGGTTTCGCAACTGGAGCCGCACTTCCAGAACGATGCGGACGCGTTTGTGCCGCCCAAGGGCTACCGCGAGCGCTATGTGAATCCCTTCGTCCCGCAGGACCTGCGCTTCTTCCCAGGCGACTGGGACGAGCAGTTGCCCAACTACTACGGCGACATCAAGAGCATCGACGACTCGGTGGGCACGATCCTGAAGACCCTCGACGAACAGGGCATGACGGATGACACCATCTTTCTCTTCATCAGCGATCACGGCTGCCACTTCCGCACCCGTAACGAAGAGTACAAGCGCAGCCCGCACGAGAGCTCGATTCATATTCCGCTGCTGGTGCAGGGGCCGGGCTTTAACCAGTCACGCATGGTGCGCGAGCTGGTAAGCATGGTGGATGTCACGCCCACGCTGCTCGATGCCGCAGGCGTCAAGGCGCCGTCCGCGATGGTTGGGCGCAGCATGCTGCCGCTGGTGAACGATGCGGCGGCGCGCAAGGCGTGGCGGCAGGAGGCATTCATTCAGATCAGCCAGTCCATGGTGGGCCGCGCGCTGCGCACCGAGGAATGGACCTACTGCGTCGCCGATCCCAGCATCTCCGGCAAGCATCCGTACAGCCGCAACTACGTGGAATACCAGATGTACAACCTGGCCTCGGACCCGCACCAGTTGCTGAACCTCGCCGGCCGCCGCGATGTACCCAAGCTGGTCCATTACCTGGGTGACCGCCCGGACATGGAGGTGGCGGATTATCTGCGCGAGCGGCTCCTGGCGCACATGGCCGAAGCCGGCGATCCCCCGGCCGAGATCAAGCAGAGGCGCCTCTACCCGTAAAGGGGAGTGATTGCGCAGGGGCTGAAGCCCAGAGGGTTTGGGGAGCAGGATCGGCACGACTGAAGTCGTGCCCTGACACTTCGTGCCGGCCAGGAAGATGCTGGCCGGTCCGGCAGGACTGAAGTTGTGCGCTGGCAGTTGAGGCTTGAGGAGTGCTGGCTTGAGCGGCAGGATTGAGGCGTGCCCTGACACTTCGTGCTGGCCGGAAAGATGCTGGCTGGTCCGGCAGGACTGAAGTTGTGCGCTGGCAGTTGGTGCTGGGCTGAGGTGAGCTGGCCGGGGCAGCACGATTGAGACATGCCCTGCGCGTTGGTTTGTCGCGAAATCTTGCGGATACACGAAGCGGGGCTTGCGCCCCGCTCAGACTGCTGACGAACCCCACCATTTTTGGTGGGGTTCGTTGTTGGAGAGAGATTTCAGTTGAGAGTGTCGTTGCTAGAGGCGATTTGTCTATATCGCCGTAGTTGATTGATATAGGCGGATAGAAGTTCTGTACGTGTGGAGATGGGGAGATTTGGTCCGGCACTGCTGAGCAGCAGGGCGATTTTCTTGATGTTCTGCGCGGTGGCCGCCAGCAGACATTGCTGCTGTACGCGCCTTAACCTGCGGAAGCGCGCGTAACGATGCCCGTGCAGTTGTTTGCCGTCGGCGAAGCTGCGCTCCACCGTCTCTTTTCTTCGCTTGTAGATCCGCTTGCCCACCCGGCTCAGCCGATGCTGGTCCATCCGCTCCCGGCTCGCCTCCCACACATGCCGTGTGACGATTTTGGTCGCGTTCGACGATTGCGTGCACTTCTGGCGCACCGGACAGTTGCGGCACAGTGCTGGATCGGAGTGATACTGCCGGTAGCCTTCGCGATTGGTGGTGCGATACGGCAGCAGCTGGCCGTTGGGACAGATGTAGACATCGAGCTTTTCCTCGTACTTGTAATCGCGCTTGTAGAAGTAGCCGTCGCGGTGAGTGGGCGTGCGGTAGCCGATCACCCCGTAGATGTTGCGTTCTTCCAGCCCCTGCGTGATGGCCGCTGCCGCATAACCGGCATCGACACCGACCGCTCGGATGTTGAACTTGAACCGCTCCCGCTGCCGATCCAATCGGCCCAGGTAGGGCACCGAGTCGTGTACGTTGGCCGGCGTCACATGCGTGTCGGTGATGATGGCGTGGCGGCCGTCCACCGTGCGGTGATCGAGATAGAAGAACCCCTTCGGCTTGCCCTCCCGAACCATGTAGCCAGCCTCAGGATCGGTGCGGCTCACCTTGATTTCCTTCGTCTCCGGCTCAGCCGCCGGCTTGTCTTTCAGCGGCTTCTTGCCGTGCGCCGCGCGATCCGCATCGATGGCCGCATCCAGCGCTGCCAGGTACTCCCGCGGCTTCACCTTCACTTCCGCGACATCGTACTTGTTCTTGTTGGCGTTAGCCTTCAGATGCGTCGAATCGGTATACAACACCGTCCCCGAGGCCAGCCCTTTGTTCACCGCTAACTCTACGATCTGATCGAAGATCTCCTGGTAGATCGTGCTCTCGCTGAAACGCCGACGCCGGTTCTGGCTCAGCGTAGAGGCATCCGGAACCCTGTCCCGCAACTTCAAGCCCAGGAACCAGCGATAGGCTACGTTCACCTCCACCTCTCGCATCAGCTGCCGCTCCGACCGCACCCCGTAAAGGTAGCCAAGCAACAGAAGCTTGAACAACACCACAGGGTCCAGCGCCGGACGACCGTTGTCCTCGCAATAGAGGTGCTTCACCCGCTCCCGGATGAAACCGAAATCTACCACCCCGTCAATCTTCCGCAGCAGGTGCTTCTCCGGCACCAAGGCATCGATCGACACCCACTCAAGTTCCTGCTGTTGCGATTCGGGCTTCTTCAGCATGAATCCAAAATACGAAAAGCCCTCGTTAATTACGAGAGCTTTTCTTGGTGCCTTTGTCAGCAGTCTGAG
>DAIDLI010000086.1 GCA_027449545.1 Acidobacteriaceae bacterium | reverse complement strand
TCAAAGAACGCACGCCCTTGACGGCAGTCGCACCCGGCCAAATAATCCAATTATCCGGGGCATAGGAATGGAAGAAAATTCCGCCCGGACGATAACAAGCAGGAACGGCGTTTACACAGAATCCCGGACACTACCAGTCGGCCTTGTCTTCGCCTCCGATCTTCCTCTCCTGCTTCGATTGCCCTTCATTCCGCGCGATCTCAATGAGAGGATGGTTCTGACCACCCTGGGTCGCGATCCGCAACGGCCAGCCTCCGACAGCTATTACAGGGCAATCGACCTGCTCCCAGCCGGCCATGTTCTGTACTACCGTCCGAATGGAATCGCTATCCGGCGTTGGTCCCAGCCGCAACTGTCGGAAATCCGCAGGCCTGACGCCGAAGACAGGCTGCGCGCCGAACTGACACGAGCCGTCGAGGAGCGCATGCGGGGCGGCGAGCGCATCGCCGTCCATCTGAGTGGAGGTCTGGATTCATCGGCCATCGCTTGCATTGCGGCTCGCCATTTGCGTCCGGAAGGACGGCGGCTTCTGGCCTTCAGTTCCGTGCTGCCATCAGGCTGGAGCGGCCCGGAAACGGATGAGCGCATCCATATCGAGGCGGTACTCGCGCAAGAAGACAATATTGATATTCATTGGGTTGATCTTCCCGTCGAGCACAGCCCCTTTGCAGGCTGCCAGCAGGGGTTCGAACTCCTCGGCCAGCCAGCCTATACGAATGTCTCGCATATCGAGCAGCAATTCGGACTTCTTGGCCGCGAATTCGGCGTGGATGTTGTTCTGAGCGGCTTCGGGGGAGACTTCTTTGCCTCATGGCGCGGCCAAGGGGTGCTTCAGGCGCTCCTGCGCGAACGGCGCTGGCGGCAGACTGCAAGCGAATTTCTGGCGATGCATCGGCAGGGATTGGGTACTTGGCAGCAGCTTATCCGGCGGCATCTACTCGCTCCCCTGCGGGCCTGGCTGCTTTCGCAAAAGCCGCAACTGCGTTCAGAGCTTCAAAGGCTTGCTTTTCGACATCCGCGCGAACAGATGCGCTTTGTCGCTGAGCCTGGCCGCGTGGAGACCGTGCTCAATGCTGAAGTCCAGTTCTTCGACCGCGGCTTCGGCCAATCGATCCGGTTTCCGCTGCTCGATCGCCGCATCGTGGAGTTCATGCAGAGCGTCCCGGTCGATGAGTTACAGCGCCACGGGGAAACCCGCAGTCTATTCCGCCGCGCGATGAAGGGGATTTTGCCGGACTCGGTTCGTCTGCGGCAAGACAAGGGACCAGCCTTCGATCCGGCGATCGCGGCGCGGATTGCCGCCTCGCGGGAGAAACTAGAGGATTGGGCCACTCGCACCGCGGAGGCGCCGTGGTGGAGGTATATCGATCGGAGCTTGTTCCTGCGCGAACTGGCCGCCGTGCGTCCCGGGAAGCGCGATGATTGGCGCAGCGGCCTGTTTGAAACCGTCCTGATGGGGGGCATACTAGCCCAATTCATGGAATGGGCAATCGAACATGGCGATCGGACGGCATGACGGTGGACTCTATGTTCCAGTATTCCCTCTATGGTTTGTTGATCGACAGTAAATTGGCTTTGCCGGGCGCGCCAAAGGGAGTGCGCAAAGACAGAGATGCGGATCTGACCATTCTCTGGTCTCCTCTTA
Organism: Acidobacteriaceae bacterium; assembly: GCA_027449545.1. Taxonomy (GTDB): domain Bacteria; phylum Acidobacteriota; class Terriglobia; order Terriglobales; family Acidobacteriaceae; genus Telmatobacter. The sequence goes on along the minus strand of DAIDLI010000086.1, from coordinate 15,737 downwards.
GCGCCGGCCGCGATCCGGAGGTGACGATCACGATTCCCGCTGCGGGACCTGGAAATGTAGCGTTCGGAGTCGCCCAGAATGGGTTCCATGCGATGTTGTGGGAAGGGAAAATCATCTTCTTGATCTCCCCCCGGGCGGATTTGCTGCGCGTCTTTTGCCGGGAAGAGACGCTGGAATATGTACCGACTGTTCTGGTCGGCGTGGCACTCGGTTTCGTGCTGCAACTTCGCAATACGCTCTGTCTGCACGCGACGGTACTGGGATCGACTGGACGCACGATCGCGATCATGGGAGACAGCGGCAGCGGAAAATCCTCGGCCGCAGCCGCTTTCCTACGCAATGGGGCCTGCTTGTATTCCGACGATGTGGCGGCGATTGAGTTTGCCCCCGATGGCCGTTGTCATGTCCAGCACGGATGCATGGGGCTGCGGCTTTGTGCCGATAGCGCAGCCGCTCTGCTGGAGGGCCGGTATCCGCTCGAAGCTGTGCCCTATCTGGGCAAATTGCTTTGGGACCTTTCGGGCCAGAGACTGGATCCAACACCGCCGCGCCTGGATGCCCTCTATTGGCTGGACTCGACGGATTCCAACCGGGGTTTTGACGTAAGTGCTCCGCTGCCACCACGCGAAGCCTTGGCATATATCCTCCGCTCATGGTACCCGCCGCAGAGCAGGCATCTGATGAATAGCCAACGCCTTGAACAGATGCGTAGGCTCATTCTCGCCGTGCCGATTTATATCATTCGCTATGAAAAGCGCTGGGACAATCTGCCCCTGCTTCAGGAGCTGTTTTTGCATTGATGGAGCAAAGTCTGCAGACAGTATTGGATTTCGTTTTGCGCGAACAGGGATGGGAGCCCTCGCCGAATCTCACCCGGCTCGCCTCCCATCTGCCACCCATCACGTGCGCCGGCCTCGAACTGCATCTCGGACAAGACAAGCGGATCGACCTGCAGCAGCGCGTCAAGACTCCCCTCGAATGGCAACGTCTGCAACGCTTTCTGCGGACCACGCGCATACCCGATCAGCACCCATCCTGGATGTTCCTGGCACGCTTTTGCGGCCAGTGCGACGCGCGGGAAATAGCCAGCGAATTATGGCTGGAACTGGATGATGATCCTGCGCAGAGTCTTCCACCGCTCTCGCTCTTTGCGCGCCTGGCGGAGGGCGATTGTGTCAATGGTTCTGCCGAAGCCGCGATTTTGCGCTTTCTATCCGCCTGCGGCGTGGAGCTTTCCCGCTCGGCGTACGATGCGATCAAGCGCTGTCTTGCGGGCTGCCCTGAGGGCGCCGGAGTGCCGTTTGTCGGCATGATGTTTGGCCGGATGCGCACGCCTCTGTGCCTGGTCATCGACAAGATACCCGCTACCGGTTTTGGAGACTTTCTTGAGCAGGCGGGCCTGGGCCACCGCGCAACGATGGTGCAGAGGCAGGTGGATGCTCTTTTTGTGGATGCCGATCGCATCCGCCTGATTCTTACGATCACCGATCACCTCGAAGATGTGCTCGGATTGGAATGTTTCGTGGGGGATCCCACGGTACGAGAGCCGCGCTGGTCACAGCTCTTCGATCATTTGGCGCGTACCGGCCTCTGCACACCCGATGCCCACCGCCGCTTGTTGTCCTGGCCCAAGCAGATCCTGCCGCACCAGGCGCAGCAGGACTGGCCGGGGATCTTGATTGCACAGTCGCTGGGTGAAGGGCCCGAAAATCTCTCCTGGATCGACTGCCGTATTAGTCATGTCAAGCTGAGCCTGCGAGGCGATGGATGCCGCGCCGCAAAGGTCTATATCGGGTTCCGCCAGGAAACCTGTTCGCTGAAAAAACCTTCCGAAGACCCAAAACAATTCGCATCTTCTCCCCAGCAAGTTGTCCCTCGGGACGAAATGATTCGTAGGGCAGCGGATGCGCTGTTGCAGGCCCGAACTCAGGCCGGCTGGTGGCTCGACTACTCCGGATTCAGCGAAGGAATCAGTGATGAATGGGTAACAGCCTACGTTGCAAATGCCTGCTGTGAAACGGGCATCCCGCAATTACAGGCCGCAGCGATTCGCGCGTGGTCGCTTCTGTCGGGGCGCAGCAGGGATGGATGGGGATGGAACTTTGTGCAGCCGGCAGATGCCGACAGCACTGCCTGGGCGCTGCGTCTGGCACACGCTCTGGGACGATTGCACGATCCCCGGGCACAGCAAGGACTGGGCTTCCTTAAACGCCATATCGGCGCAGATGGCAGCGCAGCAACCTATCTCGAGGACAGCCACGCCACAGATTTCCCCGACCTCGCGATCAACCCGGCATGGCATCACGCACACCTCTGCGTTACGGCCGCCCTAGCGGGCTTGGCTCCGGTGGCAGAGATGCCGCGCGCATATCTCCAGAAGAACCAGGCCGAGGATGGAGCGTGGCGTGGTTATTGGTGGGCAGACGATGCCTATGCCACAGCCACGGCTGCCCTGGCATTGAGCGCGTCTGCGGATCCCGCGGCGGCCAAATCCGTAATGCGTGCGGCCCATTACGCCCATAAACGCCTCGAGCACGATCAGGCCCTGAGCGAAAACCCCTTTGTTCTGGCTTTGCTTCTTCGTACAGCGCTCCTTCTCGATGGGGCCGATGCACGGCTTCTGCAACAACGGTGCAGTATTCTCGCGGCAAGCTGCCACCCGAACGGCATGTGGCCGGGCTCGGCCACACTCCGCATTCCAAGTGGCAAAGGAGCGTCCAAGGACGCGATGGACCAGAACGGAATCTTTACCACGGCCACCGTGCTCGTCACGTTGACAAGCCTGCGCAAGGCAGGAGTCCTACCATGATGTTTCTGGATTCGCCCATTCCGCCCCGGGACTACGTCGAAAACCCGCACGCGCATTTCGCTCGCTGGCGGGCGTTGTCCCCGCTGCACTATGCTCCGGCGCGAGATCTCTGGTTAGTACTGTCCTATGATTCCGTCGCGCAATTGCTGCGGGACGAGCGCCTGGAACTGACGAATAGCAGCTCCTTTCTGGAGCGGTCGCAGGCCTTTCGCAGCACGGTGGTCAGAGAGTTGCGCATCTTCTTCAGCAGGCTGGATGACATTGAGATCGACAAAGTTCTTTGCGCGACCGTGGATCGTGCATTGCAACGTGTTCTCGACGCCGGCTACGCGGATCTGGTGACCGAGATCGCGCAGTTCATCCCTTTGGCTGTGATGGGCCACCTCCTGGGTGTTCCAGATCCAGAACTCCGCATTCTTCAACCGCTCAGCGTCGCGTCAATCATCGAGTACGACTTCTCTTCCCGGTCGGCTTCACTCTCGCTTGGCAAGAGGTTTCTCGACGCCTATTTCCTGCGCCATCTGGCGCGCGCGCAAACGGCAGAAAGTACCCCGCTGATGCGGATGCTGGTTCAAGCACAGAAGGAACATGACATCGCCGCGCCGGTGCTTGCCGATGTTTGTTCCCGGCTTCTAACTGCGGGAACCAGCACCACGTCCGGTGTGCTTGCGAACATCCTGGTGCGGCTGCTGCAAATGACCCCAGCGGTCGTCGCTGAACTGGCGAGCGAAGGCCGGTTGCCAATGTTAACCGAAGAACTTCTGCGGTTGGACAGCTCGATTCTCGGCATCAAAAGGCTGGCCCGGTGCGATTTTGATCTGCCGGGTGCGCGGATCAAGAAGGGACAGAAGATCCTTCTGATGACTGCCGCAGCCAATCGCGATCCATCGTATCTTCCCCATCCCGATAGCATTGACCTGGCACAGGCCGGTAAAAGGCACTTGACTTTTGGACAGGGAGAGTTCCATTGTCTGGGCGCGATTCTCGCACGCAAAGAGATCATGGCGGTGATCAGAAGCGTAGTGCCGTATCTGTCTCGATTGAGGCTCCAGGAAGCGCCTGAGCGCAGAACCGGCTGGCTGGTCTACGAGCCGGTTACAGTACGTGTAAAGACCGAGGGAGAATGCCATGCTCACTGATTTGCAGAAGGAATTGACCGGCTTCTACGACCGTCTCTTCTGCGCTCCGGAGTTTGGGCTTGATGGACGGCCGTCGGCCGGTTTTGGCAACCTCGGGTACTTTACACCGGCTACGCCGGACCTGAACACCGCCTGTGAACAACTGATGGATGTACTGATGGCACGGATCACACGCCGCGATGGTTTGATTCTAGATGTTGCCTGTGGCATTGGCGGCTCGACGAAGTGTCTGACGAAGATCTTCTCGCCGGCCGCGATCCATGGCATTAACATCTCCGCACGCCAGATTGAGCTATGTCGCACCCGTGTTCCTGAAGCTCACTTTCATGTGATGACGGCGGAAAAGATGGAATTTCCCGACCGGATGTTCGATGTGGTCATCAGTGTCGAAGCGGCGATGCACTTCAAGGGAAGGCGCGAGTTTTTGCTCGAAGCCATGCGCGTGCTTAAGCCGGGCGGTGAGATCGTCGTGGCCGATATGCCGTTTTCCTCCCAGCCTTCCGCCTTCACCAGTGTTCTGGGGGGGCAGGAGCTTTATCCGACTCTCGATTCCTATCGCTCTTTGTGGGAATCCTGCGGAGTTCAGGATGTGGAGATCGAAGATGTCTCGGGACCCGTTTGGCGCGGATTCTGCGCGCATGTGCGCAACACGGCATTTCGAGACCTGATCGCAAGCGTCACGGACGGAGGAACCTTCCAGGAGCGGCTCCATTTCGCCGAGAAAATGAATGCGCTTCCGTCGCTTGCTTATGTCATCGTCAAAGGCCGCAAAGGACAGAGAGGTGCTTCATCGCATGGCGACCGCTGAACCGAGCCCCAAAATCGCCCACCTCGATCGCTACCCCGATGTGCGAGCTGCACTTCTGGATGAGCGATTCGTCATCTACAAGCCCTTGGCCGGCTCGATGGAGGCGCACTCCGAGCCTGATGGAAGTCAACGGGCACCCCGATCGCATCGCCCGGCTCCGCTGCTGCATATCTTGACCGAACATCTCTCCGGAACTTCGGTGGCAGAGATTGCCGCGCGCGCCAGAGAGATTGCTTCCGGCCTCATCGAGCGGGGCCTTAGCCGGGGAGAGATGGATCTGGTTGCCGACCTGGCCTGCCCCTTGCCCTTGATGATCATGCAGGACCTGCTGGGCTTTCCCCAAATCGAGATCGAAAAGCTACATTCGCTTTTTGCGGCGATCACCGCGGGACAGGAAATGGAGGCTAGCGATCATTCTCTCCATCTAGCGCGATTGGCCCAGTTTTCGATTATGCGTTGGATTGCGAAGCATATGGATGCTTCGCAATCGCCGCTCATGACGGCCGTTCGCAGGGCTGCTAAGGAGAGCAGCATGGAGCAGGCAGCGTCTTACTGGTGCACCATGCTGCTTTACGCGGGCAGCACGACAACCCGCGATTTCATCGCGAATTGCCTTGCTCGACTCCTGGAGCATCCCGAGGAGGCCACGCTGCTGCACAACACCCCGGCACTGCTCGAGAGTGCGCTGGAGGAGTTGCTGCGCATCGAAGGACCGGTACGGGCAATCGGCCGAGTGGTTGGCGAAGACCTCTCGATCGGAGATCTGCAACTGCGGCGCGGCACAATTCTTTATCTTCATCTCGATAAGGCCAATCGCGATCCAGCCCGGTTTCCGGATCCGGAACGGGTTGATTTTTCGAGACGTCCCAATCCGCACCTAGCGTTTGGACTCGGCGTGACGCGCTGCCTTGGACTGCATCTGGCCAAGTTGGAGGCGCGCACCGTGCTCACGGCACTGTTGCCACATCTGCCCCGCATGAAACTCGCCGCGGCATCGCAGTGGGGATCGAGCACGATCCTGCGGGAGAGGACCTGCGTACCTGTTCGCTTTTTTTAAAGCACTTGTTTGCTAATTGCCAGCCGCAGCTTGAAATCATTCCGGAAGGCCTCATGCAATGCACTGGCGTCGAATTGGAAGCCGAGTTCCATGCCCAGTGAGACCAGGTCGTCAATGTCAAAGGGCTCCAGACGGAGCCTCGCCATGACGTCAGGTCTGCGCCTGACCTCGACCAGAAAATGCATAGCTTCAACCGACTTCTGAGCTTTCTGGAGGTCGGATTTACCGGGCGATGGCACTGTTGTCTCCACCTCTCATTTATATAGAAATGTTGCGGCCGGCTGGGAGTGCGGTGTGAGGCGGACTGCGCATCGCCAGTTCCAATCGGGGGCAAGCCAATGGCAACGTCACCTTCGCCTGGCACGACTCCGCGCACCCGCTCGCGTTTTGCGCACTGGCCGGCATGGTGACCAGCATCTTGTTCGGCCTCGCCCTAGTCCGTTTTGTACCCTCAGGACGCGGATTGCTCTGGCGGGTTTTTCAGAGATGGAATCGGCCGTGGCCGTCCAGGCGAAGGGCTTGGAGCCCCCAGGCGACTTATTTGTCTCTAAACTGCTTTGAATCAAAAGGATAATCCCTCTCGCTCGGGACCAGGGGGTCCGTCCTCGAGTCATCCTGTATCGCATGGGCCCTTGGCTGTTGGCATGCTCCTACCGAGTTTGCCGGCAGGGCTCCAGGAGCTATCACGGAAGCGCCAGAATCATCAATCCGGTCGCCACACTTCTCAATCGGAGAGCAAACCTTGTGTTTGGTTTGCCATCCGAGTGAAGAGAGGCGCTCACAATCGGCGCGCTCTGGAAAGAGGATGCTATGTGGCTCGGACTTGCGGTGCTGTTTCTGATCGCCTGGCTGGTTGCTTTTATAGCCTTCCACGTGACGATGGCGGCGATTCACATTCTGCTGGGGCTCTTCGTGCTTTTCCTCATCATCCACTTCGTGCGAAGTGCGGCCCGGCACGCATGAGGATCGGAATGCGTCCTTCGTGAATACGTGAGCTTGCGGGAGGCCGGAGGATGTCTCGGGGCTGACCTGGCGTCTACAGCAGCTTGCCGGCGGCCAGATCCTTCACCAGCCCGCGGTCCGCGGCCAGGAAGTCGTAGCCGGGGAGCTCTTCGAGCCGCACCCAGCGCACCTGCTGGTAGATCTGGTTGTCGATCTCCCCGGTGAACTCGCGGACCACGAAGAACTGCAGGTCGACGGCGCCGCCGTGCCGGTAGTTGTGGCGGATGCGGATGATGCGCGGGCCGACCTGCGCCTCGATCCGCAGCTCTTCCGAAAGTTCCCGGACCAGGGCCTGCTGAGCGGTCTCGCCGGCCTCGATTTTGCCGCCGGGAAATTCCCACAGCGCGCCCATGGGCTGGTCGGGCCGACGCTGGCCGATCAGGATCTCGCCGTCGCGCACGATCAGCGCTGCGGCCACGAAGCGGAGTGCGGGACCTGGCCGGCTGCCATTGGACGGAGAGCTTTCCACGCCTCCAGTGTAAACGCGCCTGCCTGCGACTCGGCAAAGGCTGAATCTAAAGCAGCGGTCCCTCGCCCTCGACGGCGGCCCGCATGGGATCCGCCGTTCCCGGCCGGAAGTACCCCCATCCGTGCCGGGCTGCGGCTTCCAGCAAGGCCGGCGAGGGATTCACGGGGAAGGCATGCCGCGCCATCTCCAGCATGGCCAGATCGTGAATCGAGTTGCCGAAGACCGCGTCGGGGTGCGGCAGTCCGATGCGCTTCAGCGCCGCTGCCTTGCCTTCGCCGGTGGGCACGTCCACCAGCTCGTCGGTGATGACGCCGCTCTTGACCCGGACTTCGGCGGCCAGCACCCGCTCCGGAGGAATCCCGAAGTCGCGTACGCCTTCGGCGATGACCCACTTATTGGTGGAGCTTACTGCCCAGATCTCGGTCCCGGCGGCGCGCAGCTTTTCGATGGCCGAAAACAGCTCGGGAAAGATGCGCGGGCGAATCAGCAGGTCGAAGTACCTTGCAGCCGCATGGCGCAGCTCCTCATCCCGCAGCCCCGCGTACATCTGTACCATTTCACCGCACATGGCGGACTCGCTGACGTGGCCGGCGCGGTAGGCGCGATAGCGATCGTCGATCCAGTCGGCCGTGGTGCGCGATACCAGCCCCTGCTCCAGCGACCACGCCATGAACCCGTAGCCGGCGTCCCCGCTCCACAAGGTGCCGTCGCAATCGAAGACCGCTACGCGGGGATTCAAATCCACGAGCAACTGTTCAAATTCGGCTGCCGTCCACTGCTGTGCTGCCGGGCGTGCCGTCAAGTCATTTCCTGTTTTTGCCGAAACATTCATTAGGTACTATTTTTATTCATCGCCACCAGCTTTGCCTACTCGGGGCAGGGACAAGGTCGCACCGCCCGTCAATTTTCATTGCCAAGCTTGATTCCTTGATGAGCGTGGTTCGCTCACTGCTGCGCACGTGCTGCGTGAGCGTTGAACCCACCGATAATCGGGAGTGTGGAAAGCGCACGCAATCTCTCCCTGCTCCGCGATTACCAGGCTTATCTGCGCGTGGAGAAGGGGTTGCGCCCGCTGACCTGCGAAGCTTACCTGAGCGATCTGCGCACCTTTGCGGAGTTTCTGGAGGGGCGCAACGCCGTGCTGCTCTCGGCCATTCAAGACGATGTGGCTGCGTTTCTGGAGCATCTGCGCGCCCACGGAATCGACTCCCGCAGCTCGGCACGAAAATTGAGCTGCCTGCGCGGCTTCTACAAGTGGCTGCTGCTCGATCGCCGCATCCACCACGATCCCACCGTCAATATTGAATCGCCCAAGGCGTGGAAGGTGCTGCCCAAATCGCTGGCCGAGCCGGAGATCAACGAGATGCTGGAGCGGGCGAGCATGAACGCTTCGCATCCGCAGGCCCAGGCCGCGGCGCTGCGCGACTACGCCATCCTCGAGTTGCTCTACGGCGCGGGACTGCGCGTCTCCGAGATCACTGCGCTGTCGGTCAGCGATCTGCGCTTCGATGTGGGCCGCGTGCAGGTGTGCGGCAAGGGCGACAAGGAGCGCATCGTTCCCCTGGGCCGCAGCGCGCTGGATGCGCTGGAGCACTACCTGCGCGAAGGCCGCCCGCATCTCGAGCGCATCGGCACCGCTCGCAAAACCCAGGCGCGGATGGGCGGCCAGCACGATGAGGCGCGCTTGTTTCTCTCGCTGCGCGGCATGCCGCTCACCCGGCAATGGGTTTGGCATCTGGTCAAATCGGCCAACAACGCGGCCACGCCGCACCGTCTGCGCCACAGTTGCGCCACCCACATGGTGGAGCACGGCGCCGACCTGCGCAGCGTACAGACGATGCTGGGCCATGCCGACATTTCAACGACACAGGTGTACACGCACCTTGCGCTGGGTCGCCTGAAAGCGGTGCATCGCATGCACCATCCCCGCGCGGAGCGCCGCTCTGCTGCGGACGCCGAGCACACGCCCGGGCAGCCGGTTAAGGACAAGGGATGACTGCTGCTGTCCAGGGCGGGTCGCTCGCCAGCCTGGTGGATGAGTATCTGCGCGTGCTGGCCAACGAGCGCGGAGCTTCGGCCCATACGCTGCGCGCCTATCGCCGGGAGCTGGAAGGTTTCGCCACATGGATGCTGGAGACCTATGCGGAGATCGCCGTCGATCAGATTGAGCATCTCCAGATTCGCTCGTATCTCGGCGTTCTCTTCGATCGCGGCCTGTCGCAGCCTTCGGCGGCGCGTGCGCTGGCGGCCATCCGAAGCTGGTTCAAGTGGCTGGCGCGCACCGGGCGCATTCAGCAGAACGCCGCGGCGCTGGTCTCCACGCCCAAGCTGCCCAAGCACCTGCCCCGCGTCCCCTCTATCGAGCAGATGAACCGCGTGGTGGACTCCGTGGATGACGACGCCGCAAGCTGGCCCGCACGCGACCGCGCGATTCTCGAACTGCTGTATGGCTGCGGGATTCGCAATGCGGAGTTGGTCGGGCTCGATCTGAACGACATTCACTGGGCCAACGAAGCCATCCTGGTGCGTGGCAAAGGGCAGAAGCAGCGCTACGTGCCGCTCGGCGACGCAGCCGCCGAAGCGCTGCGCGCCTACCTGGCCGAGCGCTATGCGCGCCTGGCGGCGACCGGCGGCACGGGTGCGGCGACGCCGGCGCTGTTCCTGAACCTGCACCTGCGCGGGCTCGCCAAGCCGGGCGGCGAGGCCCGCCTGACCACGCGCAGCGTCGGCCGCATCGTCAAGCGCATCGCCATCCTGCGCGGGCTGCCCGCCGACGTGCACCCGCACACGCTGCGCCACGCCTTCGGTACGCATCTCTTGGAAGAAGGCGCGGACCTGCGCGCCATCCAGGAGTTGCTGGGCCACGAACGGCTTTCCACCACGCAGCGCTATACGCAACTCACCGTCTCGCAGTTGACCGAGGTCTACGACCGCACCCACCCGCGGGCCAAGTAGCCGTTTGCTTCCGTGCTAACATTGTTAGCACGTTGCGGAGAGAGCGGTATGCGGACCAGAATTCGACAAATGGGCAATTCGCGAGGCGTTCTTATCCCCAAGCCGCTGCTCAAGCAGGTGGGACTGGAGGAAGAGGCTGAACTCGTGGTGGAAGGCAACACGCTGGTGCTGCGTCAGCCCAAGCGCGCTCCCCGCGCGGGCTGGGCAGAGGCGAGCAGGCAATTGGCGCAGCGCGGAGAGGACGCCCTGGTGCTTCCGGAGTTTTCCAACGAGGGCGATGCGGATTTGAAATGGTGAGCCCCAGGCGCATCGTGCGTGGCGAGATATGGCTGGTCGCCCTGGATCCGACGATCGGCAGCGAGATTCAGAAGACAAGACCCTGCGTGGTGATCTCGCCGCCGGAGATGCACGATTTCCTGCGCACCGTGATGGTTGCCCCCATGACCACCGGCAGTCATCCAGCACCCTACCGAATTCCGGTTCGACACGCACGCAAGAGCGGATTGATTCTGCTGGACCAAATCCGCACTGTGGACAAGGTACGTTTGATGAAGCGTTCCGGCACGGTCTCGGAGGAGGTTTTGAAAGCCACGCTGGCTGCGCTCAGCGAGATCTTTGCCGAGTAGCCTTCCTGCTCTTGCCCGGCTGCGACCATTCCCTGAGCACCCGCGCAAATCCGGCCTTCACTCCTGCCTTGGTGCTTGCCGTGGCAATGCCCCGCGGCGTCAGGAAGCGCTCCAGATTCAGCACCGCGTCGTTGCCGTCTTCACCCGCCAGCACCCATGGGATGCACTCGATCAGCGTAGCGCCGTGGCCCATGCGCGCATGGGCAAACGACTCCGATGCCACGCGATAGATGGCCACCACGTCGTGGCCGTCGGCGGGAATCGCGGGAAATCCGTGCTCGGCGTGACCGGAGATCTCCGATCCTGACTCCAGAATGCGGACAAAGATCACCGGCAGCGTCTCGGCGTCGGCAACGCGCAGCGCCTTCTTCCACGCCGGGCTGCGTCCTTCCGCGCCCGCGCAGAACACCGCGGCCAGGTTGTCTGTCTTTGTCCGCTTGAATGCGCGGGCAGCTTCGAGCGCCTCGTTGAGGCGTGTGGCCGCTGAACCGGCAGGTTCACGCAGCACTTCCAGAGCCCCCGCGAGGTTACGGGCACGCACATAAGCGGGCAGGAACTCGTGGCCGGTGGTGAAGACTCGGTCGCCGCTCTTCAGATCAAGGCATACGGCAACCGAAGCAGCTTCCAGGTCGAGCGGCGAAGCCGAGCGGTGCACGCCCTCCAGCAGTTCGCCCAGCAGACGGCAACGCAGCGTCCAACTGTACAGTTCCAGCAGCTTGCGTTCGGGAATCAGCGAGAATTCGTTGGCTTTGTCTTTTTTTCTGGATCGTGTCGGCATGCAGGGCGCGCGTGGCTTGCGGCTGTTCTCGATTGTAATGGAAGCGGTCTCCTACCGTGGCAGGCGCGCCGGCCAGTGGGTTTGCTGCGGCGGGGGACGCGACTGCCGGTCGGGTAACCGGCAGTCTCCGCTTCGAGCCTACGTCGAATAATCAGCGTTGATGTGCACGTACTCGGTGGTCAGGTCGGTGGTCCAGAAGACGCAGGAGCCCGCGCCCTGGTGCAGGTCGATGCTGATCGAAAACTCCGGCTGCTTGATGTACTCATGCGCCGCCGCCTCGTCGTACTCCGGAGCGCGGCCGCCGTTCACGCAAATCGGCAGGTTGCCGAAGCGAATGTCGATTTGCGCCGGATCGATCTCCGCGCCCGAGTAGCCGATGGCCGCCACCAGCCGCCCCCAGTTGGGGTCGCAGCCGGCCCAGGCCGTCTTCACCAGCGGGGAGTGGGCGATCGCCTTGGCCACGCGCAGCGCCTCGGCGTGACTGGCCGCTCCGTTGATGCGCAACTCCACCACGTGCGAGATGCCTTCGCCGTCGGCCACGATCTGCTTGGCCAGCGAGATGCACACCTGGTTCAGCGCGGCCTCAAACGCCTGATCGCCCGCGCCGATCTGCACGCCGCTGGCGCCGGAGGCCAGCAGCAATACCGTGTCGTTCGTCGAGGTATCGCCGTCCACCGAGATGCGGTTGAAGCTGCGCTCGATGGCCCCGCGCAGATAGGTGTCCAGGTCGGCAGCCAGGATCTGCGCATCGGTGAGGATGTACACCAGCATGGTGGCGTGGGGCACCAGTTGCGGGTGAATCATCCCCGCGCCCTTGCCAAAGGCGGCGATGCGCACTTCCCGCGGCTCTTCGCCCTCGGCGGAATCCAGAACGATGCGCGCGAACGCAGTCTTCTCCACCGTGTCGGTGGTCAGGATGGCGGTAGCGGCCTCCAGAAAGCGGTCCGACTCCGCGCCGAGCGCCACCTGCGGCATGGCGACGATCAGCTTATCGGCGGGCAGGGGCACGCCGATGACGCCTGTCGAGGAAGGAAAGACCTCCTCCGCACGGCAATGAAAGAGACTGCCGGCGGCGGCGCAGGTGGCGCGCGCGGCGTCAATCCCCGCCTGCCCGGCCGCGCAATTGGCGTTGCCGGCGTTGATGGCCACCACCCGTACTTTGCCGCCGGTGGTCCGCAGGTGTTCCTTATCGACAATCAGCGGCGCGGCCGTCACGCGGTTCGAGGTGAAGGCGGCGGCGGCGTTGGCCGGCACGTCAGCCACAATCATGGAAAAATCGGCGCGGCCGCTGGCCTTGATGCCAGCCTTGGTAGCGCCAAATCGAAATCCGCGGGGTATGAGAAGGGGCGACAGATCGCTCATGGGGTAACGCATTTAATCTAACAGTGAACAGTGGACAGTGAACAGTGGACAGTGCCCGCATTCCCGCGCGCCGGGGCCATTGCCAGCTGCTCCCAATTCCCGATTAACGACTACCAGCCCTGTGCCTGTGACCCCTGACCACGAATTTCTCGAGCTTCGCAATGTGAACGTCGCCCGCGGCGACCGCCTGGTGCTGCACGACGTGAACCTGAGCATCCGCACCGGCGAGCATGTAGCCATCATGGGCCCTAACGGCTGCGGCAAGTCCACGCTCATCCTCACCATGAACTGCCAGATCTATCCCATCGTCCGCCCCGGCATGCAGGTGCGCATCTTCGGCCGCGAGCATTGGGTGCTGACCGAGTTGCGGCGGCACTTCGGGGTAGTGGGCACCGATCTTCCCGGCGAGCGCACTGCCGTGACCACCGGCCTGGATGCGGTCATCGCGGGGTTCTTCTCCGCCTCCAGCATCTGGCCCAACCTGGAAGTGACCGCCGAGATGCGCGAACGCGCCTACGAAGCGCTGGAGCGCATGGAAGCCACCAAGCTTGCGAGCCAGTTGGTCGGCACCATGTCGGCCGGCGAGAAGCGGCGCATCGTGATTGCCCGCGCCCTGGTGCACCGCCCGCGGCAGTTGCTGCTCGATGAGCCGTCCAACGCGCTGGACCTGGCTGCGCAGCGAGAACTGCGCGACACCCTGCGCCGTCTGGCCAGAGAAGGCACCGGCCTGGTGCTGGTCACGCACCACCTCGGCGATATCCTGCCGGAGATCGAGCGGGTCATCTTCATGGACCAGGGGCGCATCGTGGGCGATGGGCCGCGCGAAGAATTGCTGACCGAGGAGCGGCTCAGCAGGTTGTTTCATACCAACGTGCGCATCGGCCGCGACGAGGAGTGGATGCATAGCTGGTAGGCTGGACAGGCTCACGCCAATCGAACTACCGGGGAGTACAGCGAATGAAATCCGCCCTTCTCGCAGTGTTGATGATCCTGGCCTCTTCCTTGCGGTTGTGTGCGCAATCGCCAGCCGATCGAGAGTTGCAGAACTTCCAGCTGGACCGCTTGGAGCGCACGCTCCAAGCCATGCCCTCCGGCGCCGAACGGGATTACTTCGCCGGCATGATCGCCAACCGGCGCAATCAGATCTCGCAGTCGGTGGCTCTCCTCACCCGCGCGCTGCCGGCGCTGCGCAAAAGCAATTCAGCCCATGCGGCGCTGGCCCTGCAAGCGCTCGCCGACGATGACACCAAGCAGTTTCAATACGCGGCGGCCGCCAAGGCCTACGAGGACCTGCTCGGCCATTTCGCGGCGCAGCTTTCCCCCGACCAGGTGCAGGGAACGAAAGACGATGCCGCCGTCGCGGGGGTGCTGCGCGCAGCGCCCCCGCAGACGATCGCCTGGCACGGTGCGGTGCGGGTGCGGATTGGGCGCAATCCGCTCGGTTCGTGGAATGCTGTTCTGAAGGTCAACCATGTGACTGCATCCTGGCTGCTCGATACCGGCGCGAATATGTCCGCGGTGAGCCGCAGCTTTGCCCGCCGCCTTGGGCTCAAGCCGCTGCCCGGCACTGCCCAGACCCAGGCGGGCGTCACCGGTATTGAGAATCCGATCCAGATCGCGCTGGTCCCGGTGCTTCACGTGGGCGGCGCAACGCTGCACAATCTTGTGGTGCTGATCCTCGAGGACGCCAGCCTCAGGATTGATCTCGGCCCCCGGCAGCGGTTTCAGATTCAGGCGGTTCTTGGCTATCCGGCCTTCCAGGCCATGGGCGCCATCGCCTTCCGTAACGACGGCTGGTTTGAAGCCGGCGATGCGGCGCGCGCGGAAGCCTCCGCCTCGGGTTCGAGCGGCACAACCATGTATATGAAGCTGCTCATGCCGGTCATCGAGTGTGGGGTCGGTGGAGAAGAGCTGCCGTTCAGCTTCGACACGGGCGCCTCCGGCACCAACCTGACCGAGCGCTATGCCAAACATTTTCGTGCGCTTTCCGCTTCCTGGAAGAAGGGCGAGAACAAGAGCGCCGGCGCCGGCGGTATCGTCACACGCACCATCTACCTCCAGCCCGATCTGCGCCTGGCTGTGGGCAATCGGACAGCCACCTTGCACAACGTGCCGATCTTCACGCAGCCCATGGGGTCTGATCTCGACGAGCTGTACGGAAATCTCGGACAGGATATGGTCAGCGGTTTCAGCAGCTTTGTCGTGGACTTCTCGCGCATGCGGTTCACGCTGGGCGCGCCCTTGCCGCCGCAGCCTCACCCGCGCCGGCATTGATATTCCTTGCAGTTACGCCGCGGCTCTTGACTCGCTGCTTAGCCCGGCGTAGGTTGAAGACACACGGGAAAGGAGGTTGATCCAGCGAATGAAAATTGATTGTTGCAGTAGTACCCTACGTGAGGTGACTGAGGCCTGAGGCCCTTGCGCCTACGGCTCAGAGAAGACCCCGGCGGAGGTTCTCCGTCATGGGCTCTGGCATTCGCCCCAAGCGCGAAGGCTTCAGTCCAATCCCAACAGACCACCGGCAGCGGCCCGCGAACGTTGAGTTCCCGGGCCGCTGTTTGCATTTGCCGATCGCCCCTTTCGGAAAACAGGAACCGGAACGTCTGCATCCCAACCCGGAGAGGACCGGATCGGGATGAACACCCTTCTCTTTCTCGAGCAGAACTGGCCCCGCCTTGCCTGGTCGGCGGCGATCCTGGCTGGAGCCATTCTCGCCGCCATGGTGGCGCGCG
>DAIDLI010000085.1 GCA_027449545.1 Acidobacteriaceae bacterium | reverse complement strand
GGATGAGACTGGATCGTATTGGCAAATCAGCTCTGGCTTCTCTCAAATCTGGCCAAGGCAGTTCGTGTGCCTCGCGTTCCCTGCTTATTCCTACGTCCTCTGGCTCTCTTCAAAGTTCATCGGCACCAGCGAGGTCGCCCTTCGAATTCCTTCAATCCTCGCCATGCTCGCGGCGGTCTACATGTTGTACCTCGCTGCACGCGAGATGTTCGGGAGGGAGATAGGCCTCATATGCGCAACAGTCTTCGCACTGAATCCGATTGTTGTTTTCGAATCAGTTGATGTTCGCCCCTATGCGTTTGTGGCGTTTGCCGTAAATACGGCGATTCTAATCCTCATTCGACTGCGGACTAGCAGTTCCCTCGTTCTTGCCGGAACGTTTGGGTTCGTGGCTGCAGTGATTGTTGCAGTTCATTATCTCGCGGCCGTCATTTTGCCCGCTCTGCTGCTGTGCTTCATCGTTTTCAAGCTTCCACGCGGAACGGGGATGTGGAAGCAACTCGCAGTCGCAATTGGAATCTTCGCTCTGGCCTTTCTTCCGCTCATCCCCGGCTTTTACTACGATTTTCGTACATCCAAAACTCATGTGTTTGAGCAGGCACCATATCTTCAAGACTTGTTCTTGACGTTAGTTCCTCCTATTTTAGCCATTGCACTCGGAGCTACAGGAATTGCTGCGGCTTGGATCGTTCGGCGAAGAGAGAACGTTCAGTTCTTGAAATGGCACATGCTACTCTGTCTTTCGCTTGCACTCATTCCTGTCTTAATTCTTTATGGCGTAAGCGTATCGACACCGATGCATACATTCGTGCCCCGACATCGTCTCGTCGCGATTCCGGGCATCACGCTTTGCTGGGCTATGCTCTTGAGCCCATTTCGTTCACGCGCCCTGCGAGTTTTCTTTTGCCTGATCTTCGTCGGAATGAGTGCGATGGCCTATCTTCGCTCACCGCACTTAGGGCACCACAGCTACACGTGGAAGTATGCAATATTGGCCGCAGAAAAATCAGCGGCCTCTGATGATGCGCCTGTACTTATCTGCAGCGACTTCCCCGATGCAGACTACATCAAAATGCCGACGAAAACTGCCAAGACCGATTTATACTATGCGCCGCTTTCCTACTATCAACTCAGCGCTCCGGTCGTGCCCCTGCCTAGAACCTTAAACGCTGAGACTGTGCGCGCTGGCTCGGAGTTTCTGGATGCGGCGCGCCAGAAGCATCAACGCTTTTTGGCGATGGCGTATATACCATCCTACCCAACGTTGGATTGGCTCACGCGACAAGCTTCGCGCGGATACTCTGTCCATACTGTTGGAACCTACGACGGAATAAAGGTTTTGGAATTTGTACCTGAAACTTCCCTCGCTCCAAGTGCCCAATGATTTATAGCTTGCACTTGTCCCGTCCTCTATCGACTGGTTGAGCGAGCTCACTCAACACTTGGAAATGCGGCCCCCTCACACCCCCACCCTCTCCGCCTCAAACTCCTCATTCAGCCACCGTGTGAACGCCGCAAACTCCTCATCGCGTCCTAGGAAGTCGCGCACCATTTGTCTGCCAGGCTTCGACCCGCCCTGCTCCAGCACCGCCACGCGATAGCGCGCACCCGCATCGCACCCCAGCAGGTCCGCCGGATCGAACTGCGCAAAGAAGTCCAGCGCAATCACCTTGTCGAACGCATACGTGTAGTAGTTCGACGAGTAGCCGGTCAGGTGCCCAAAGCTCGCATACATCCGGTTCCCATCCATCCACGTCCATGGCTGCAGGCTCTGGTAGAGCCGCTTCGTCGTCGCGTCCAGGTCCAGTCCCGCCGGGTCCTCGTCGTGCAGGTCCAGCGAAAGCGTCGTGTAGTACAACTGCGACCGCACCCAGTCCGCCCGCCCAAATGCTCCCGCACCCTTCATCTTTTGGATGGTCTCGGACGGCAACACCTCGCCGGTCTCGTAATGCTTCGCAAAGGCCTGCAGCAGCTTCTCGTCGCGGAAGAACTCCTCCAGCATCTGCGACGGCACTTCGATAAAGTCCCCCTCGGTCGCGAATCCCGATAGCCCAGCCCATTCCGTCTGCCCGCCTAGAATCGCGTGCATCAAGTGGCCAAACTCGTGGAAGTACGTCACCACATCCGAGTACTGCATCAGACCCGGATCGCCTGGCTCACCGCCCGGAAAATTGCAGATCAGCGCCGCTTCCGGCAGATACCGCCCCCGCACGCCCGTCACCACCGGCGCCGCCGAGAACCACTTGTCCTTGCCCTCGCGGGGATGCATGTCCAGGTAGAAGCGCCCCACCAGCCGCCCACCTTCCAGCACTTCATACACCGTCACCGCCGGGTCCCATGCCGCCGCATCCGACCGCCGGAACTCCACCTTGAAGAGCCGCGCCGCCGTCTCCAGCACGCCGGCCTCCACCTGCGCATACGGGAAGTACGGTCGCACCGACTGCGAGTCGAAATCATAGGCCGCGCGGCGAAACTGCTCATACCAGTAACCGCGGCTCGTGATGTCGATCTCCTTCAACCCCGGCTGCCGCTCCCGCGCAAACTCCACGATCATCGTGTGCTCGCGCGCCGCGCCTTCGCGGCTGGCCTCATCCAACTTCGCCAGAAACGCCCGTACGTTGGCCGCCGAGCCCATCATCTGGTCCGCCGTCGCCAGGTCCGCCCAACTTCTGAAGCCCAGAATCGTCGCAATCTCCTGCCGCGTCGCCAGCAGGTCCAGCAGGAGCTGCTGGTTCGCCGGGTACGCCCGCGTGTTGTACGCCAGAAACATCCGCTCCCGCAGCGCCGCAGACGCCGCAAAGGTCATCACCGGCTGCATATCCGGCTGGTCCGTCGAGATCCTCACGCGCCCTTCGGCATTCGCCGGATGTCGCGCCAGATAATCCGCCGGCAGTCCCTCCAGCTCCTCCGGCGTCGCCTCAATCGTCTTCCCGCCTTCCTGAATATTCCGGCTGAACTCCAGCGACAGCCGCGTTGCCTTTTCATGCAGCTCCTGCAGCTTCGCCCGCGTCGCGTCGTCCTTGTCCACGCCGGCCAGCCGGTAGCTCAGCAGGGTCCGCTCCACGTAGTGCTTCGTCGCCGGGCTCGCTCCCTCCAGCCCGATCGCCTTCAGCGCGTCGTAGACTCCGCGGTTCAGGCTCAGCGCGCTGCCCGCCATTGCCACCCGCTGCGCCTCGTTCTGCGCCTGGTCCCGCACGGCCTTCTCCGCAGCCACGGAGTTCAGTACGCCCGCCTGCGCCCCTGCCAGGCTAAGCTGTTCAATCGCCACGTCATACAGCCGCAGGCTGTTCTCCAGCGTTCGTTCGCCTTCCACGGCCAGCAAAGCCGCCAGCGCCGCCTCATGCGCCACCAGCCGCGCGCTCACCCAGCCAGCCAGCGCCTCGGCGGTCTGCGCGCCGCCTGCCTCCCAAACATGGGCTTCCGTCGTCACCGCGGCAACCGCTTCCTCTGTCATCTTTTGCCCTTTCCTCCAGCCTCCAGCTTGCCACATCCACCCTGATTTCCTGGCCTTTCAAAAAAATCGTGGCGACAAACGCACCTATCCTGTTGCATCGCTGCCCTAACCCGTCTAATATGCGTCAATTGAGTGATGCCGCATGCCGCCGCCACCGCCGCCCCTCCGCTGCCGCCCGCAGGCGCACGTCTGCGACCGGGCAAGATGTGCATTGCCCTCCAGGCCGAGTCGCCGGCTGAGCTACTGGAGCGTGCCAACACCGCCCTCCGCGACTCCACCTTCTTCGAGTTCCGCCTCGACTTTCTGCCCAAGCCGCTGCTCGCGCTCCCCAAGATTAAGGAATTCCTCGCCGCACACCGCGAAGTCACCGCCATCGCCACCTGCCGCCGTAAGGCCAACGGCGGCGGCTTCACCGGCGCGCTTACTACCCAGTTCGAAGTCCTCACCAAGGCCGCGCAGGCCGGCTGCCAGATCGTCGATCTCGAAATCGAATCCGCCGAATCTGCCAAGGCTGCGCAAATCACCCACCTGCGCCACACCGGTGCAGCGCTGCTCATCAGCTACCACGACTTCACCCGCACCCGCAGCCTGGAGCAGGCCGCAGACCGCATCGAAGCCTTCAAGCCCGACTTCGTAAAAGTCGTCTCCACCGCCCGCTCACTCACGGACAACCTTGCCATGCTGCGCCTCATCGAGGACCGCTCGCTCTCCTCCCACATCGTCGGCATCGCCATGGGCGAAGAAGGCATCCTGAGCCGCGTCCTCGGCCCGCGTGCCGGTGGCTCGTTCACTTTCGCCTCATTTTCCGAGGAGACCGAAACCGCGCCCGGCCAGGTCGATGCGCGCAGCTTGCGCGAAATCTATCGGATCGAACAAATCGATCAGGCCACACGCATCTTCGGCGTCGCGGGCAACCCCATCGCCCACTCGCTCTCGCCGCTCATGCACAACGCCGCCTTCCGCCGCGAGGTCGTCAACGCCGTCCTGCTGCCCCTCAAGGCCAAGTCCCTCGACGACCTGCTCACCGTCATCCGCGAGCTGCCACTGGCCGGTGTCGCCGTTACCATGCCGCTCAAGCAGGAAGTCCTGCCGCACCTGGCCAACATGGACCCCCTCACTGCCCGCATCGGCGCCTGCAACACACTTCGCACCGGTGCCGACGGCAAGCTCTACGGCTTCAACACCGACGTCGCCGGCGTCATTCGCCCGCTGGAAAAGCGCCTCCGCCTCCGCGGCGCGCGCGTGGCCGTCCTCGGAGCCGGTGGTGCGGCCCGTGCCGCCGTCTTCGGCCTCGTCGAGCAGGGCGCGGAGGTCTACGTCATCAATCGCACCCATGAAACCGCCGTCTCCCTCGCCCGTCAGGCCAAGGCCAAATCCCTCAAACACGAGGCCTTCGCCAAGCAGCACTTCGACGTGCTCATCAACTCCACCCCCTGCGGCATGAAAGGCAACAAGCAGACCCTGCCCATCGCCCCCAACGAACTCAACGCGGGCCTCGTCTTTGACATGGTCTACAACCCCATTGAGACGCCCCTGCTCGCTCTCGCCCGCTCCCGCGGCATCCCCGTCGTCACAGGCGTCGAGATGTTCGTCCAGCAGGGCGCACGTCAGTTCGAGATCTGGACCGGTAAGCCCGCCCCGGAGAACGAAATGCTCCGCGTCGTCGAGCACGCCCTCCGCCGCCGCGAAGCCTGACGCTGCCAGTACCCCCAGTCCGCCGTCCAACCATTTCGGATCTCCGGAGGCGTCTTCCATCCGGCAAATCCATCCTTCCGCATCGTTCAGGCAGCGCCCCGCGCGACAGACGCATCTTAGAGTTGTTACCCTCTCTTTGCTCCATTGCTGTTCCCTGATTGCTTTGTGTTTGGCAACCGGCCTTGAAAGTGCCCGATGACTCGTTCTGCTAGCGCTGTACACCCGTCTCTTGCGGTTTCTTCCTCCGTTTCAAGTCCTACACGGCGCAGGAGCCTCATGCGGTTCGGGTCCTTGCTCGGGCTTTTTGGTCTTCTGTTCTTCGCCGGATGCGGCTTCTGGGTCCAGGGCCCGCTGCCCATTGTCACAATTCCCCCGCCCGGTGGTCAGCCGCCCACGGCCACCCAGAACGGCACCATCACCATCACACCTCAATACATCGCCCTTGCGCCGGGCCAGTCCTTCCAGTTCACGGCCACCTCCAGCACCGGCGGCGCCATCGCCTGGTTTGTCAACAACGTCCCCGGCGGAAACGCCACCGTCGGCACCGTCTCCACCACCGGCAACTACACCGCGCCCGCCACCGTCTCGCAGGTCGAAAACATTCAGGTCACCGCCGCCCTGGCCTCCGCCCCGCTCCAGGACAACGCCACCGCCGTAGTCGCCATCATTCTGCCCGGCACCACGCTCTGTCCGCCCCTCACCGGCCATCCGCTCGTCGCCGTCTACACGACCTATCTACCGGCTCCCGGCAAGGTCTCCGTCGAGTTCGGCACCACCACCAACTACGGCTTCAACACCTGGCAGCAGCCTGCCTCATCCAGCACAACGGGCGGACAGGTCACGCTTGAGGTCGCCGGCATGAAGGGCAACACCACCTATCACCTCCGTGGCCAGGTCGTTCTCAACAATGGGGCCACCTTCAACGACGCCGACTTCACCTGCACCACCGGCACGCCGCCCACCACCGCCGCCTTCCAGATCACCAACCCCGGCGGCGGTACGCCCCAGCCCGGCATCGAGATGTGGAACACGCTCTTTCCCCATGCCGACACCGAGGCCGTCGCCACCGATCTCCAGGGCAACGTCATCTGGACCTACTCCTTCCAGGGCACTCAGGCCGACCTGCTACAGGGAATTCAGCTCTTGCCCAACGGCCATTTCCTCACCCTCATCTCGTATCTCTCGTCGAATGAGTCGGCCGGCGCGCAACCCGGCGTCATCAACGAGATTCGCGAAGTGGACCTGCTGGGGGCGACCATCCGTAGTCTCAACATGGACCAGCTCAACCAGAAGCTCGCCGCATCCAGCCTGCGAGACGGCACCGGCAACGTCTACCAGCTCGGAAGCTTCCACCACAACGTGCTCGCCCTGCCCAACGGTCACTGGATTCTACTCGCCACCTACACCAAGACCGAGTCCGTTGACATCAAAGGACAGGTCGTATCCGTTCCCGTCATCGGCGACGCCCTCGTCGATGTGGACCAGAACCTCACCCCTGTCTGGGCCTGGAACACCTTCGATCATCTGGATGTCGAACGCCACCCCATGAACTGCGGCACCGCGAGCTGCGACTGGACCCACTCCAACGACATGCTCTACTCGAGCGACGATCACAATCTGCTGCTCTCCATGCGCCACCAGAACTGGATTATCAAGATTGAGTACCTCGACGGCGCCGGCTCCGGCAAGATCCTCTGGCATCTCGGCTATCAGGGCGACTTCAAGCTCATCGGAGCCACCGATCCCACCGACTGGTTCTATGCCCAGCACGGCATGAACTTCTTCACGCCCAACACCACCGGCGTCTTCCGCATCGGTCTCATGGACAACGGCAACGACCGCACCTTCCCTCCGCCGATTGGCCAGGTCCTCTGCAGTCCGGCTGCTCCTTCCTCCCCTAGTTGCTACTCCACCATGCCCCTGCTCGAGATCAATGAGAGCGCCATGACGGCGACCATGATTACCCACTACGTCCCGCCCGACAACTACTTCAGCTTCTTCGGAGGCAACGCGGATCTGCTCGGCAACAACGACCTCGAGGTGGATTTCTGCGCGCCGCAGGGAGGCTCGATCGTGCAGGAACTCAACCCACAGGCGACCAGCGTCATCTGGCAGGGTAATACCGCCGGCGCCTATCAGTTCCACGTGAACCGAATGCCCAGTCTCTATCCCGGCGTGCAGTGGTAGCAGGACGGTCACACATCCATCAACGAAAGAGCGGCTCGCGATGAGCCGCTCTTTCTCGCCTTCTGCCTGACTTTTCCTATTTCTTCCCGCGTTTCTTCGCCGTCTTCGGCGCGTCTTTCTTTTCGTGCAGCAGCGGAATCGGCGCCAGATCCGGCCCGATGCGTCGCACCAGCGTATCGCGCAGCGCATACCGGATCGTCCTTGGCGATGCAGGCCGCGCAATTCCCGTCGCCGGGTCAATCGCCACATCGGCGCTGCTCGCCATCTGGAAGCCGAACACCGGCTCCGTCGCGCCATTCTGCCCCGGCTCGGCCCCAATCGTCACCGGCAGATACCCCGCAATCGGGTGCAGCCGGAACGCCGTCTCATAGCGGTGATGCTTCACGCTCCACGTGAACACGCGAATCTGGTCAAAATCATATGGCAGACCAGACACCGGCGGACCCAGCGCCGTCACGTACTCCGCTACCTCGTGGTCCGGCGTCGTCGCCTCCGCGTCATGCACTTTGGCAATCACATACGCGCCCACAATGCGCTGCCCCTCGGCATACTGCGCAATCTCATCCGGCACATCCACATCCACGCGCCCGCCCAGCAGCCAGCCCGCGTGTCCATCCTTGTCGCGCACCAGCCACCAGTCCTCCATCACCACGGCGGGCGCCGCCTGGTCTGCATTCCCTTTCGTCGGCGTTCCCGCCTTGGCCACGGCGGGCGCTGGCGGTGTCGTCTTCGGAACCGAAGCCCGCTCCAGCATTTGCACCTTCGCATTCTCCGCCAGCAGGTAGAAGCGGTCCGTATCGCGTCCCGGCTTCACGTGCAGATAGATGTCGTCGCGGATCGTGCCCGTCGCCACCACTGGGCTGTCGCGATGCTGTGCCGCCAGATCCAGAAATGACTGATACAGGTTTTTGTCGATCACCGCGCGCTCGGGAATCCACCCGATCTCGCCCTTCGCCGTCTGCACCTTCAGGAAGCGCTTCCCGTGCTCCAGCACCTCCAGCGCCTCGCCGTTGGTCACCTCGGCCACGCGGTTCGACACCGCCGCCACACGGTCGCGCAGGTACATCTGCCGCGTCCACACGTACACCGTGTCGTGGTGCTCCTTGTGCAGCCGCGCGCAGCCTGCAATGGCAAGCAAGGCCACCGCGGCCACCGCGCAGGACACCCAGGCTCGAAGAGTTGTGAACAAACGGGGGAAAGGGATCGGATTACGGCTCAACGGCTTCACCGGAACGTCTTGTTTCGAGAATAGCACTGCGTCATCCGCTCACGCGGTCGCTCTAGCCGCGCGCATTCACCAGCCGGATCGTCTCAAGGAACACATCGCCGTCCACCGTCAGGCTGTGCGCGCTCACCTTGTCCAGCGTGTCCTGCACGGTGTGGTGATAGCTGTCGTTCGGTCCATAATCCAGATCGATCACATCAATCGAAGGCACCCCACGCTGCACAAATGGCACGTGGTCATCCTCCACCGTCTCTTCCTGCTGAAAGAAGTAGCGTTCGTACCCGTACTTCTGCGCCGCCCGCCGCACCAGCGACACCAGCCAGTCCGTCGACTGCGCCTCGCGCTGAATGTCGAGGTCCTTATCGCCGATCATGTCCGCCAGCATGAACGCCTTGATGTGCCCCAGCGTTCCATCGCGGCCCCACTTCGCCGCCAGATGACGCGACCCGAAGGTTGCATCCGAATTCGACCATTGCGTCTGAAACGATTCCTCTCCGTCGAAGAACACCAGCCACACCGAGAAGCCGTCCAGCTTCTTGCCGCCCGCAACCTGCGCGTGCAGTTGGTCGCCAATCGCCATCAGCAGGCCCACCGTCGCCGCGCCGTCATTCGCGCCGACAAAGTTGATCTTCCGAAGCGGGTAGTTCGTCTCGTAGTGCGAGGCCAGCACGATCACGCCGTCCTTCTTGCCCGGATAACGCACGATGAAGTTCCGCATCCCCACCGGCCCGATCGACGTATCGGCCGTGAATGCATCCTCTTCCAACTGGTCGTGCGCAAAGTGGCTGCGCAAAAATTGCTCCGCCTTTGCGTGTCCCGGACCTGTCGGCCAGCGCGGCCCAATCGCCACGAACTCCCGGGCGTAGTCATACGCCTTCTGCCCGTTGAAGTGCACCTGCGCCGTCGCCGCCAGCGGGGCAAACAGCATCAGGGCCGCCACAACCCGCAGCGAGGCTCGCCCCATCTTGCTCATCCATCCGCTCACGATGCCATCTCCTTCGCCTTGCGCCGCGAGGGATGCACCCACCACGCCACCCCAATGCCCACCAGGTACAGCACCAGCATCGGAATCGCATAGATACACATTGTCCATGGGTCCGGGCTCGGCGTGATAATCGCCGCCACCAGAAACACCGCCAGAATTGCATAGCGGATGTTATCCCACAGAAACTTCGGGCTCACTACGCCCAGCAGCGCCAGAAAGAAAATCAGAATTGGCAGCTCAAAGCTGATGCCCAGCCCCAGAATCACCGACAGAAAGAAGCTCGTGTAATCCTCAATCGTGACCATCGGCGTGAAGTTGTGCCCGAAGTCCACAATCAGAATCTTGATCGCCGCCGGCAGCACAAAGAAGTAGCCGAAGCTCGCGCCCGTCAGGAACAGCCCCACCGTCGCGCCCATAAACGGCACCACAAACCGCCGCTCCTTTTGATATAGCCCCGGCGCAATGAACAGCCACACCTGAAACAGAATGAATGGCGACGCCAGAATCGCGCCCGCCAGCAGCGAGGCCTGCAGATCCAGGTTCAGCGCATCCATCGGATGCGTGAACACCAGCGACTTGCCAATCTTGTTCAGCGGCGCCTGCAGAAAGGCCACAATCCGGTCGCGGAAAAACCAGCAGACAAAGAACCCCACCGCCAGGTAAGCCGCCGAGTGCACAATGCGCCGGCGCAGCTCGTCCAGATGCTCCATCAGGCTCATGCCCGGCAGTTCCGCGCGCTCGTTCACTGCCTTCCGCGCCTTGCTGATCGCGTCTTCAGAATCAACCATGGGGCTGCGCCGCCTCCGTCGTAGCGGGTGCGCTGGCCGCGCCTGAAGCCATCTCACTTTCCGCAGCTTGCTCCGTCGCGCGTGTTCCCTGGCGCGCAGCCATCACCGGCTCACCCGTTGTAGGCGGCAGAATCCGCGGGCCGCTCGCGACCTGATCCGCCGCCGGCATCGCTTCCACCTCCTGAGCCGGAAGGCTCACCGCCTCCGCGCCCGCCTCCGTGCTCGCCCCGCTCTGCTCAATCGCGTTCACCACAGGCGCAGCCACAGCCAGGTCCGCGCTCACCGCCTGCGCCGGAGCATTCAAGAGCTTCGCGCGTTCCGCTTCTTCCTTCCGGCGACGATCCGCATCCTCGGCCTGCCGCAGTTCCTCTTCCATCTGATACTTGAAGTCGTTCGAGGCCTTGCGGAACTCATACATCAGCTTGCCGATCTGACGCCCAATCTGCGGCAGCCGCCGCGGTCCAAACACCACCAGCGCCAGCACCATCAGAATCAGCGAGTCCGCCATCCCAAGGTTCGCCGCCTCAATTGTCAGGGGTGCTCCCATAAGCCCTCATCATACCTGTCGCCGCGCAGCCCTCACAATTCCTCCTCTTCGCCCGCGCATCGCGCCGTCCGGTGTTTTGAATCACCGACATCCCCTTGTTACACTTTGGTGAAAGGCATGCGCCCCGCGCCGTTCGGCATCTGCATCCGCACTCCGCGCCGCGCATCCATTTGAAGTACGGCCTGCAACAACCCCGTGGGCAACTCTGTTCGCGCCCACTGCAGGCAGCGAGCCGCCCTGCGGCTCTGGCTTTCAACATCCCCGCCCGCCATCCGCGCAACGGGTGCTCCGGGCTGAAGGCGGAGTACCGTGAACCAGACTCTCGAAGCTGAGGCCACAGCCTCTTCCGCGACTGCTGAATCCTGCAGTCTTGAGCACTACCTCACCCTCCCCGACCACTCCATGGACGCCCGCATCGCCGCGGCCCGCGCCCGTCTCGGCAAGAGCACCATCCTCCTCGGCCACCACTACCAGCGCGATGAGGTCATCCGCTTCGCCGACTTCACCGGCGACAGCTACAAGCTCTCCAAAGCCGCGGCCGAAACCGACGCCGAATTCATCGTTTTCTGCGGCGTCCACTTCATGGCAGAGAGCGCCGACATCCTCGCAAAGGACTCGCAGCAGGTCATCCTCCCTGACCTCAACGCCGGCTGCTCCATGGCCGACATGGCCGAAATCTCCCAAGTCGAGGACTGCTGGGAGAACCTTGAGCGCATGGGCCTCGCCGCCGACACCATTCC
>DAIDLI010000084.1 GCA_027449545.1 Acidobacteriaceae bacterium | reverse complement strand
GCGATCTCGTCCACCGCATGTTTCTGGCGGGTGATGTCGTAAAACACGC
The DNA here is from genome assembly GCA_027449545.1 of Acidobacteriaceae bacterium. Lineage (GTDB taxonomy): Bacteria > Acidobacteriota > Terriglobia > Terriglobales > Acidobacteriaceae > Telmatobacter. The sequence continues at coordinate 9,368 of DAIDLI010000084.1, read as the reverse complement.
CCACGATGCCGCCGCCCGGAATACGGGCCAGCGAGATCTCGATCCAGGCAATCTGCCGGTCGTTGCGGACGATGCGAAGCTGGTGGCGGGCGGCGGGCGAGTGCACGCTGCAATTCGCCAGAAGGCCGGCCAGCAGCGGCCGGTCTTCCTCGGCGGCGAACTCGATCAACGGCCGCCCTGTCGAGCGGCCGATCTCGTAGCCGAGCTGCTTCTCCCAGGCCTGGTTGAGAAACACCAGAACGTAGTTCTCGTCGGTCTCGAAGACCACCACGGAGAGCAGCTCGATGCGGCGGCGCATCCGGTTTTCCGCTTCGACCAGCGCCTCGGTCAGCCGGTAGGTGGCCTCGACGTGCAGATCGTGAGCGTTGACGAACTGGTTCTGTTCGTTGTCCATCGCGGGCATCGGCTAGCCGGCAGTCGCCGCGATCTCCTCCAGAATCTGCTTGCTCTCGCAGGCCCGGCCGTACAGGGGGAAGATGTTCTTGCAGTAGAACTCGTGCTCGCCGAGAGTACGGGCGCTGCTGCAGTCGGACAGGATGGTGACGCTGAAGCCGCGCTCGTAAGCGGCCCGCCCGGTGGAGTCGATGCACAGCGAGGTGACCATTCCGGCCACCAGCACATTCTTGATGGCGCGCTCCGCCAGGACCTGGTCGAGGGTAGTGTTGGAGAAGGCATTGAAGCCGACCTTGCCGGTCACATACAGGATGCGGTCGCCGAACTCCTTCAGCTCGGGAATCGTATCTGCCCCCCAGGTACCGTCTTTGAAGGCGCCCGCTGTCTTGATAGAGTGCAGGATGCCGACTGGGCTGGCCAGCGCGCGGTAATCCGGCGTCAGGCTGATCGGGGTAGAGAGGAGCGTCATGGGCGTCTTGGCCGCTTCGCGGAGAAAGGAGAGGGTGTTGGCCAACACCTCGTCCACGCGATGAGGTTCTTCCACCACGCCGCGCAAGATGCCGTTGGAAGCAAAATAGTCGTTTTGATAGCCGACCAGAATGGCGGCCGTCTGCTGGGGATCCATCGATTGACCTCCTGCCCGGTGTCGGGCAGCTTGAAACAACTGGGGAAACCGGCGCGTGCAGCCGGTCTATCGATTCTGACAAACCGTTGCTTCTAAAGCATCTGGCACTTTTGGGGGAGTCGCCGCGCCGCCCGGTTCGAGCTGGGGAGAAACCCCGGCGGGCCACAGCTCCGGAAGCAGCTAGGCCGACCCTAAACCGGAGCCTCCCCATGCGTCAATGGAATTTGCAGGAAGGGAACCGACCTTCTGGCCGGCGTCTTGTGGGTCGCGCGGCCGGCAGAGGGCGGCTTCGCGAGCACTAAAGCTGATTGCGCACCCCCGCTTCGCGTTCGATGCGCTGGAGCTGGTCGCCCAGATCGCCCTCCAGCGACTGACGGGCGGTCCCGCGGCGAAGCAGGGGGAGAATGGTCCGCTGGTTCACATCCTCCATCAGAAAGGCCAGGCCGCAGTAGATGGAGAGCGGCACCAGAACCAGTCCGCACCAGCCGGCGCCGGTGAGGGTGGTCTTTACGCCGAGATGATAGGCGACCAGAAATCCGTCGCGCGCCGCGGCGAGGAGCAGCAGAGAGGCAAGCAGGGGTTTGCCTCTCCAGCCCACCACGGCGAGGCACAGGATTGCGGCCGTGACCATCCCCGTGAAGACGCCGAGCTCGGGACTTTGTCCCGGCCCCACGACCAGCCATAACGTGCCGAAGACGCCCCAGCTTGCCGAGAAGATGCCCATGGCGGTGGCGCCGGCCGCGTCGCGGGAGAGAAAGCTGAAGATGCAGGCCAACATCTCCAGCGGCATGACGAAGGTGAGCAGCGCAATGGCCGCCGTTTTGGTTTCGGTTTTTGTGACCCATTGCAGTTCCAGGACCGCGCTCATCAAGGCGCCGGCACCGAAGGCAAAGAAGCCCAGCGGCATGGCGCTGCCCAGCGGCCGCAGCATAATGCGCGTCATCCCGAGCGCCTGCTGATGCGATTCCTGATCCATAGCCATAAGAGAGGAGGACTTGGCTCAACGTGAGTGGCCCCGGCATGCTCGTTGTCCCGCTCGTCCGGGGCAAAGGTTGCGTTCTCGGGTAAGAGGGAACAGCACGCCGCCGGGTTGCACCCGCGGGATCATGCCCGAGCGGATGCCTCACCTCTCGGTACACTTGAAGCGTGGACGAAATCAGGAACTTCATCCGCCGTCTGCCCAAGGCGGAGCTGCATCTGCATCTCGAAGGCACCGTGGAGCCCGCGACGCTTGTCGAGTTGAGCCAGCGCCATGACGCGCAGCCACTGACGCTTGCCGAGGCCGAGGCGCTCTATCACTTCACCGACTTCACCGGCTTCATGCTGGCCTTCAAGGCGGTGAGCGAGCGGCTCACGACCGGCGAAGACTTCGAGCTGGCTGCCTGGCGCATGGCGCAGAAACTGGCCGCGCAGGGCGTGGTGCATGCCGAGGTCTTCCTCTCGGTCGGCGTCATCTACCACTGGCGCAATCCGGATCCCGACTCCTTCGATCCCATCTTTGCGGGCCTGGAGAGGGCGCGCGAGCGGGCGGCGCGCAAACTGGGTGTTTCCCTCTACTGGATTCTGGACGCCGTGCGTCACTTTCCTGTGGAGGAGGCTGCCAAGGTCTTCCGCAAAGCAGCGCAGTTGAAGACGAATCATGCCTCGATTGTGGGGATCGGCCTGGGCGGCGATGAGCGGCGGACCGGGTCGGCGCCTTACCGCGAGCTCTACGCCGAAGCCCGCCAGGCCGGCTTGCGGCTCACCAACCATGCCGGGGAGACCACCGGATCCGAGGCCATCTGGGAGGCGCTCGCCATCGGCACGGAGCGCCTGGGTCATGCCTTGTCGGTCGTCCAGGACGAATCTCTCGTTCAAGAGCTGAAAGAGCGGCAGATTCCGCTGGAGATGAATCCGACCTCGAACGTGCGCACCGGCGTCTGCGGCTCGTTCGCCGCGCATCCGCTGCGCCGGTGCTTGGAGCGCGGCCTGCTGGTGACGCTCAACTCGGACGATCCGGCGTTCTTCGGCTCCGATGTTGAGAACGAGTACGTACTGGCCCACACCGAACAGGGATTCAGTCGCGAGGAACTGCGGGCGCTGGCGGCGAATTCTTTCCGCGCAAGTTTTCTTCCCGATTCAGATAAATTCCGGTGGCTGGCCCGCATCGAAACTATTGAGTAACGATGCGCCCCCTTTGCCTCACCACAGTTTCACGCCAGCTCATCAACTTGTGCGGTATGATTGTGCCATCAGGAGGAAGCACGCGCATGTCCACGGATTTGCAGCCCGTTACGCCTGGCGGAGACGACCAGGCCGTCACCAGGGAGCGCTCCAACGCGCTGATGATGATTGGCTGGTTTTCGGTGGGACTCGCTGTGGCCACGATTGGCGTTCTGGTTGGCGCGGAGCTTCGCAGCCGGTACAAGTTCAATCACCGCACGCCCTACGATTTTTACTCCAACGCCGGCGAGCAGCAGGCGAGCGAGTTTGGCGTCGGCATCTGATCCGGATTGTTTTACCAGCCAGCTCAAAGGCCCGCCATTTCGGCGGGCTTTTTCGTGGAGCAAGAAGCCGGGTGCGGCTTTTGATCGCGTCACAGACAAGGTGCATTGCACACTTCTCCGATGGCCATCCTGCATCCAAGGCCCTCCATCGTATCCCCAAGTCGGAGGTCATCGGGCGGTATCGCCGAGCAGGGCTTGCAGGGAGCGGACGCCATCCGCAGCCGTGTTGCAGGCCGGTCCGGGCGGCCCTCCGGTCGGAAGAAATCATCCCTTCGACCAACGAGGTGCAGACATGGCTTTACCGCAAAGACAAGACCCGGACGAGATGCGTCGTGAATACAACACGGCCGAAGAGAGGCGACTGCGCCGCACGGCCTCAACCGGCAGCCGCATGGCCTGGTGGTGGCTCTGGATCATTGTGATTGCGCTGGCGATCTGGTGGGCCGGATGGGGCTGGGGGAACTCCGGCGGCTGGTGGTGGGGACATCATACAAACCGCATCAACGGACCCAACGGCGCCATCACCAACGGCACAGGGGGAGGCGCCGTGACGAATGGACCTGCCGGCACCAATGGCGGCTATGGCGCAACCGGACCGGGCGAGAACGGGACGGGAGCCAAAGGGACCACCGGCAACGGAACCGGCAATATCCCGGCCGGCAACAGCGCGAATTCTCCCAACGGGGGCAGCACGACGACCGGCAATGGCAACGGCGGCGCGACACGGCCGCACTAGACTCGTGTGAAGCGGCCGCGCCGGCAACGGGCGGCCGCTTTCCCTGTTTCGGCTAGGAAGCCTTCCTGAGCGTGACCTGTTGAATGGAGCGGCGGGCCGCGGGGCCTACCAGCTTCCACACCTTCTCGGCGGTCTCTTTCTCCTGCTGCTGGATCTCCGCGCCGACGCGGCCGGTCTCATGATCGCCGGCGTCGGCTGCCACCGCACAGAAGACCTCGTACATGGCCATCTCCGCATTCTCGACGGCGTAGGCGATCATCAGGTTTTGCGTGGTGCGCTCGCTGGCGTCGTGACCGGCCTGCGCCAGCTTGGGAGCCGCTCCAAACACCTGGGCGAGGATGCCTTTGGCGGTTGAGGTAGTGCCGCCGATCGCCTCCAGCCGGGAGGTGAGCCGCTCATATTGAGCGCGCGTCTCCTGGGCGTGCTGCGCGAATGCAGTCTGCGCCGGGGCATAATCGCCTTCCTTTGAGAACGCGGTCAGTTGCGTCTCAAAGCTCTTCTCCGCGGCGATGATGTCTTCCAGGTAGGACCTGAGCACGTCGGAAGGGCTGCGTCCGGCGCCCACCGCTTCGCGGAAGGAGTTGCGCGCGCTGGTTCGCAGCAGCGGCCACACCTGGCGGGCATCGTCGGCTTCTTCCGATTGCAGTTGCCGCGCCAGCGAGACGACCGCCGTATCGCCGGCCTCGGCGCCGGCTTCGGCAAGCGCCTGGTACATGGCCTGCTCGGCCCCTGCTGCTCCGAAGGTGACGATCAGGTGCTGGGTGTTCTTCTCGCCGGGCTCGTGTCCCGCCTGCGCGGTAAGCGTGCTGAAGGCGAGCATGTGGGCCAGCGCAGATTTGGCGGTTGATGGTGATCCGCCGCGCTGCTCGAGCAGCGCAGTGAGCCGCTGATGCTGGGTTCGGGCCTTGTCTCCGGCTGCGGCCAGCAGCGCCCGGACAGGCTCCTGGACACCGGTTTTGCCGAACGAATGCAGCGCGTCCTCAAAGTTACGCTCGGCGGCAATGGCGTCCTCGAGATAGTTGTTGATCCGGTTCCGCACGGTTTCAGGCATAGCTTTCCTCCTGCCTGCTTCGATGCCCAGCGAAGTCCCGCCATGCGGCTGCTGGCCCACTCGATTGTGACGGGCTAAAACTCTTCGCGCATGATGCGCATTTGCGGTCTTCAGCGTTGCAGCGCATTGCGCGTGGCGCGCAGTGTGAAGTCCAGCGATTGGCGTGGCACCTTGTTTATGTACGACCCGATCAACCAGTTCAGTCCGGTTGGAACCGTGCGGGTGAGCGTGACCGTCTCCATCTGCATGTAGACTCCGCCATCGCGCTGCTCCCAGCTCCAGTAGATGTTGAGCCGCCAGAGGAATCCACGATCTTCGGCGGCAGACAGCGGATGCTCCTGGGGTGTACCCGGTCTGGAGATTTCCGCGATGTGCGTGCTGCGCGAGGCGCTGTAGCCGTGGTCTGCATCCAGTTGCCCGAAGGTCACGTCGTAATCAGTGTCCATCACTACGGTGATGACGTGCTTCTGCAGCAGGCGGATCTTTACCCGATACTGATTACCGTGCTGGCTGAGCACCCGGGAAGAGAGGATCTCGGGCGCATAGACGTGTGGGTAGGCGCTATAGTCGCGCAGCAGGCGCTCGCAATCGGCCGCCGTCGCTCCCGGAACAAAGACAGTGCCGCGCCAGGCGTGCAGCAGAGCCCCGCCAACGGAGCTATCCGCGGGAGTTCGATTTTCGATGATCGGCTCGCCGTTGCGCAGCCGCGCCGCGACATCGGGATTCTGCAGGCCGGCGATGAACCCGGAAGCCGACAGATGCTGCTGGCTCAGCCGCGCCTCGAGGGATTGCGTGTAGGCATCGAAATGCGCGGTTGCGGCTGCGCTGGGCTGCGCGGCCTCGCAACAGGTCGCCGTATTTGCAAAGAGCAGCATTGCGAGCAGAAACCGGGGTTGCCAAGGTAAAAATTGCGAGTGGCGCATGCTTGGCATTCTGCCGGATCGAGCCGGAGGCTGCAAAGGCATTCCCGCTAACCAGCTTGGACGGTAGACTGTCCCTTATGGGCCGCATCCGCATCCTCTCCGACCAGGTGGCGAACCAGATCGCCGCCGGCGAGGTGGTCGACCGCCCCGCATCGGTGGTCAAAGAGCTGCTGGAAAACGCACTCGATGCCGGCGCCACGCGCATCCGGGTCGAGGTGGAGGCGGGCGGCCGCAAGCTGATCCGGATCGCCGACAACGGCTGCGGCATGAACCGCGATGACGCCCTGCTGGCCTTCGAGCGCCACGCCACCTCCAAACTGCGCACTGCCGACGACTTGCTCGCGATTGCCACCCTGGGATTTCGCGGCGAGGCTCTGCCCTCGATTGCGTCGGTGGCGCGGGTCACGCTGGAGACCTGCGCGGACGGCGGAAACGCTGGAACAGGCACACGGCTGGAGATTGCCGGCGGCAAGATCCTGCGGGTGGAGGATGCGGCGCTGCCCCAGGGAACCACGATCGCGGTGGCCGATCTCTTCTTCAATACGCCGGCGCGGCGCAAGTTCTTGCGGGCCGAATCCACCGAGCTCGCCCATGTGACGGCGTTGGTGACCCATTACGCGCTGGCGCATCCGGAGAAGCACTTCGAACTGCTTTCGGCCACGCACACCCTCGTGTCGGCGCCGCCGGTGGCGCGCACCGCCGAGCGTATCTACCAGATCTTCGGCAAGGAAACGCTGAGCCTGCTTCTGCCTGTTGCCGCCGAAACATCCTTGCAGCACGCCGGCCTGCCTGAACCGCCGCCCTGGAAGCGCGATCCCGATGCGCCGCCGCGCGATCCGGGGACGATGCGGCTCTCCGGCTTCTACTCCAAGCCTGAGTTGCAGAAGCTCAATCGCAACTCCATCTATATTTTTGTGAACCAGCGGCTCATCCGGGACCGCCTGCTGATGCACGCCATCACCGAGGCCTACCGGAACGTGATTCCGCCCACCAGTTTTCCGGTGGTGCTGCTGTTTCTGGAGATGCCGCCGGAAGAGGTGGATGTGAACGTGCACCCCGCCAAGACGGAGGTGCGCTTCCGCCAGCAGAGCCTGGTGCATGATTTTGTGCGCGACAGTCTGCGCACCGCCCTGGTCCAAGCGCGTCCGGCTGCGGGATTCCTGGCGGCGCTCGACGCGCAGCCCACGGCCAGTCCTTCGCTGATGCCGACGGCGCTTTCGCCTCTGCCCGGTGCGCCCGATCCTGCCACGGCCGCCCAGGCAGACTCCGATCCAGAGGCATTTGTCCCCGGAGCGAACGGAGCCGACCCCTTCCGGCTCACGCCGCGCATGCCTTCGCCCACGCCCGGCCGCCTGCCCTTCAACGGGACTCAGGCCATCGATCCGCGCAGTTTCGATGCCCGCGGGTGGGGCGAAGCCGCCGCGGCGCTGTTCACGCCGCCGCTTTCCTCCGACGGCGTCAGCGCTCCCTCTGCCCCCGGCTCCGGGGATGGCGATGCGCTCCGTGCGCTCGAATTGGCTGCCAGCGCGGTGCTCGTGGAAGCTGAGCAGGCAGCCGTCAATCTCAATCACCTTGCCGGACTCAAGGCGCTCGGCCAGCTTCGCGAATCCTTCATTCTCGCCACCAATGAAGACGGGCTATGGATCGTTGACCAGCACGTGGCCCACGAACGGGTGCTGTTCGAAAAGATTCTGCGCGACCGGCAGGTGGAAGAGGCGCATCGGCAGCGGCTCTTGATGCCGCTCCTGGTTGATCTCAAGCCCGATCAGATGGTGGTCTTCGCGCGTATCGCCGAGGAGCTGGAGCGGAACGGGTTCGAGGTGGAACCCTTTGGGCCGCAAACACTTGCGGTCAAAGCCGCTCCGGCCGGACTGGAGGGTCCGGCGCTCGAGCGCATGCTCGCCGAGGTCATCGAGCAGTCGGCCACGGCCGACGAGCAAGCCACTCCGGCTGAGAACCTTACGGCGCTCAGGACGCGCATCGCCGCATCGCTGGCCTGTCACTCGGCGATCAAGGTCAATATGCCCCTTGACCCCGCACGAATGGAATGGCTATTGTTGGAACTTGCGAAGACGAGTCATCCGACGAGCTGTCCCCACGGCCGTCCGATCGCTTTGCTGTACTCCTGGAAGGAGATTCTGCGTGCCTTCCATCGCATCTGACAGGCGGCCGCCAGAGCCGTCGTCTTGCCCGGAATTTGCGGTCCAGTGAGGCAGATCCAGCGTAAAGTGCACTCATCGCTGTGCGGCGGCCTTTCGCCATCCCTATCTAAACCACTTAAATTGTGCGGTTTAGAAGGGGATGCGCTGAATGCTAAAGAGGATTAAACTAGTTTTAGTACCTCTGGTCTTGCCGAAAGCCAGCCTGGAAGCGAGGTTTTTTCTTTGACAGCAGAACAGTTGGAAGCATCGCGCGTCGAGAGGATGCGCCTGAACGGATCTGGGGCTCTCACCTTTGAGGATGCCCGTACCTGGCTGGAAGAGACGGGGTTGTGCCTGTTCATGCCCCGCAAGCAGTATTCTTCGGCGCCATCCCCCTCTTTCGTGGAGGCGGTGTCCGGGCAGAGAAATCCCAATCCGGAGCCCAAGCAGGTCGCTCTGGCAGAGGAGCTGCTGGTCCGCCTGGAGAATAGCGACGTTGCCGTGCGCCTGAACCTGCTGGGCCAGCCGGGCGAACAGCCGGACTTCGTTGTGGCCGCATGGGTTCTGCCCTACGTGTACGCGCTGCGCGGCGACCGCGACTGGCGCCGCACTCCGCAACTGACTGGTTCGCGCCAGGTGTCTCCCCTCGCCATCCAGACCTACAAGCTGCTGGAAACGGGCGAGTTGTCGATTCCGCAGTTGAAGCATCAGCTCGGCCGCGAGGTGTCTGAGGCCGCCGTGGGGCGCGCCATCACCGAACTCTGGCAGCAGCTTCGCATCATTCCGGTGATTGCCGCTCCGGGACAGACGGCGAAGTGGCAACTGCTCCGCAACCGGTATCAGAAGGCGATCGCGGAAGGCGCATCCACCTCGCAGGTCACGGCGATCTCGGTGCTCGCTTCCATCTACCTGCAAGCGGTGATTGCCGGCAGCATGGAAGATGTGGAAGCCTTCCTGGCGCCGCTGACTTCGCGCAGCAAGGTGCGCGAGGTGATTCGCGGGCTGGTGGCCAC